>QJWJ01000100.1 GCA_003235365.1 Deltaproteobacteria bacterium
CCCCACGCTCCCAGCCACCAATAGGCGAGAACGAACACGCCGATGTCCGCCACATCGACCAGCAGTAGGCTCCACAGCGGTCGGTACACTCGGCGCACTCCATAAACGCCCGAATGATACGTGCGCGCCAGCAGGTCCACTGCCCAGCGCACTGAACAACCCAAGACGAACACGTCCAATACGCTGATACCGGGCCCAGCGGCAGGTCGCCCGATCAGCCACGCGCCCGCCGCCGCCATGACGAGTGTCGCGGCCGCGCACGCCAATGCCAACCACTGACGGATGGCCGTCGACGGGGAAGTGCCGGTCGCAGCAAGCTGTCGCACGTCGCGGCGAAGCGTTTCCAATGCACCCCACCACAACGCCTCGCCCACCAACATCACGCTGCGAACCCACAGTACGGGACCCAAGATGTCGAAAGAAAACGCCGAGACGAACAGGGCGAGCTCCAACAAGCGGAACACCGTACGCAGCATGGCGCGGACGAAGACGTACTTGAGGCGGTACACTGCATAGCGCTGCGGCGACGCCCCCAGCAGAGCGTCCTCCAAACGAGGCACGCCGTCCAACTGAGCACGGCGCTTGCGGAGCCACTGGCGAACCGTCACGCGCTCCCCTTTTCGCGACGTCGCAGTTGCAGCAGTGACGACAGCCCAGCCTCCCGGAGTGCCGAAGGCGTGGTGTGACGAAACGCCCTCACACCACGCTTGCCGGACAGCGCTTCGGCACAAAGCAGCGCCAGCTGATAGTCGAGCTCCCGCAGCTGATTCCGGTCGTCGACCCAAGTCGTCAACGCCTCGCGCAGCGGCTCGGCAACGCTCCCCGACTCGGTGAGCGCTCGCTCCAGTGCCGCGGCCACCCACGGCAAGGCACAGCCGGGGGGAGCCACACGCATCACGTTCTCGACGCGCCAACGACAACGCTGCAGCAGCTGCCGAACGCGTTTGGCCTTGATGCCTAGACGGCCGTCGAAGTTCAGACGCACGCCGAGATACTCGATGTGCGACGTCGGTCTCATGGCAAGCGAGCAAGCTCGTTCGAGCGGGCGTCCTGGTTTCGTAAAATACTGGTTCTTCGTCTTTGCGTCGTTGAAACGTAACTCCAAACCGTCCACCACGCGCTGCAGAGTGTCTGCCGCCTCGATGGACGCTTCGAGGCTCGATGACACGACCAGCAAGTCGTCGCCAAACCGCGCATAGAACAGGTCGCGCGTTCCCATCTGCTCATCCAAGACGGTGAGATAGAGATTGGCCAGGGGCTGTTGGATGGGAGATCCGGTGGGGAGCCCCCGCGTCATCGCCTCGACCCGCCCCGTTGCGTACCGCACCTGGGGCCGACACGCCGCCTCGAGCAACTCGCGCAGCACTTGAGCCTCACGACGATCGTCCAGCAGATCCAAGACGGAACTGATCGCCGCCCACAGGTACGACCCTTCGTCAGTGGGGATCGACTCACCATAGTTCGAAAGGTCGCGCTGCAAGACGAACAGGCCTCGCTGAGCGGGTGCATACCGCCGACGATGCTCGGCGAGCTCCGCGCGCAAGCGCCCAACAGCCGACATCGAGCTGCGACCCGGTCGATACGCGTAGACGCTATCCGCGAGAATGGATTCGAGCAGCGACGTCAGGCGCGCTGAAACCGCACCGAGAACCAATGCGTCGATCAGGTCCGGGCGGTACAGAGCTCGGCGCTTGCCGTCGAGGTGAACCTCAGCGTGCTTCAGCGGCGCGAGGCGATAGCCGCCCGCCGACACCTCGGCGGCAACGTGCCTGCACAACCGAGTTTGCGACTCCAAGAGCATCGACAACGACACCCCTTCGCTTTCGAGCTCGACTCGGTGTCCCCCTTGTTTGGCCTTCGCGCGCAGCTTCTCCAATTGAAGCCGGTACGCTTCGGGGTTCAGCAGCGACGGGAACACGGCCCGCGGTTATAGCGAACAACCTCGCCCAGACACCAAACCGGAACCGTACTCAGTGGAGAAAAGCTGCACCGAACCGCCGCGGGAAGCATGCAGATCTACGCTCAGGTGGGATCTGCTTGTTGGATCGCTCAAGACCGCAGTCCCTGAATCGACCCTCGATGTCGCACCCCGTGGGTGCGAGGACCATCGACAGCCCGGTGCATGCCAACCATACCCGAGCTCGAAGACGCCCGGCAGGTGAAGTGCACAGCAACGGGCCGAGCGGCCTCTCGCCCACCGTGTGCAAGAGGCCGTCCTCGACTGCATTGTCTACCAGGGGAACAGGCCGCGATCCGGCAAGAACAAAACGTCCGTGTCGGTACCGACACACGACGAGCCGCCCGCGTAGCACTTCGGAGAGAAGGCCCGGAACGTACCGTCGTATTGCGTCACGAGGAGCTTGCGCCACATGAAGTTGTCCGCCGTCTCCCAATCGACCCAAGCCCACCATTCGAAGTTCCAGAACTGCCAGGCGGCGCTCTGAGGATTGGCGATCTTGATCGTACCTTGGTTGTCGACGATGAGGCACACGCCTGCACCCTGCTTGTTCATGACCAACGCGTCACAGCCGGTACGGTAGTGCCGAGCAGAGTTGATGCCGTAGATGCCGTCATCGGTGTTGTGCTTGAAGATCGTCGCTGCGCGACACGGCGGCGAGTAGTTACGCCGAGCGGTGTAGGCGCGACGCATCAGAATCAGATCCTTCTCGGGGCTGAGGGAGAAGCGACGCCGCAAGCTCAGGTACTCGACATCGCCCTCACCCGCGCCGACTCCGAATTCGACGTTCTGCGACGGTTTGAACGCGATGTTCACGAACGGCGCCATCAACTTCGCGTCCGAATCCAGGAACTTGGGAGAAGTCGCGGTAACCAAGTTCGGCCGCGCCGCTGCGAACAAGTCTGCATCCGGTGCTTTTCGCGGGCAAGGTTGGGCACCAGCGAGGCTGTTGTGCACGTAGTACCTGAACGAGGCGGGCTGACTGACCTGGCTGTTCGGAAAGGCGAAGCGAACCTGTGTTTCGATGATGCCGTTGTAGGCGGGGTTGGACGCTTCACCGTCCGGGAAGGGTTGGACGGTCAACGACGCCGGGCTCGTCGGGTTGCACGCGACGAACACCTTGCTGCTCACGGTTGCAGGTTTACCCGACCGGCACTGCACGATGTAGTTCGTCTGGATCGGCGCCTGAAGCATGATCCTGGCGGCCGATGGCGAAACAGCACCGCCCTCCCAGGTCTCGCGCCCCGCGGGCGGTCGCTCGGGCACGGTGGCTGTGATGACGGGGCAGTCGATGACACCGTCACAGTTGTTGTCGATGCCATCCGTGCAGATCTCTCCACCGGATGCGGTGCAGCAGGCCGCCGTCGGCGCACACTGCGAGTCCGTGCAATCGGAGAAGCCGTCACAGTCGTTGTCGCTTCCGTCGGTGCAGTCCTCCGAGACGGGAACGCACGAAGTCTGACAAGCAGCCGCCCCCCCGCAATCGGAGTCGTCGCAATCGACGAAACCATCGCAATCGTCATCCTTGGAATCGTCGCAGGTCGTCTCAGTGTCTCCACTCGGCTGACAAGCGGGAAGGCACTCGGTGGCACTGCCGCAATCGGCAACGTCCGCACAATCGATCAACGTGTCACAGTCGTCGTCGTTGCCATCGCTGCAGTCGGTTTCGGTAGCGCCCGTTGGTTCGCAAGCAGGACGACAGCTCAAGTCCGCCGAGCAATCGCTGTCGTCGCAATCGCGAGTACCGTCGCAATCGTCGTCCTTGGCATCATCACACAGCAGCTCGGTAGCTCCCGACGGAATGCAGCAAAGCAGAGTATCGACGCAATCGGGGTCAGCGCAGTCGACCTTGCCGTCGCAATCGTCGTCCACGGAATCGCCGCAAACCGATTCTGTTTCTCCAGAAGGCACGCAACACGCGAGCACTCCCCGACAGTCGGAATCATCGCAGTCGATCATTCCATCGCAATCATCGTCGATGGAATCGTCACACGTTGCTTCTCCGGAGGATACCGGAACGCAGCTCGGGCCAGAGTCTACGGGAGTCGTCGGACCTGAGTCGACGACCGGCTCTGGGCCGCTATCGACAACGGGCGGGATCACCGTGCCCGAATCGACGACGGGCGCAGGCCCACCGGCATCCTCTTTTGGAGCAGGTTCAGGCTCGGGTTGGGCGGGTCCTGTCGGCTCGGGCTTCGGTGACGGCTTGCCCGAGTCGATCGGACCTTCGTTTCCCGCGTCCTCGGGTTCAGGCTTCGAGTCGTCGGTGGTTGGCGTCTCGTCGGTGTCGTCATCGGTGTCGACTGGCACCTTGATCGAACCGCTGTCCTCTTTGCCCTTCCCACCGGCGTCGCTAGTCAGCCACTTGTTCGTGTCGTGTTCGAGCGGCGCGCAGCCGTACAACAAGCCCAAGCTCAAGCCGAGGCCGATCGCGGCACTCGTCCTCATCTCCCGTCGTCTCATTATCAATATTCCTCAGAACCTGCCGGCGATGCCGACCTGGTTATTCGAAGCCCACACCCCAATCGTGTCACGAGAGTCCATCGCTGTCTCGTCGCTGCCGGTCAGCAATAGGTACAGTCCCACTCCGACCCCCACAGCCCCTACGCCGTAGCTGATGGCGGAGAACGTACCGGCAGATGCGGCATCCTCTTCGAGCGCGCTCAGGTCGCTCCGCTCAGCGTCATCGCAAACCCGAGTCGTGCGGCACTCCTTGTCGAGATCGTCCGCGTCGCTTTTGGTGCCCCGGCGTTTGATCAGAAACACGGTACCAACACCCACACCTATGGCGCCCACGCCGAGGGCCGCATAGGCAGGTATGTTCAGGCTCGACCCACGCGCCGGTTCGGCCGGTGCGACCGGTTCCGAATCTGCTGCGACCTCGGGCGTCGGCGCCGGCTCAGGCGCGGGCGCTGCGGCGGCA
Organism: Deltaproteobacteria bacterium; assembly: GCA_003235365.1. Classification (GTDB taxonomy): domain Bacteria; phylum Myxococcota_A; class Polyangia; order Polyangiales; family Polyangiaceae; genus SZUA-265. The sequence continues at coordinate 4,881 of QJWJ01000100.1, forward strand.
ACGGATTTCTCTTTGAGTACCAGCTCCACCACGGCCTCGCCGCCTTCGTTCACGGCGATGGTCACCTCAGGCGCCTCCATGGCGTCCCCTTCGGCGGAGTACGTATGCTTACCAGGGTTTGCCGGGCGCTTCACGCCGACGAAAGCACTCGGCAGTGCCTCTCCATCAACCTTGACCACGATGTCTTCCGTATGTTCACCACTCACCGTTACGGTGACTTGGGGCAAACGAGGAGTCAACGCGGCCAGCTCTTGCTCCGCAGACTGTTTCGCGCGAACGAATGCTTCGGGAGCGTCGTCGTCGAGCTGCGTGCGCGTGACTTTGATGTAAGCCTCCATAGCCTGCACGAGATGGCCCTGTTTCTCTTGCGCTCGCGCGATGTACAGGAGGTGCGGTGGCGCGTCGATGAC
>QJWJ01000024.1 GCA_003235365.1 Deltaproteobacteria bacterium
CCCACGGCGAGACTACTGCTGGATCCCATACCCGTGCCTGCTGGCACGTCGCCGATTGTCGTGATCTCGAGATACGGGCCCAGCCCCGTGAGCTTGAGGGCTTCTCGAGCGATCGTGTGCTGAATGTCGTCGACGTTGTCGCAGATCTCCGTGCGCGTGTAAGCGACGCGAGTGCTCGCCTCGAAGCGAGGACTTACCGTAACGTACATGTGCTGTTTGATCCCGACGGAAAGGACGGCGCCGGGCTCTGTGTCTTGCTCGTAGAACGCTGGAAGGTCCGTACCCCCGCCCGCGAAACTGACTCGATAGGGTGTCTGAGAGATGATCACGGTTTCTCCATGTGCTTTTTGAATTCGTTCACGAGCGGTTCGAGCGCAGGAACCAGTTCGAACTGGTCCAGAACGTGTTGGCGACCCGCCGTCGCGAGTCGAGAGGCCAGCTGGGGATCCTCCAATAGCCGCTGCAGCTGGTCGGCCAAGTCTACTGCATCGTTGGGCTTGACCAAAAGACCCGTCTTCCCATCGATGACGAGATCTGGGATCCCCACCAAGTCCGTCGAGACGACCGGCAATCCACAAGCCATCGCTTCCATCAGCATTTGTGGCAACCCGTCGACATCGTTGTCGCTCGCCCACACACATGGGAGGCAATACACGTCCCCACCATGCATGAACTCGGGAATGTGCTCTTGCTTCAGCGCACCGCCCGTCAGCTCGACGATGTCGCCGACACCCGCAGCATCGATGGCTGCGCGCAAGGCCTGTTCGTCGGGGCCGCTGCCTGCAATGACGCAGCGGAAGCTCTTGCCCCGATCACGCAGAACGCGGCACGCCTGAATCAAGTAGGGAAATCCCTTCTTCTCCACCAACCGCCCGGATGCGAGAATACGCGGCACCTCATTGCGTTGTTCGGACTGGCGCGGCGCGAAGTGACTGGTATCGATACCGCAGTAAACCAGCCGCAACTGTTCTGGACGCGCGCCCTCCGACAAGAAGAGCTTCTGGTGAAACTTCGAAATGCAAACGATGAACTTCGCGCGGAGAACCTTGTCGCTCAACGCGGCCCGATCGCGAAACAAGTCAGCGGCATGACCGGTGAAGCTGAACGGCACACCAAGCAACCACGCTCCGTACATGGCAACGGTTCCGCCGGAATGAATCCACTGCGAATGGATGAGGGACACGTCACGCGGGTCGAGTGAGGCCGCCCAGTGACACGCTACCAACAGATGCCAAATACTCTTCGCTCGGATATGAACGCTCTCACGTGGTCCAGTCAGAGCATTCCACGCGGCGCCAAAGAACCGCCCTCTGAAACGAGCCGGCGCAGTCACCGCCGACCACACGAACCCCAATCGATCGAGCGGATATAGAAAATTCGTCTCCTCGCCCAACCTCTGCATGTCGGGGGAAACGAAGAAGGTGCTCGGGGGCTTGACCAGCGAGTGAAGCCGAAACGGGATCCCCGCCTGCATCACAACTCGCAGCTCATTGCCCACCCACGCGTTTCCCAACCCGTTGGACGTCATGTAGTGGATCATGCACTGCTGATGAAAGTCGCAATCGTGTCCAGCGTCAAGGGATGCCCCCGCTCACGGCGCGCTCGGCGGCTGGGCAGCCGCGCGGGAGGATCGTCGCACATCACCAACGCGTCAGCCTGGGGGAGAATCGATGCCAGCGGTCGATCTCACGAGCGTCATCCAAGCGGCGGTGAGGTCGCCTCCGGAGCGCCGCATTGCTTCGAACGCGCGGTCCGTGACGCACCACGCGCTGCCGTCGGGTTCGCTACCATTGACGAACCCATAGAGTCGAAAAACGGCGCAGTATTGCGCCTGCTCGCTCTCCGACAGCGCTCGGGACAGCTCCAGGGCACCGTCCATGGTCGGTAGCATGCCGGGCTGCCGGAGCGAAACGCGCGTGTCGATGGGTGTTCCGTTGGCCTCGTGCGTCCGAAACTTCCCGGTAGCCCCATACGACTCGAACGCATAACCAAGTTGGTCCATGGTCGTGTGACAGGCTCGGCACGACGCCTGTTGCGCAATGACCGTTTCGAAACGCTGACGATTCGTGGTCGGCGATAGACCGTCCCCATCAGTCGGTACGAGGCGCTGCACGGCAGGAGGAGGCGACGCAGGTGGGGCGCAAAGCACGTTGCGCAGGACCGAATTGCCGCGTAGCGGCGGGGAGGGAACGTTGTGCGCGTTGCTGGCGAGAAACGCCACTCGAGTGAGCAATCCCGCACGTTGAGGCTCCGGCAACTCGACCTCGTGCCATCCCCCCTGCAGTGGCACCCCATAGGTGGACGCAAGCGAATCGTCGACCAGCGCGTCGCGCGAGAGCAACAGGCCAGTCAGAGTTGCCCGTCCTGACTCGTAGAGGCTGGCAGCGAGGTGTTTCGATTCCTTGAGCGCGTTTCGGGCCACGTTGACATTCCAGTCAGGGAATAGCGACCGGTTCTTCGGTTCGCGTAGGACGCGGTCGAGCTCGAACCATCGAACGACGAAATTCGCGAAGGCGTCGGTTGCCTTGGGGTCTTTGAACATGCGGACCAGCTCCGCTTCATACCCACCGCGGCGCTGCAGGCGGGCTCGCCCGGCAGAGGCCAACAGCTCCTCGTCGGGCATGCTGCGCCAGATCGCGTACGACAACCGACTGGCCAGCGCGAAGTCGCTCGCGGGACCGACGTCGTTCGCCTCCCAATGATACAGGAATTGCGGAGACTGCAGGAACGCTGCGACTGTGACAGCGGTCGCTCCGCGCAGGCCACGACCAGCGGCCTCTTTGCGGAAGAATGCGAGGTAGCGCGTCTGTTCATCGTCACCTAGGGGCCGACGAAACACTCGCAGCCCAAACTCCGAGACGAAGCGCGGCGCACATTCCAAGCTCTCAACCGGGTCGCACCCCGCAAGCTGACGGATGCGCGGGAGTGCCAGCGCGCCAACCGCGATAGCTGAATCCAGCTGCCGCTCGACGGATAAGTGCGACAGCCGTGGCGTGGCATCCGAATCGAGCGAACTCGTCGTCAACTCGGTCGGGAGTCGTGCCACCCCGAGCAGGTCGCGCAACGTATTGCGCTGCTCGAGGGAATCGAGCGGTCGAAGCCGAACGACCGAGGCCTGGCAGCTCTTGGAACGGTCCAGGAGTGGCAATTCGGGAAGCGTCTGGGCAATGGGTCGAGTCACCGCGATCGCGACAGGTTGCGCGGGCGAACAGCCGCACGCCAACGCGACGACAATCAGCCCCCTCACGAGATGAATGCTCGAGCCCATGCTCAAGTATATACGTGGTCTCACCGAAGACTCGACCGCGTCCTCGCGAAACACGGCAACGCGCTATCCAACCTGCCAGGTTTCGCTACTCACGGTTTCTCCGCCACAGCGAAAGGCCATCCGCAACTCGTGGAAGGGTGGAGGGCCGAACCGGTACGAGTACGACGAGTCGAGGAATCTGCCAGCGAGCTCTTCAACCCGGATGCGCAGCGCCGAATGGGCAGAAACGCTGGCAACGGTGCTCCAACGTTCAGTGACATTGCCCCCCGACGCGTGGAGGCTTACTTCGAGTTCCCCTTCGAAAGGTTGGCTCGTGTCGTTCGCAACGACCACCGTCAGACCGCTGAGCCCCTCGTCGACGAGCCAGGCGGCGCGCGGTGCCCAAACATCGCGAAGCGCGTAGTAGCCCGACTTGGGCTTGCCCTCGCAGTCGATCAGGCCCCAGCCAGATCCTGGTTCCAAGTCCCGCAACAGCCAGATCAAGCTGCCGCGGCAAGGGTGCTCCGGGTCTCTGAAGTAGCCCTGCGTGCCGAAAATAGCCCGCGCCACCGCGCGCCGAGCTAGGTCTAGATACCGCGACGGGTCCGAGCGCTTCAGTTCGGCGACGTTCACTCCGAAGAAATGGCCGACGTAGTGATCCGTGACATCACCAAAGGTCCAGCTAGCGCCATTGTCCTGAGGTACCCTCCCCAAGGGCGCGGCTGAGGATGAAACGAACGCTCCCTCCGGCGCTGGAGGGGCCGCAAACGCCAGACACTCGGAAGCGAATCGAACGCCAGCGATCCGCGCGTCTAGCAGAGGCCGCAGATAGGCGCCGACGCCATAGTAGTGAGTGCAGCCATCGTGCGGCCAGAACGGCATCCCCGCACCGCCGGGACTCGAGTACCAATACGGAACGCTCGGGCAACGAGCATCGACCAACTGGAGCAGCGTTTCTCGCCATACGGGATGTTCCCATTGGTCACTTGGCATCCCCATCATCGCAGCTTGCTGCTCGGTCTCGCTTCCGCCGCAGAACAACGCGGTCGAACAGCGCGAACCCAGCCGCTCCAGAACTTGTTCGGCTTCCACAACTACTTCGGCATCGAATCGTTCATCGCCCCGCGGATAGTCCATGTTGGCGAACATGAAATCCTGCCAGACGAGAATCCCAAGTTCGTCGCAGAGCTCGTGGAACACCGCCTGCTCGTAGGTCATCGTCCCGCTCAGCCGGAGCATGTTCATTCCAGCGGCCTTGGCTTGCAACAACGCCTCGCGAAGTTGGGGGCGAGTTGCATCGAGCGTGACGACATCCAGGGGTGTCCAACACGCCCCGCGGCAGAACACCTCGACGCCATTGATCTTGAATCCGAAGTCGGAGCTCGGGAGCAGCTCGACGCTACGGAACCCTAACTTTCCGACGGCGAACGTCTCTTGGATCGAATCACCCTGCTGCGGGACGATCTCCACCAGCAACTGCGTCGGGTAGAGAGGTTGCGCGCCGTGGGTGTGAGGCCACCACCGTTCTACGTTCGGCACGCGCACGGTCGCTTTGCCAACCAACCGTCCGTCTTGCGTTGGCCGAAGCTGGATCGGCTCGCGGTGCCCAGCGACATCCAGAACAACACGGGTTTCCCCATCGACGACTGGCGTCAGATCCACGTCGATGGCGACTTTGGGCCCGCCCTCGTCGACACTGGGGCGACAGCGCAGTTCGTGCAGCAAGCACGCACTCGCTGTCGTCAACCGCACGGGGCGGAACGGTCCGACTGCTGGCCACGGTGGCGTCCAACCCGACATCCGCCCCAGTAGGGTTGTTCGAAAGAAACGTAGGTTGCGTTCCTTGACCAGACGAGTGGGCCAGCGGCGCGGTCCCTTCTTGGTTCGCATCGCCGGAGCGAGCGCTGCAAAACGAATGACCAATTCGTTCTCTTCGCGCACCAACTCAGAGACATCTGCCGCGCTTCGGCGAAACATGTTCTCCGACTCGACGACGAGTGTGCCGTTGAACCAGACGTTGGCCAACGTCGCCAGGCCGTCGAACACCAACAGTCTTTTAGAAGGAGCTGACGTATCGACATCGGGCCAAGCCTTGGCATCGAACCGCACTCGATACCAGTAGTCGGAACTGTCGAGTGGTGGCGGTTCTTCACGGTCGAGTCGGCCTCGCGCGCGAAGCTCACCTGCGACGGTCGACGGGGCCATCGCGGGCTGAAACTCCAGACCCGCAAGGCCGCCTGGGTCAGCGACTTCCCGCGCTGGCGTCGAAACGTACTCCCATCCGACAGCGACTCGTTCACCAGCCTGGGCGAAGCAGCTGAGCTCGATACAGCGTGAACCGGCGTCCATTCTGTCAGGTACCTCGCGCCGCTGCGTCACCCAGCACCGAGAGCCGGCGCCAGCAGCTCCATACCGCGCTGCCAGTGCCCTGCCATCTCAGCGAGTTGTTCGCTAAAGTCACGGGACCTCTTGGAATGAACGACCCGGGCAAGCTTCATCAACATCGCCTTGCAGGTCTGGCTGATCGCCGCAAACGACTGCGCCGCTGCCTCCGCGGATTCGACGAATTCAGGCGTCTGCCCCTGCGCGTGCCACTTCAGAAAGGCGCTCAGCATGAAGTAGTTGGCGCCGCACTGCCGCAACATCGAGAACGTGTATCCGTGATAGGTCTCCAGCTCACCTTCCAACAACCTCGCCAAGTGCCCAGGCCAGCTCTCCTGAAAGCGGGCGAACGGATTGGATGATGGCCGCCACGCATAGTGCTCCCGAGCTAACGACCAACTAATCTCGCGCAGCTCGCCTTTGGAGCGGCGCGCCAGACGCTCGAGTTTGACGATCTCACAGTAGGGAGGGAGCCAACGCGCCTTCCCACTCGACACGTCGTCAGCACGACCGTCACGCCCTTCGAAGCGAAACAGACCATCGAAGTCTTCGCCACTCAACGAAAAGAACCCAGCGTTGTGGAAGTACCGCAGCTCGCGCGCTGACGCATCGATATAGGTCGGTGCAATGGTCGTCTTGACGTGGTTCGTTCGATAGTCCGTCGCTCGAGTATCAGGTAGATAGTAGCTGTCGGCCTCGACGAGTGGAATTCGACCCAACGCTACGTGCTCGACGCAATGTTCGAGCACGGAACACCACAAGCTCAATTCTTCCACCTGCAGGCCATACAGTCGTCGAAGATTTGCATGGTGCGGCTTGAAGAAGGTCCATTGGTCGCCCTCGAAATCGCTACACAGCGTGAATCCTAGGCAAGCAAGGGGTTCGACCTTGAGCGCGGTCAACAGTTCAATCCAGAGATCGATGTAGCAGTTCGTTTCCGCCCAATCAGTTTCCCCTTTGTGCAACCCATGGAGTTGGTGCTTGTCGGGAGTCAGTGCATCTAGCCGTATCACGGCCACAACCTCGCGCGTACCTCGCTGGGCCAGGTGCTCGGGTCGAGGCCGTGTCGCTTGAACAATGCCAGCGTCACTCGCTCCAATCCAAAACCGATGCATGCCGTGTGAGCCTCTTCCCCCGACGGCAGGAAGATCCCGAACGTGTGCGTGAAGTGATTCTGATGATAGTTGAACGAAGCGACCGCGGTCTGCTTCTCTTCGCTGGCAACTGGGCAGAAGATCTCGAACTTGAACTCTTGCTCCCGCTGGCTCTTGCCCATCAGCTTGCCGCCGCGACCGAAAAATGGGTCGTTGGCGACATCGAGCGTCGCCGCCAAACCGAGATCGGTCAGGATCTCTTGCCCTCGATCCATCCATCGGCTGCGCCATTGCTGGACTTGTTCAGGAGTGCCGACACGGATATCCTCACGCATGCGAAACATCTGTTGCCGAGCAGGGTCGTGTGACGGCTCGTGACGGAACACGTAGGACCAGAGGCTCACGTGGTGCCCTTGTTCGGGAATCGTCCCCACCAACGTAGGATACAGCGGGTAGCACGCAGCGGGACAAAGACACATGTCGGTCTGCGTGAGCCAAGGAGTCCAGTTTTCACCCTTCTCGACGGCTTCGAGCAGCTCCGGGTGCTGCCGCTCGGTGCCTTCGAAGCTGTGAACCGACCCGCAGAGATGGGGAAAGTTCCCCATGTAGCCCGTGCGGCGTAACGTTTCCCGAGGCAGGACCGGCGGAAAGGAACGCTCCTGCGCGCCGTTGGAAATGGCCTCAGCTGCGACGATTCGGTCGACACCCCGCGCGACGCTTTCAAACGCGGCGGAGCGACCGTAGACGCCTTGGATGGCGGTACGGATCAACAGCCCCGCGTCGATCAACTCGTTGGCGAACGCCTTGTAGATTTCTTCCATGGTAGCAACCTAATACAGACAGACCTCTGACGACCGCGCTCACTCGCCCTTGTGCACCATCAACCACGCCGCGTTCATTTCTCGCAGGCGATAGTTGTTGATCATGATCGCCGCCGAATGCGCATCGCGCAGCAACCTCGCGCAACTGTAGTCACCCCAATTCACGTAGGCGGCGATGCCGCTCAGCCTCATCGCGTCCGCACAGATGTCGGCGACGCGCTCCGAGGCTGTCAGCTTCAAGTTGTTCATCTCAATCGCATAGCCAACATTGTCCAGCGTCGCGAAGTCGCGCTCCTCGCACAGCGCCGCGTAGCGCAGGGCGGCAGCATCGATTTCGCTCTGCATCGTTTGCAGCTTCGCGACGAGCTGAGACAAGTGTTGGGCAGTCGCAGGTAGCTGCCCCGGCGTCTTACGCGCCTTCGCCCGAGCCAATGCACGCGTCCGGCGGACGGCCTCGGTGGCCATACCCAGCCAAAGTCCGCCCCAAAGTAAATGAGAGTACGGCACCATGGTCCGAGGAGCGATCTCGCCAAACGGTACCGTTAGCACCTGCCACGCCTGTCCCGAGGTCTTGATGACCGCTCCCGGGCTGCACGTACCGCGCATGCCCAGCGTATCCCAGACACCGGGTTCTTGGAGCTGGAATTGGCCCTTCAACGCCAAGGCCAGAACCTGATCGTTGGGCCTCGCTTCCGAATTCCGACGTGCCGAAATCAACAGGTCGTCGGCGTGCGCCCCGTAGGAGATCGTCGTGGCTCGTTTGGTCAACGTGAACCCGTCGGCCGTCTTCTCGACCGCTGCGATGCTTTGGCGCAGGTCACCACTCGGCCCAACCTCACTGGTAGCCGAAGCGATGAGACGTTGTTCACTCACAACCCGCCTGAGGTAGTCTTCTATCTGTGGGGAGCCACCCGTGTGTTGAGCGATACTGGCAACCTGGATGTGGTGCATCGCCAGAATCATGCCCGTCGCGGAACAATGATGCCCCAGCAGGAAGCACATCCTCGATAGCGGAACGACACCCAAGCCAGCTCCACCCAATTCCTTCGTCACCGCAGCCGACAACACCTTGGCCTCCCTCAAAGCCGCAAAGGCCTCTGCTGGGAATCGGGCTGCACGGTCGACGTCGTCAGCGTGTTTCGCCGCGACCTCTCGCCCGATCTGGGCAACTGTGGCCAACATTGCTTCGGTGGAGTTATCGCTCGATTTCACATTCGGCTCCCAGGTGATGCGCAAACGCGCGCAGTCGGAGTCTATATCAGTGCTGCGGCGGAGTGAAAGGGTCGCGCGCAACAGATACGCGGTCAGCGTTTCGGTACGATGCGCTTACCTATCGGCTCCGTCTGCTCGTCCGTGGGAGAACAACCAGGGCAGCGAATCGAGGTCCGTTCCGAGGAGAACCCGGCGCGCGATTTTCGCGCGGTGCCTCTCGCGGTCCGTTACTCGACCCTGACGATAGACCGACGGTGGGACCGGTCTTTCACGCGTCTGATTGAGCAGGATTAGTAACACTCGCCACGAATCGCTTGAGCGTGCGCCAAACCAGGAGTGGCGTCTCGTGTCCTCCAGCGAACTCGTGCCAGTCGACAGTCGCGCCACTCTCCACGAGTTGATCGCGCAGACGTACCGCCGCATCGAAGCTCAGATCTGGATCGGCTTTGCCGTGGCTCTGGTACACCCTCATTCCAGTCACTCGGGTCATCAGCGGAGCCCAGCGGTCTGCACGGATTCGGGCGCCCGATAGCAGGATCAGGCCATCGATCTTCGGCCCGTCCTCGAGCAGCCAGTCCAACGCGAGCATCGCGCCTTGGGAGAACCCGCCAACCAAGAGCTTCGAAGGGACGAGCGCCGCGCGCACCCCGTCGACGACGTGGCGCAAGCGATCGCGGGCTGCTTCGACACCACTCGGGCTATGAGCCGAAAGGTCCCGCGGCCCGTGGGCCAGCGACGCTGCCCGCTTCTCGAGATCTACGGGCCACCAAGTGCGTGCGGCTTCGCGTCGCCCCAATACCCCAGCGGGAACCTCGACTCCCCCACGCGGAAAGACGAACGCGGCGCTCCCCCCAGCGGCTCGTGCGAACGGCGCGAGGTCTTGGGGCGTCATTGCGAAACCGTGAAGCAAAATCACGACGGGAACGCCAAGCCCGGCAGGGCCAACGCGGATGGCTTCGGAGTCCCAGCTACACCGGTCCATGGCGTTCACCCGCCGACCAACACCTTCTTGTCGACCTGGCGGGCAGGGTTTCCGAGAGCCGCCGTCCCCTCGGGAAGGTCTGTGGCCAACACGGTGTTTGGACCGACGATACAATCGTCACCAACCACGATGTCTCCCACCACGCACGCGCCCGGACCCAGTTCGACGCGGTGCCCGATGACCGGCGAGCGATTCGTCCCTCGTCGTACGAGCCCAACGGTCGCGTTGTGACGCACGGTCACGTCATCGCCAATCCACCAGGCCCCGATGAAGACAGCCCCGTGGTGTTGGATGCGAAAGCGGCGACCAATCTGAGACGTGTACGGAAGGTCGATGCCCCACAGCACCATCGTCGCCGCGTGGGCGGCGCGATAGGCAATCGTCATGGGTGCACGAACTGCCTTGGGAAAACCCATTCGCCAATTTCCGAAGCGATGCACCGCCAGCGCGATAAACCCCGGTGCCGTCCAGTTGCCCTCATGCGTCCGCAGGTCCTCTCGAAGCAAGTCGACGAAGCCGACGTCTGCAGGATTGCGGTTCTTGTCACCGCGTTGCATCGGCGTGGGCGACGATTGCCGCTCGCGAAGAATGTCCTCGCGGGTCATGTTGGCATGACTCGCGCCGGCACCCCTAATACCGTCGCGCCCCCGGGCACGTCTCTGAGTACGACCGTGTTCGCTCCAACCACAGCCTTCTCTCCGACCGACACCCCGCCCAAGACGCATGCCCCAGAGCCGATGTCGGCGCCATCGTGGATCACCGGTAGATCTCCCGTCTGTGCGCCCGCGCCGAACCGCGGCCCCAACGTGGTGCTGTGGCGCAGGTGGACGTCGTCGCCAATCGACCTGGCATTCAACACCATGCAGCCGTGGTGCCAGATCCTGACGCGCCTCCCCAGGTCGACAGACAGCGGCACTTGAATGCCGAAAACCCAATCGACCGTCGTGGCCGCCGCACGGCAGGCGCCAACCGCGGCGGCGCGTTTGAGCCCCGGCTCTATACAACGCGCCGCGCGCCCCAGTCGGTGGACCGCAACGGCGAGAAATCCCGGCTCGAGCAGGTGGTCATCGTGCGTGGAAAGATCCTCGCGCAGAAGGTCAGCGAGCCGCATTGGCGGAGGGTCGTCTTCGGTGGCCTGGTCCGCGCCGGCGGGCTCCTTCAGAACAGGGTGGGTGGAGTTGGATGAATCGCTAATGGCCATGACTTCCACACATTCGAAGTGGTCCCACACTGGGCAGAACGGGCGACGTCGGCGCCTCGGACCGACGACCCCATCTGACGACGGCCGTGCCAATCGCACGCCCCGTGGACAGAATCAGGTTGGACATGGGATACGTCGCCAGCTAGCATACCCGCAGCAAAACTTCGACTGCGGCATCATCGAATAGCGCGGTTACGATTATGATTGAGACGGTTCGGACGCTAGTCCTGCAACACGCCAAGCTGGGGATCGGGGAGAGCGAACTCCGGAACGATTCTGATTTGTACGAAGCGGGAATGAGCTCGCATGCCAGCGTGCATGTGATGCTTGCGCTCGAAGACGAATTCGGAGTCGAGTTTCCGGACTCGTTGCTGACGAGAGACGTCTTTCGGACGGTAAGCTCGATCGCGGATGCCATCGGCGAGCTCACGGACAAGTAGGTCCTTGCGTAGCGGCCTCGGCTGAGCGGACGGCTGGCAGAAGACAGAGGTCGAGCAATGCTGGCGCTCGGTCTAGAAACAGCCACCTCGGTCAGTGCGTGGGGACGCTGGCGACCGGGAGGGCGATTCGCTTAAGCACTTCCTGGCCGAGCCTGCGATCGAGATCGGGACGGTAGTGCCGATCCTCCCCAAAGGACTTCGGGTCGTCGGCGGAGAAAAGCTCGTGACTGGACACGTAGACTACTCCTTTTCTGTCCAGTGTGGGCCCCAAAGCCTCGTTCAGGTCCGCTCCGTATCCGAAATCTTGAAACAGGACCACGAAGGGTCTTCTACCGTCTGCCCTGACCTCGTCGGCAAACTCCTCCAGAAGTGAGCGCCACAACGGGTCGAAGCTCTGGGGGCCAGCGTACTGCGCCTCGGTGCCCCGGCGCACGCGGACCGCGTAAGCGCGACGAAACAGACGTCCAACGACAGATGAGTCGAGAGGGGACTCGTCGTAGAGGAACGATTCGTAGGCTCCATCGTACTCAGCCAGTTGCTCTCGCCAGGCCCGGTCGAATTCGGGCTCGACAAATCGGCGCGCCAGATCCTGCTTCGTCGCTACCAGGGGGTAGTGCGCCCGCAACCCGTCGCCGCCAATCGTGTACACTGGATACGTATAGGCTTCAGGATTGGTGAAGGCGTAGGTGGAGTTCGAGAATGATCTTGCCATCGGCCAGGTCGATGCGAGCACGCCGAGGACAACGACGTCTTCATTAATCTCGCCGCGCAACTTCTGGAAGCATCCCAGAGCTTGGCTCGGGGGGGAGAAGGTTCCGATGCACGAGGTGATGCGAGCATCGGAGGCCAAATCCTTCGCCTGCCCTACCAACCTGGCCATGAACGAATTCCCGAAGAAGGCGGCTCGGACTGGGCCGGGACCATCGCGAACGTCGAGCTCAGCGGAACCAATCCAGTTGCCTTTCAGGTACCAAGGTTCAGTGTGCGCACCCACCATGGCGCGAAACTTCCCGCTGGTGGACCGACCTATCTCCAGCATCCGTGCAATGCTCCCGGGCGGCTCAACCACCGGGTCCGTCGGGTAGCGGCACACCATTCCAAGCAGCAGATCCGCGAGGACAACGAACACCACGGACCACGCGCCAACCGCGAGAGGTGACGGCCCGCCCGGTTGGCGTTCTTCTTCAGAACTGAAAGTAGATGAAGTCGGGTGGTGCATCTTGACCTGCTGCGATGAGTATGGCGAGAACCATCGACGCGTACGTAGCTCCCCGCACGACTGCGAATCGCCAGAGCTTCTCAGCAACCGACGACCGGAGCCACAAGAACGCCCCAAGGACGGGCAGCGCGAGAAAGAACGCTGCCGCGGGTCGTTGCAACGTGAACTGGCCGGGATGAATCGGGAACTCGACGACGGCTCGCGTGAGAACCCCCACGTCACTCAGGCTTCGTGCTCGAAACAGCAACCAGCCGTAGCACGTGACGGCGAAGAACACCGACGTCGAACCGAGGCGGCCGAGGCGCGTCCGCAGGAACGTGATGCGCTTCAGGAACGGTTGGACCCAGCGATGGACGCCTATCGCGCCTCCGTGAAATGCCCCCCAGGCGACGAAATGCCACGCAGCTCCGTGCCACAGCCCACCGAGAAGCATCGTTATCATGGCGTTTCGATACGCCTTGCCTGCGCCCGCGCGGTTTCCGCCAAGTGGAATGTACAGATAATCTCTGAGCCACGTGGACAACGAGATGTGCCACCGCTGCCAAAACTCTTGTGGGTTGCGCGCCAGGTACGGAAGCTCGAAGTTCACGGGCAATTCGACGCCCAACATGCGGGAAGTGCCGCGGGCGACATCCGAGTATCCGGAGAAGTCACAGACAATCTGAATCGCGAAGAGCACCGTCGCGGTGACGACGTTCACACTCGAAGTCGCGCCCGGCGCAGAGAAGACGGCGTCGACACACGGCGCCACGGCGTCGGCGAGCGCCATCTTCTTCATCAATCCAACGAGCACCAGTGGAGCACCCCTCGCCAGGTTCCCCCACGCAAACGAACGACTCCGCTCCAACTGCGGTAGCAGCGATCCAGCGCGCACGATGGGACCTGCGACGAGTTGAGGGAAGTAAGCCACGAACACGCAGAAGTTCAGCAGACTTCGGGTGGGTGCCAGTTCGCCGCGATAGACGTCGATTGTGTAGCTGAGTGTCTGAAAAGTGTAGAACGAGAGCCCAACCGGCAGCACGAGGGACAAACGCTCCGACGTCACATTCATCCCGAGCTGTGACAGCAACGCAGCTCCGCTGTCGATGAAGAAGTTGAGGTACTTGAACAGCGCCAGCAGGCCCAGGTTCGCGGCAAGGCTGAACCCCAAGAACACGCGCTTGCGTCGCGCTTCGGGCCACTTCGGCGCAACGCGAACACACACGGTGACGACCGCCACCAGCAAAATGGTCAGCAGAAGTGGACCCACCCGAGACGCGGTCCAGTCCTGCGAGGCCGCCCTGGCAACGACAGCGGTAAAGCTCGGCGCCAGCGTCGCAAAAGCGGTCACACAGCCGACCACGTATGCGTTCGCAAGCCACAGCCTTCTCCCCAAGGCGCGCGCATCCGCGATGAGTTGCGCACTGACAAAGTCCACGTACGTCGAGACACAAACCAACGCCAAGAACCGAATGTCCCAATAACCATAGAAGAAGTAGCTCGCCGCCAGCAAGGCGGCATTCTGCAGGACGAGCCGCCGCGACCAGCCCAGCAGCAGGACCACGGCCATCAGCGCAGCGAATTCGAGTGAGTTGAAGGTCACGTGGAGCCTACCAACAAGAGACGTGTTCTCAGCGCCGCAACTCGACTGGAACGGCGCGCGGCAAACCGTCCTTCTCCAATCTTCGCATACAGATCAACGTCGACCTACAGCCCTCTCAATGTCAGTCGACCAGCGGGTCCATTCAACGGGCGACGCTGATCGCATCGAGTTGTTTAGTGACGGTAACCGGGATCTCGAGCGTCGCCGCCGCTAGGTTTTGGTGCAGCTGCAGAACGGATGACGCACCCATGAGAACACTCGTGACACCGGGTCGTTGCAACAGCCACGCCAATGCCAACGCGGAAGGCGGTACGCCCATGTCCGAAGCTATCCGGGCGAATTGTCGAGCGGCGGCTCCCTTCGCCCCGTCGAGCTGCGCTTTCAAGAAAGCCACTTCGGATGCCCGGGACCCCGCTGGCACCGACCCGCTGTACTTGCCGGTCAACAAACCTTCGGCCAAGGGGCTGTAGGGGAAGATCCCCATGCCGCTGACACGGCATGTCGGCACGACGAAGCGTTCGACCCACCGCTCCAGCAGGTTGTAGCTCGGCTGCTCGGCAATCGGGGGTACCAATCGATGCGAGCGGGCAATGAGCTGCGCGCGTACGAGTGTTTTCGGTCGCCACATGCTGGTTCCCCAGTGACGAATCTTACCTTCGCGAACGAGGTCGCTCATCGCGGTGATTGTCTCCAACAATGGGGTCTTGGGGTCCTCGCGATGGCAGAAGTAGAGATCGACGTAGTCGGTCTGCAAGCGCCGCAACGTGGCGTCGACCGCGGCGAATATGTGACGGCGGCCCAGGCCTCGATCGTCCGGACTTGGCCCCATGGGCCAGAATACCTTGCTCGTCACGATGACCCGATCGCGCGACTGGCGCTGCAGCCAACGTCCAACGACCGCCTCTGCCGCGCCTCCGGCATAAACGTTGGCGAGGTCGAACAGGTTGATACCCGCACTCAGGGCGGCGTCGAGCAGAGCCAGGCTCTCCTGCTCCGTCAACTTGTCGCCGAGGGTTCGCCACCCCCCCAGACCGATCACGCTCACTTCCAATTCACCGCGACCGACGCGCCGATACTTCATCACCCTCAGACCCTAGCCGATGCCCAGTCCGGTCGCCAAGGCACCAACGACTCATCGCAACGTCAGAACGTAGTGGGTCACGTCCGGAAGTAACGGCAACCCGGCGCCAGGCCGCGGCGAGTGCAACGATCGTGTCGCCTGGCCGTTTCCATCCAGAGCAGTGACGGTCAACTCTTGACCTTCGTGACCATGCAGCCGCACGTGCCCTCGAATCGAGCGCAGCAGGACGGGGGGGCCACCAGCGGCGGCTATGCGCCGCACACCGTGTCCGGCAGCCTCGAAACCGGCGTTGCTCACTTCCGTAACCACCTGAAGCAACATCGACTTGGAACGGCTCAAGGGTTCCCCGTCCAACGAGACCAGAGCCACGCTGGCGTAGTCGTTCTCCAGTGTGACGTCGATCGCGGGAAGAGTCATCCCGCTTGCCGACCCCACGAAGCCGACCGCTGCATTCGCACGCGGGGCAACGAGCGTTACCAAGCCTTTGTCAGCGTCCCACGTCAGTTCTCCGGTGTGGCTCCCCACAACCGCGGCACCGACTCCGCTTTGCCGCGCCTCGTCTTCTAGCGCGTCCGCCCCTTCCCCGAGCCGTTCGTTCACGGGACCACGGAGTAGCGTGGCAATCGCGTCGCGAGAATTGCCTCGTCGCTCCTGTGCTCCAGGTGCGCGAAGCGCGTCGAGTCCTGTTTGAGCCGCGAGCGGGACACCTCGAAGCGCGAATAGCGAGCCTTCCGACAGCGTCACATCCACCACCGGTTCGGCGCCCCGAACCAAGCCTTGGCGATAGATTGCCGCGGCCGCCGGGAACTGACCCATTATCGCCAGGTCGGAAACCTCGAACTTACCGAGCGATTGGGCCCATCCGACGGCACCGCTCGCAAACCACATGAGACCGTCGACGTCGTGCAGGCTCCCGTACGCCGCCACGAGCAGGGGACCTTCCGCGCGAAACCTGTTGGGCCAGGACCAGCCGAGCTCACTGACGACGTGGGGTCTGCCATTGACCCTCGGCTCGATGAACGGCAACACCGATGTCGGCGGTGCAGCACCATTGTTGCGGCCCGCCCATTGGAGCATCGAGCTGTCGTCGTATTGCTGCCCCGCGCGAACGGTATGTGCCGCGGAGTCTCCGAGATGTGGCCCCGCAAAATAACCATGCCGGTCCATGACGTCGCAAACCGAATTGGCCCAGTTGTCGAGCGGGCCCAAGACGAGTTCATCGACGGTAGTCCAATTGGAGCAAATGGTCAGCGCGTGCGCACCCAGCGCACGTCGCAGGAAGTCGTGCATGTCCGCGTAGGCGTCGCGCATGGACCGGGCCAAGAACTCTGCCGTATCCCGCGCGCGCGTGCTGCCGTCGTGCGCGACGTTCCACAAGGGAAGCAAACCGACACGCCCCACTTCCGGCTCATCCCCTTTGATTCGCGGTGAGCTCCACACCTCCAACGCCTTCGAAACGCTACCGTACCTGACAGACAGCCACGCACCGAATTGCGCCTCGACCTCGTGCGTCGTCGTTTCGGGGATGACGCGATACGGTTTGAACGTCCCGAAGAAAGTCGAGTCCTCGTTCACCAATTCAAGCAAGGCCAACGTCGGATCCCGGGCAAGCGGCAGCCCCGTGTAAGGGCTCGGTGTCAGTAACACCGCGCGCCACCACTCCTTCATCACGTCTCGGAACGCTTCGCTGAAGTAGGACAGCGCGAACGGCTGTTTGCCCTCGTATCCGGGAAACTCGGCGTCGTGTGCGAGTCTGAGCCAAACCGGAAAGTAAATCGAAAGGGACAAGTAAATGCCCTGTTCCGAGAGCATCGCCGCCAAGCGTTGCAACCGGTCTACTTTGCTCGAGTCCACTTCGCGAAAGGACCCTTCTC
>QJWJ01000079.1 GCA_003235365.1 Deltaproteobacteria bacterium
CTGGAAGATGACGCGCTCGGCGACGTCGGTGAAACCTGTACCGACGACACTTCCTGCAAAGAGGGTCTCGCCTGCGACACGGAAGAACTCACCTGCCAATCCCCTCCGGCACTGGAAGATGACGCGCTCGGCGACGTCGGCGAAACCTGTACCGACGACACTTCCTGCAAAGAGGGTCTCGCCTGCGACACGGAAGAACACACCTGCCAAACCCCTCCGGCACTGGAAGATGGCGCTCTCGGCAACGTCGGTGACCCGTGCGTCGACGACGAGTCCTGCAAGGTCGGTCTCGCTTGCAACGACGATCGCTGCGAGGACGACAGCCCGCCAAGCGGTTACTGAGACTCGGCGCAGTGCCCGACGGCAAGCACCCGGACGGGCACCGCGACGACGGGACACTGCAGGCGCCGCCTCGGGTCCGCCTCGCGTGTCACCTTGTGCCACATTCTGTTAATCTGTGCCGATAGCCTCCCCAGATCAGTTGGATCGCGCCGGCGCAACACGCTGAAGTACGGAAGGAATCCCATCTCGAAACGGTGGCACGGTGCTTGAATTGACGATGGGGCATGTCACGCCCCAGCCCTGCCCTCCCGTCGCCCCTGGCGGCCTTGTCAGCGTCGATACGACGAGTCGTGCTCGTCCTGCTCTGCCTCGCCGCCGTCGCGTGTGGTTCTGGCAATTCAGAGCGCAACGGTGAAGGAGATTCCAAGAATCCCCCCCCAGCCGGTCCGCCTGAGCTCATCGAAATCCCCGAGGCTCCCGAAGAGGTGGTCGAGAGCGCTGTGGCCGAACTCGACGAACGACAGCTTCGGGCCGCGTTCGTCGGAGACGACCTGGAAGTGCGTGTCCCGCTCCATCGCAAAGGCAAGGGAGAGCTCGGTGGCGACATCGAAATCGCGTTGATGAATGCGTCGACTGCAATGCCGGTCGAGATCGGCAAGCGGCGCATCGCCTTCGAGCAGAGCGAGGCGGACGAGGTCCACACCGTGACGATCCGCGATCTGCCAATGCAGTGGGTGCGCGGGCAAACCGCCACGTTGGTGTTGGATTGGATGGTCGATACCGACGGCGATGCCGAGACGCTCGTCGGCAAGCGAAGCCTGTATGCTGCACTCGGCCCACTCGAGGTTCAACTGCGCGGCCCAACGCAGCTCAATCAAGGCGAAGGCTCGCCGGTTCGGGTGCTGGTGCTCAATCGCGAAACGCAAAGCCCAATCGAGGAGGCTGTCGTTCGCGCGACGTTGAACCCCACCGAGGAAGACGAGACTCCACTCGAGTTGTTCGAGGGGTTGAGCAACGAGTTCGGCGAGTTGGTCGAGCAGCTCGCCCTCCCTGACGACGTGTTCAACGGCCAGGTGAGAATCGAGGTGCTGCACGAAGAGGGTCAGGTGTGGACGGCGATGAACGTCACCGTGAACACTAGCGAAAAGCGCCTGCACCTCAGTTCGGACAAGACGATCTACAAGCCCGGCCAAGACATCGAGCTGCGCGTCTTGGCCTTGGACGGCCCTGAGCACGAGCCCCTCGTCGACGAGGAAGCCGTGTTCGAAGCCTACGACGGCAAGCGCCTCAAGGTGTTCAAGCGCTCCGTCAAGACCGACGAGTTCGGCGCGGCTTCCGTCACCGTGCCGACGGACGTGCGGGTCAACGAAGGCACTTGGACATTGAGCGTCGCACTCGCTGGGAGCACGCAATCGCTGTCACTGCCGGTACGCCGATACATCCTCCCGAAGATGCAGGTCGACGTCTTGCCGGATGCACCCTACGTGCTCGTAGGCGAGGCGCTGACGGGCCGGATCGAAGCCCGCTACTCCTTTGGCGAACCGGTAGCCAACGCGGACGTCCTGGTAACGCCGAGCTTGCCCGGCTCCGCCCCAATCAGCGGCAAGACCGACGAGGGGGGCGCGTTCGCCTTCGAATTCCCAACGCCAGAGCAGCTCGGGCAAGATGCGTCGATCACGCTGACGGCGCAAGTCACCGACACTGCAGGGCAACAGCAGTTGGGAACGGCCGCCTCGATGATCGCCAAAGCGCCGGTGGTGGTGTCGGTCTTCCCCGAACACGAGCCGGTGGCGGTGGGCATCGACAACCGCTTGCTGGTGCTGGTGAGCGATCCGTTGGGTCGCCCGATCGTCTCGGACGTGACGCTGCAAGGCGTCACCGCCGACGCACTTCAGCTGACGACGAACTCGACCGGTATCGCCGCGGTCGAATTCGAGCCTCAAGGCGCAATGAACCTACGTGTTCAGGCCGAAGATGGCGCAGGTCGTATCGGCAAAACCCAGCTGGTGCTCGGCGCGACCGACGCGCCCGCCTTCTCGATCCGTCCCGACCGCGCCCTGTACGCACGCGGGGACGAGGCCACGCTGTTCATATACGGTGCTGATGACATGGATCGCGCTCACGTCGATCTGTTTCGTGGTGTGGCGGGTGTCGCCAGCGTCGACGTGGAATTGAAGAACGGCAAGGGGCAGGTCAACCTCCCGATCGCCGGAGCGATGGGAGGCCTACTGACCGCCGAAGTCCAGGCGCGAAACGACGCCGGACAGCTTCTACTGGCCTCGACGCGGCTACTGATCGAGTCCGACCAGCGGCTCAAGGTGAACCTGCTACCGAGCTCGGACAGCGTCCTGCCTGGCGAGGAGGTCGAATTGGCCGTCGAGGTGACCGACGCGGAGGGTAACCCTCAGGTGGCATCAATTGGACTCAACGTGGTGAATGAGTCGTCGTTCGCGCTGGGTGGAGAGCCCAAGGCGACCCTCGAATCGAGCTTCGCTCTCGAGGGCGTATCTCTGCCACCACAAGTCAACGTACTGGGTGTGACGGGACAAGACGTGCTGAACATGGCGCCATCCAACGAACGAGACCTGCTGGCCCGCGCCCTGTTCTCGAAAGCCGCGCTGAACGAAGCCATGACCGGCGCCGGGGCGACATCCAGCTTTCGCTTCGACTTCGACTCGTACGCCACGGAGCTGCCACTCGTCCGAAACTCGATGCAAGTCAAAGTTCAGGCCGACGCCAACTACGTCGTGCAGACGCTGCGCCCTGGGTTCGACGGGACCAAGTTCGACGCGGACGAGTGGTTCGAGGCCGTCGAAACCATGGCCAATCGCCTGCGCGATCCTTTTGGGCAGAAGTACCAAGTCATGCTCAATTCGTCGTCGCAGTTGCTGACACTCACGTCCTTCGGACCAGACGAGCTCGAGGGCACGGATGACGACGCGACGGCCCAGGTGGTTGCCTTCCTTCCGAGCCCGCCCCGCACCCCGGGAGCGACTGGCCCCACGGGAGCCGGCGTCGCTATCAATCCCGCGGGAGGTTTCGCCGAAAACCAAGGCGCGACGGGGGACTTTGCATTGGACGCACCGCCCATGGCCGCGGCGGGTCCTGTGGCCGCCACCGGTGCTCCCGTCATCGGACCAAGCGGCCCCACAGCCCCGAGCGAGCCGCAGGGGGTCTCCGTCCGCTCGGACTTCCGTGAAACGGTCTACTCGAATCCGACCCTGATCACGGATGCCGACGGTCGCGCCAGCGTGCGCTTTGGCGTCGCTCACTCCATCAACATCTGGCGCGCGAGCGCCGAAGGATCGGCACCGGATGGCAAGCTCGGCTCTGGTCGGGCGTCGTTTCGCACCTTTCAATCGTTCTTCGTCGACTTCGACATGCCGACCAATCTCACTCAGGGCGATCAACTCGAGCTGCCAGTGATCGTGTACAACTACCTGAACGAAGAGACCGAAGTCGAGGTGACCCTGGACGCAGGCACCTGGCTCGAGGTGACCGGCGAGTCGACACAACGCGTATCGCTCGGCCCCAGCGAAGTGCGCTCGGTGAAGTTTCAGGTCAACGTCGCTCGCGCGGGCACGCAGACGGTCACACTGCTGGGCAGCGCCGGAGATACCAGCGACGCACTCCGTCGTGCAGTCAACGTCGAACCCGACGGCACACCCGACGACGCAACGGCATCGGGGACGCTCGGTCAGGACGGCGTCGTTCATACGTTGGACATTCCTGAAGATGCCATCGAAGGCGGAACGTCGTTGTACCTGACATTGACGCCCGGCTTCGCTGCCGATGCAGCCAAAGGCGTGGACAGCATGCTACGCGAACCCAACGGTTGCTTCGAACAGACGACATCCACGGCATGGCCCAACACCATCGTCGCCCGCTTGTTGGAGCAGACGGGGCAACTCACAGGTGAAAAGCGAGAAGAAACCCTGGCGCTCATCACGCGCGGGTATCAACGCCTGCTCACGTTCGAAAGCCCGACCGGCGGCTACAACTGGTGGGGGGACAGCGACCCTGGTAACCGCATTCTGTCGGCGATCATGCTGTGGCATCTCAAAGATCTGGAAAGCCTGATCGAGATCGACACCGCCGTGCGCGACCGCACGCTCAATTGGCTGCTCGCACAGCAGGCGAGCGACGGCAGTTGGGAGTCGGGTGATGCCCTGCACGCAGGCAACGAGGTACTCGGAACGAGCACGGTACGCACCACCGCGTTCATCAGCTGGGCACTCGCGCACACTGGTTGGGCCCCGGAAGCGGTGGGCCGCGCATCATCGTGGCTGGCCGGCAGCTCTGCCGAGGACGACGTCTACGCCGCCGCCCTGGTCGGCAACGCGCTGAGCTTCGGAGCCCCCGACCAAGCGACTACCAAGGACGCGCTCGACGCGCTCGATGCGCTCGGTGAGTCCATCGATGATGGACAGATCGTTTGGCGCAGCACGGCGCCATCTTGGACCGGCAATTCCGGCAACCCTGCCACCATCGAACTGACGTCCCTCGTTGCGTACGGGCTACTTCACGACGGAGGCTATGCAGGAAGCACTGACGGCGCCGTACGCCACATCGTCGCCAGCAAGGACAGCCTCGGAACCTGGTACAATACCCAAACGACCATGAACGCCTTGCGTGCCCTGTCCGCAAGCGTCCAACCTGATGGGGTAGACGCCTCGGGAACCCTGACCGTCACCGTCAACGGAGCTGAAGCCGCGGTCTTCGACGTCGACCCAACACAGAAGGACGTGTTCAAGACCGTCGACCTGAGCGAGTTCGCGGTCACTGGAGACAACCAAGTCGACCTCGCTTTCGACGGCGAGGGCGAAGTGAACTACCAAGTGACCCGTCGCGTGTACCTGCCCACGATGACGGAACCGGAAGGTCCGCTTTCACTCGACGTCACCTACGACACGCAACAGACGACACTCGGCTCCCCAATCCAGGTCCAAGCAGTCGCGCGCAACAACGACGCAGAGGGCAGCCGCGATCAAGTCATGGTGCGCGTCGGTCGCGCGCCGGGTTTCGCTCCCGACCAGCAGGACCTGCAGAACCTGGTCAATTCGCGTATGATCTCACGCTACGAGGTCGGCGCGGACGACGTCACGCTATACTTGATGGGTCTGGCCGCAGGCGAGGCGCGCGCGCTCACCTTCCGCATGACACCGAGCCTGGCGCTCGACGCTCGAGCCCCCGCTTCGGTCATCTACGCGTACTACCAACCAGACCTGCAACAGAAGCTGCCCTCCGAGCGTTTCGTAGTAACGGCCCAGTAAGAGCCACTCAGCTCTCAATACTACTCATGACGTGCCCCGGCTGCACATGGCGGCCGCGGGCACATCATGGGTCATCGTCCCCGTCATCGCTGACGATGGTGCACACCTGCGATCACTACGCACTGATGTTCACTGCGCACTGATGACCGCAGAAGAGCACCTGCCGTCCTGGCAAGTCTTGATCTCGTCGGTTTCCAGACAGTCGCCGTCGTTGGGAGCGCACAACGTGCAGTTGTCACCGTTGGCCTTACCCGCGCAGGGATCGTAGTCGGCTGTGCACTCGCTGTTGACCGTCACGCAAGCGTTGTCGACGCACTCTACGGATGGGCAAGCGAAACCTCCATCTGGACATTCTTTGCACACGGCCAAGATTTGCGGGCAGTCCGCTGCGGACCTGCACTCCAGCTTGGGGCCCGGGTTCGTGGAAGCGTCGGAACAAACCCAATCGATAGCGCCACAGCTCCCATCATCGTTGCAGGTGATCGATGCGCTCGCACAGTTGCCGTCGTCGCACAACTTGCACAACGCCGGAACGGGGCAAGAGGCCGGGCATTCGCCGTCCACCGGCTTGGGGCCGGGCTTGACGGGATCGACTGCTGGATCCGCCTCGTCGCACAGCCACTGCACTTCACCACACCCGCCACCCTCGGCGCACGGCACGTAGGGCTGAGCGCAGCCATCGCCGCAGGGCTGACAGATTCTGGGAACCGGACACATGTCGGTGCAATTGTCTTCGGGTTCCAGCTCGGGGCCAGGCTTTGGGTCCCCGCCATCTTCTGCACCGCCCGCATCGACGCTGGGTTCGGCGCCCCCGTCTCCACTGTCCGCGGGAGGTAACGTCGCGACGGGATCCTCGTCGTCGACGACGGGATCGGGGTCGCCGACGGGCGACTCGTCGGTGGGCTCTTCCGGATTCGGCGATCCCACGTCGTCGGCGTTCTCGGACTTCCCCTCGGAATCGTCATCATCCGTCGTGGACGAACCCTTGGTATCGTCGCTCGAGCTGTCATCGCCATCTGTGGGGTTCTCTCCGCTCTGAGAGTCATCCGTGTCCCCCGACGCCGACTCTGCTCCCTTCATGTCGGTGCCCGAAGCGCTCGACGAAGATTCCCCGCACGCATTCAGCGCACCAAACGAGAAAACCAAGCAGCAACCCAAAGAGAAAGAACGAAGCTTCATGGAGGTACGGTCCCCCGAATCACCACGTGCGGCGCAGCAAGGAATGCACAAAATCCGGTCCATGCCGTTTTCAGTGCGCGTTGTTCAGTCGAACTGTGAAACCCTCGCGCAGCAACGTGACGGTCGTTTCGGGATGGCGCGGGGGTGACGAGCCCACTGGTACGGAAAAGTGAGATCGCCCCACACCGCGCAACGCTGCGAGCTACTTGCTCAAGTTTCGCTCTTGTCCTTGGATTCCAATACCAGTCCAGGCTGAACCAACAGGCGAAACTCCGTGTTGACGTGTTCGGGAGTCAGTTCGGGGGCGGAGGTCATCCACCACGAGCATATCGCCAGGAACGAACCGACGACGTGCTGCGCGCACAACCTGGGTTTGGAGGCACGTTGGGTGCCGTCGGTCAGACGTTCCTCGACGAGCTCGACGAGCATCTCGTGGACGAGATCTTGAGCGGTACTGCGGCGGGTCACAATCGCCCGAAACAGGTCTTCGACCTCGCTCACGTGTTTCAACATCGGCAAGCTGAATGACAGGGCTGGGTGAACATCGGGCTCCTCCGGAGAATGTCCGGCTTCCGCAAGGTACCCGCGCAGTTCGTGGAGGCTTTCGCGAAGCAGGTCCTCCTTGTCGGCGTAGTGTGCGTAGAAGGTCGAGCGCCCGACGTTGGCACGTTCCGCAATGTCAGCGACGCTCGCGGCCTCGTAGCCGTTCTCGACCATCAGCTCGATGAGTGCCTTGGTCAACGCCCGTTTGCTTCGTTCGATTCGTCGGTCCTGTTTGGCTTTGGTCATGGTCACCCAGTTGCTCCATAGCGGATCTCAATCGCCCAGGCAGGCGAACTCGCGAGTCATCGCGGCTGCCGCCAACGGTCGTCGCGACGGACGACCGTGCGCTAAATTGGCGAGCACGATCGTCGGGCAGCTTTTAGGGCCCCCGTTTGGTGAGGGCACGAAAAACCGCCCCCGTTGCAGTCGCAATCTCGACTCCATTCTCCGTCGCATCGAATCAGCGTCCGCGAATCGCGAACGCTCATTTAGTGTTGTTGGACACATTCGTCGATCTGTGCGGAAACGGCCACGGGGGCCTTGGTGTCACTAGTGAGCAAGCGAAAGCGCTTGGCTTGTAGGCAAGATGTTCGAAAACACACGACGCGTCCAGCGACAGATTCAGTCTCCCTCCGCAAAGCCGTTGGTGGCGAGCCCGCGGAAGGGCAACAGGAGTTTTCCAACGCACGACAGAAAATTTCCAGCTCTCCGCGAGATGGGCCTCCAACCTCACAGCGCCAGCTCGGTCCACCCGGTCGGCTTTCTCGATGGTGATGACCCGTTTCCACTGAACATGATCGCCAGACTTGAGCGCCCGAGCAGTGGGCCACCAGGGTGCCCCGAACGGAACGGTGATCGCACAACGAGTGCAAATGGGCACGTTCCGGCGAGCCGCACTGGTTTCCATCGAACACTGCGGTCCGGGAACGTCTCGTCGGGAACGAGCGCGAGCGGACCGATCACACCCCTCGGCGACCGCCGCCCCGACTCTGAGTCACGGACCGGGCGAACGCGTGTCCGAACCACGAAGCGTTCTGCTGCGGCACGCGCTCATTCGGGTCGGCCTTGCTGGACCCAGCTTTCCACGAGTTGGATGTGTTCGGGGGAGAGACACGGTCCGATCGCAGCCGATATCGCGCAAACCGGAGGTCGGGAGCGAGGCGCCACGCGCGGGCCAACTGCGCGTCTGCATTCGGAGCGGGAGCAGCGGGCTGCTCGAAAGCATGGCATTGACCACAACGACGCTCGACGAAGAGCCGCCGACCACGCTCGACGAGCGCGGTATCGCGCCGCAGGTGAGCTTCTTCGAGGGGACGTTCATCAACGGCTCGAAAGAGGTAGCTCACGATATCACGGGCCACCTCAGAAGAGATCGCCAGACGCGGCATGGTCGCGCCAAGCCCAGGCCGGATATCGTGCGGCGCGACGAGAAAAGCGCGAACCCATTGCGGCCGCAACAGCTCCTGTATCTGGTCGAGAGACGGCGCTTCACGCAGGTTGCGGATGTTGCGCCGAAAGTCCCCGAGGACGGCGGCTGGTGCGTCGAATTCACCGCCTGCAATCCGCTGATGACAGCGCACGCAGTGCTTGTCGTCAGCGACGTCCGGAAGCGCAGCACTCACGTGGCAACGGCCGCACTCGAACTCGGAAACCCATCGCCGCCCCCGTTGAAACGCAGCTTGACGCAAGCGTCCAGAATCCTCTTGCCCGGTTGCTGATGCCAGCGCCTGCGTTTCGGCACCTGACTTGGAGCGACTGGTCTGCAGTCGGAGCCTCCGTTCCCCGTCTGATGGGAGCCCGTCGACTTTGCTGCACGCCAGCACCAACACCCAGGCGGGAAGCGCGAATGTTGCAGGAGCAAAACATAGATGTCGCAAGTTTACCCCTGCGGCGCCTTGACTGGAGCACCCGCGCAGTACTCGGCCCCGCGTGTCATGGCGACGCAACGCAGCTCGGCTGAGCGCGCTCCAGCAGACTCCAAGAGTCGTAGTGGCGCACTGATGAAACTCGGTCGGTCGCCGCCGATTGAACGCCTCAAGCGGACCAACACAGCGAAGCCCCGGGCGCTCGCCACCCTGTCCTCGCGTTCGAGTTTCGTCAGTATCGACAACGCTTGCCACTCGGTATCCGGGATCAAGGCTTCGCGAACTCTCATTCGACGTAACAGAGAATGGAGTCGAGAACGCGACTGCGACGGGAGCGTTCTTTCTTCGAACCCTCACCCACGGGAGTTCGAGAGAACGCCCGACAATCGTGCTCGCCGATCTAGCTAGAGAGAAGCTTGCGATCCGCAAACGCTCATTCGACGCAACAGAGAGTGGAGTCAGAAAGGCGGCGCCTCGCGCCGCGCGCGCGAGCTGGGTGCGGCATTCTCCGGCCACTCAGTGGGTGGGTGCATGCGCCCTCGGCCAGAAGCTGGGCGCTCAGTGGAAGGCTGAACGAGACGGCCCGCATCCGATACACTACGCCCCTGCTCGGTCTGTATCACAGGCGCATGGGAAACCGAGGCGTTACCCTCCGATGGACAGGGCGTAGGGACACACGCCGGAAGTACACGTTGGGTTCGCGGCGTCGAATCCCCGGAAGCGCCGGAGTTGGTACTCTGCGTAACCGCCGAAAGCATCTCGAGCGACATCGACGATTGCGTCAGCCAGACGCCGACAGCCACCAAAACGCCAATCGACAGACCCGTGGAGACGCGTTTGAAGAGGCGCGTGTGATCTCCAGGGGCCGACGGCGACGGAGCTTCCTGCGCCGCCTCCGGCTCCTCGAGGGTAACCGAAATCGTCTCGTCGTCCGTGACAGGTCGCACTGGCTCGCCCGGCTGCCCCGTAACCGTTTGCTCCAAGGCCGCCCGCATGTCAGCGGCCGACTGCCATCGGTCGTCGGGAGCGCAGGCGAGCGCCCGCTGAATCACGAGACAGACTGACGTCGGAACCTGTGGGGCCAGTTCACCGAGGAGCGGCGCCGCCCGAACGGAAGCCAGCTCCTGCTGCTCACTGCGCGTGGCACCTTCGTACGCGGGGCGCCCCGCGAGCAGGCAGAAGGCCGTTGCTCCCACCGACCAGAGATCGCTGAGCACCAGTGCCCGCGCAACGTCTCCGGGACGTTCGGGCGCTGCTCCGTTGGCGTCGTCCGATGCCCACGCGTGTCCGAAGTCGAGCACGCGCAACCCCGCGCCGATCTCCCAAAACAGGTTGGCAGCCTTGATGTCGCGATGAACGATTCCTCGAGCGTGAGCTCGTTCGAGCACAGATAGCAAACCGACGACCGCATCGACGACCATCAACCAAGGCAACGTGCCCCCATAGCGAAGCGCTAGGTTCGAAAGAGACGCGCCTGCCAGGCGCTCCATCACTAGAAACACAGTACCGTCGGGTTCGAGCCCCGAATCGAGGAAGCGAACTACCCGGGGGTGGGCAACCCGGTCAGCCGCACCTCGTTCGCGCAAGAAGCGCTCGGCGCGCCGCTGATCGGTCGCAAGTCGTGGTAGCAGGACCTTCACCGCGACGCGCCCCCCATTCAGGTCTTCGGCTTCGAAGATCGCTGCCGACCCGCCCATGCCCAAAACGGAGCCCAGCGTCCAGCGTTCGCTCAGGACTCGTCCGCGCAACCGCGCGGCCCATTGAAGCTCGGGGTGGTGACTCAGGCCCATGCTCGACTTGCGCCCCAGCGAGAGGTTCGGCGCCTGAGATGCATAGCTTGGGAAGCAATGGGTGTCGCGCCACGCGCACGGTTTCGAAGGCGACGAATCACCACCGAGTCGGCCACCCGACTCTCAAACGTTAACCTAACGCTAAAGCAATTGATAGTTCGAACGAAAGAACGTTGGAGTGACCCATCGAGACGCGTGGGCGCTAATGATTCAGACTGTGCGCTGCGTGGGTGCTCAGTAGAAACTCGGCAGCGCGGCACTCACTCTGGGGCGCCGATCAGCTTGCCAGTGCACGGAAATGCCCCCCATCGGGGGTGAGGTTTTTCGGGGCCACGTTCGGGCGTTGCTCGCTGCTCGCTGCTCTATGTTGTTGATTTGTCGCGGCAATCAACCTGATGGCCACGACAGTGGGTCTCATCTCATCTCTGCTTCAAGGAGGACAAGCGGGTCCGGTAACCACCACCCGTTGTTCACTCCATGCCCAAGCTGGGCACGGCGCCATTCGCATATCGAGAGCCCGCTTGACCACGGTCGGCGACCGAAGCGACGTCCCTGCCCGCCGCAACGTTTCGCGGTACTGTTCACAACGCGCAGCTGGGCCTTCGATGGGCCCGGACCACGTGTCAGACAGCGAACGGCCGATTTCGGCGATGCACGATGAGAACGGCCTGCCGTCGTCGAGACTTGTGGATTGCCGAACGAGATGTGACAGCTGCTTCACTCCCTGAACGTCGAGCGGCCCAACGCTACTCAACACGGCAGCGTCGGCAGCCGCGAACGCGCGCACCCCCGAAGCGACGTCCTCACGTGATGCCCAAACAGTCAGCTCTTGCAGAGGAAGCGAAGCCGTCCCTGTGCCCCATTCTGCAGCGTTGCGAGGCCCCTTCGCGAGAGCATCGACGAGAAGTCGCTGGAAGTGCAGCGAGGGGAGATGCGCTTCGAGCCATGCCGATGGCTCAGTTGCCGACAGAAGCGAGAACCAGTGCGCTGCGAATTCGAACTGCGCGGACTCGTGGCTCATCAAACCCGCGCGAAGGTAGTGACGAGCAAGCGCCCAAACCCATCGTTGCTCATTTTCGGAAAGGGCAACGCGAGCAGTGACCGGCAGGGAGGTGATGTGGTCCGTGATCGCACGTCGCAGCTCCGGGGCGAACCCCGACATCACGACTGATTCCAACTCGAGGGCTCCCATCGCACTTGGTTCGGCGATCCCCGCCTCGATCATTCGAGCCCAATAATGAGGCGGCAAGACCTCGATGACGACGTCGAGCGGACGAGGCGGCTCGCGCAGCTCGAGATGCGGCAAGATCAGTTGCGACAACGGTGACCGACCGAGTTTGCCATCGTCGAAGAGCGCCAGCCCGTCTGCAAGCCAAGGGCGTACATGCTCACTGTGCAGCGCTCCAGTGACGGAGATGGCATGCAGCGCACGGAGCAGATCCCGTCGCGCTTCGGGCAGCGTCGTGGAGAGCGCATCGCGTACGTCGGAGTACAACCGCGTGCGCAGTTCGTAGTCGCGCAAAACATCCCCGCCCGCTCCCGAAGCGCGCGCGACGGGAGCGTGGAACAATCGAGCCCACGCCTGAGCCACGGCCCATGCTGCGAGCGCCCTCGGATACGCCTCGGTGAACTCACCGGCGAGCCGACTCTGCGTCCGAAGCCACGCAACGCGTGGTGCAAGCCAAGGCTCGAGCACTTGCCTGCGGTAGGTCTGCACCGCGCTTGGAGAGATCCGCTCGGATTCTCCCCCGAGTGCAACACCGAACCGATTCACACGCCCAGCGAAGCGAAGCGCCTGCAACAGTCCCGGATCAGTGCCGACTGATTCCGCGGCCAAGGCAGCGTCGGTAATCGAATCGGCGCATTCGCTCCACAAGTCCGCGCGCAGCGCATCCAGAACACCGCGAGACAATGGCCAATCGCCTACGAGCGCCAACAGAGCAACATCGCGCTCCGCCGGCGCCTGCCGCGCCAAAGCGGCACCCAACTTCGAGATGATGTCCTTCGAATCGCCTCGCACCGACATCTCCGACGCTCCGACGACAGGAGCCGTTCGTGTACTCGTGGGGCAACTGCTAGGGGTCGGCGCCAGCAGGCCCTTCGGTTCCGCATCCAACGACGGCCAACGAGCTTGCACTCGTGCAGCGAACGATTCGAAAAGTCGGACGTCCACTCCTCCACGGGTTCCGACCGGCGAACGCAAGTGTGAAGTACCGGCCGAGTGCACGACCGCCTGCTGAGCAGGCTTCTGTGGCGACGTGGGTTCGACTGACGTGCAGCCACACGCTGCGACAACGACGACACCGCTCACGCCGGCAACGAACGCAAACCCACCGGCAAGCATCTTGCACACGAGCATCGTGCGAGAAATAGCACACGAATGTGGGACGTTGGGCGCGTGGCCATTCGACGCGCGCACGCGACGATCGAAACCGCGAGAGTCAGATGTTCAGCGTAACACGCTGCTTCGAACGGCTTCGTCGAGACTGTCG
The DNA here is from genome assembly GCA_003235365.1 of Deltaproteobacteria bacterium. Lineage (GTDB taxonomy): Bacteria > Myxococcota_A > Polyangia > Polyangiales > Polyangiaceae > SZUA-265. Next base: position 13,425 of record QJWJ01000079.1, read on the forward strand.
CTGTCCAGTGCCCATTCAACTGGTAGGTAACGATCAAGCGTCATTCATCGCCGTTTCTGAATCGTGGTCGACACACACCCCGTTACCTACAATGGGCGCCCGATCGAGCTGGTCGACCAAATCTCGGCCCCGCGTTCCTGGACAGCATGGAACTCAGCGTGTAGCTTGGGGCCTGTCGTTGTGTGAACGTGAGGCTTCGGGGGTCGCGCGTCCATAGAACGCCCTCTGACGCCTTTTGCGCAGAAACCCGGCCGTTTTGGGGCCTTTCTTCGAACCACGGAGCGATTTGTCCTGATGGTCAATTCACGCATTCAATTTTCTGAGACTCCTCTGCAAGGTCGACCCAAGCAGCAGCGCTACGGTGAAGATCCGGTAAGCGTCCGCGACACCAATCACTACCAAGAAGAATACGTTCAGTCGTTCGTCGAGAAGTGGGACGAACTGATCGACTGGAACGCCCGCGCCGCCAGCGAAGGGCAGTTCTTCATTCATCTGCTGAAGGGACGCGCGCAGAAGGTGCTCGACGTAGCGACGGGCACCGGCTTTCACTCGGTACAGTTGGCGAAGGCGGGCTTCGACGTCACGAGCTCGGACGGCAACGCCGACATGCTCGTGCGCGCGTTCGAGAATGGGAAGAAGCAAGGCGTCCTGGTGCGTACCGTGCACGCCGACTGGCGCTCACTGACGAAGACCATCCACGGCAAGTACGATGCCATCATCTGCCTCGGCAACTCTTTCACTCACCTATTCGACGAGATCGACCGGAGACGCGCACTGGCGGAGTTTTACGCTGCACTGAAGCACGATGGTATGCTGATCCTCGATCAACGCAACTACGACCGGATCCTCGACGAAGGGTTCAGTTCCAAACACGCCTACTATTATTGCGGGGAAGACGTCAGAGCCGAGCCGGAATACATCGACGATGGCCTGGCACGCTTCCGTTACCAGTTCCCTGACAAGTCCGAGTTTCACCTGAACATGTTCCCATTGCGCAAGGACTACATGCGCCAGCTGATCCGCGAAGCAGGCTTTCAATCCATTCACACCTACGGTGACTTCGTAGAAACCCACCAAGAGCCCGCTCCCGACTTCTTCATCCACGTCGCGGAGAAGACCGTCAAATGAGCGCCGCATCCGCTTCAGTGGTCGACATCGCCGAGAAGTACTACGACAGCAGCGACGCCGACGAGTTCTACAGACGGATTTGGGGCGGCGAGGACATCCACATCGGTTTGTACGAAGCCGAACAACAGCCGGTCCGCGACGCGAGTCGTCGCACGGTGCAGACCATGGCCGAGCACTTGGCGCTCAGCCCAGACAGTCATGTACTGGACATCGGCGCTGGCTACGGCGGCGCCGCACGCTACCTGGCAGCGCGATTTGGCTGCCAGGTCACGTGCGTGAATCTGAGTGAAACCCAAAACGAGCGCAACCGACAGTTGTGCGCCGCAGCAGACCTCGATGACCGCGTGGCAGTCGTACACGGCAACTTCGAAGCCCTCCCCCTCCACGACAAGAGCTTCGACGCCGTATGGTCGCAGGATGCGATCTTGCACAGTGGTGACAGGCCGCGCGTGCTCGACGAGGTGAATCGAGTACTGAAGCCCGGCGGAGAGTTCATCTTCACCGATCCCATGCAAGCCGACGATTGTCCCGACGGTGTGCTGGGTCCGGTGCTCGATCGAATCCATCTCGATTCGCTCGGGTCCATCGCGTTCTACCGCGATCAGTTGACACGCCGAGGGATGACCGAGATCGAGGTACTCGATCTCACGGAGCACCTGGGACGTCACTATTCGAGGGTACGTGAGGAGCTGTCCGCCCACTACGACGACGTCGTCAACCACGTCTCCAAAGCATACGTCGACCGCATGCTGGCGGGACTCGAGCACTGGGTCACCGCGCAGCGCAACGGCTACCTCGCGTGGGGTATCCTGCATTTTCGCGCACATAGCTGAGTCACGCGCATGGCGACGATGCGCTTGCAGGTAGCGCCCTGGGTATTTTTTCCCGGCGCCGTACTGATCATGCTCGTCGTCGCCTTTGGCGCGTCGAGCCCCGAGCAGGCGGCGCTCTGGTTCAACGGAACGAAACTCTGGATCGTCGAACACCTGGGTTGGCTGTTCAACGCCAGCGTCAGCGGCTTTTTGGTTTTCGTCCTGGCGATCGCCTTCACGCGGTACGGTCACATACGGCTCGGCCCCGACGACTCGCGTCCCGAATTCGGCTACCCGACGTGGTTTGCCATGCTGTTCAGCGCAGGCATGGGGATCGGGCTGATGTTTTTCAGCGTCGCGGAGCCGATGTATCACCTGCAGGCGCCCCCCATCGGAGTCGGCCGCACCGACGCCGCCGCTCGGCTGGCGCTCGGAGTAACCTTCTACCACTGGGGCCTGCACGCTTGGGCGGTGTACGTTCTGCTCGGCTTGGCGCTGGCCTATTTTGCGTTTCGCAAGAGCCTACCCCTATCGGTTCGCTCGGTGCTGCATCCACTCCTCGGTGAACGCATCCACGGCCGCACCGGCGATCTCGTCGATCTGTTGGCGGTGTTCGGCACCGTGTTCGGACTTGCCACCTCCTTGGGACTCGGAGCACGACAGATCAACGCGGGGTTGACCTACCTGTTCGACTTGCCCAACACGGTCGGCGTGCAGGTGACGATCATCAGTCTCGTCACCTGCGCCGCAACGTTGTCGCTGGTGAGCGGCATGAACCGTGGTATCCGGCGCCTGAGCGAACTCAACGTTCTGCTTGCATCCGTGCTGCTTGCCTTCGTTTTCGTACTGGGGCCAACCGGTCACATCTTGGCGAAGCTTCCCCGCGACGTATTGTCCTACGGCAAACAGATCGTCGGCGCCTTCACCTTCGGTGACCGCATGGGCAGCGACGAGTGGCAAGCCAGCTGGAGCGTCTTCTATTGGGCGTGGTGGATCGCCTGGGCACCGTTCGTCGGTACGTTCGTCGCGCGTATTTCTCGCGGGCGGACGATTCGCGAGTTCGTGCTGGGCGTACTGCTCGTCCCGACGTTGGTCACCATGGTTTGGCTGCTCGTCTTCGGGGAGACGGCCATGTTCATGCAGCGGCACGGCGAGGCCGACATCGTCGCAGCCGTCAACGAGAACAATGCCGTCGCGATCTACCACGTGCTCGAACACCTCCCCGCCGCGCACCTGATGTCGGGGCTCGCCGTCGTCGCGGTAACGTTGTTCTTCGTAACGTCGTCCGATTCTGGTTCGTTCGTCGTCGATATGTTGGCCAGCGGCGGGCATCCCGACCCACCGCTGTGGCAGCGGCTATTTTGGGCTCTGACAGAAGGCGCCGTCGCAATCGTGCTATTGCTGGCCGGGGGGCTCGGCGCCTTGCAGAGCGCCGCGATCGCGACGGGGCTGCCGTTCTGCGTCGTGCTGCTGGTTACCTGCGTATCGTTGGTCAGATCCCTGCGCACCACGGGCGGAGCGTTCGAAGGCATACCGCAACCCGCCCAGCCGAGCGGCGGCCCGGCATCTGCTGTTGCTCAAGACGCGTCAGCGGCCTCGGAGGCAGCAGCGGCCTCGGAATCCTGAACGGGAGGCGGCTCCGAAACAGGTTCGCTCGCTGGCTCCGATTGGGGTGGAGCGACTGACCCCGAGGGCCGCTCATCGAGGTACAGAGAG
>QJWJ01000391.1 GCA_003235365.1 Deltaproteobacteria bacterium
TGACGGCAACGCGATCAACACGGATGCGTGCTTGAACAACTGCGAGGCAGCGCGCTGCGGCGATGGCGTGGTCTACGCCGGGGTCGAGACGTGCGACCTCGGTGATGGAGTCAATGGCCCCAATGCGGCTTGTTCGATTGCCTGCACACCATCATCGTGTGGCGACGGTAAGATCGATCCGGGCGAGGAATGCGATGACGGCACTGACGAGTATGGGGGCGCCGACAACACCGACAGCTGTCTCGACAACTGTACGTGGAACAAATGCGGAGACGGCGCGTGGTACCGCATTGAAACCGACATCGGCAATCCGAACGACGTCGAAGAGTGCGATGACGCAAACGCAGATAATACGGACGAATGTCTCGATACCTGCGTGTACAACGAGTGCGCGGACGGGAACTTGTTCTCGACGATTGGCGGCGCCTATCCAGATCCGGATGGCGCCGGTCCGCGCACGCCCGCTCCCGGCCCGTCGATGACGGATTACCTGTGTGACATCTACACCGGTTTCGACCCTGCATGTCGTGGCGTGGTGCCGACTGGGAATCCGACTCCCGCTTGGCCGAACGCTGGTGATGGCGACAACCGACCCGAGAACATCCGGATGAAGGTTCTCGAGGAGTGCGATGACAACAACACGCTCAACACCGACGGCTGTCTGGCGAAGAATCGGTCAGGGAACGCCGAACTGGAATGCCTCCTGGCCAAGTGCGGCGACGGCGAAACCTGGGCTGGTCAGGAAGAATGCGACGACGCCAACACCGACCAGAACGACAGCTGTCTCAATACTTGCGAGACCGCCAAGTGCCACGACGGTTGGGTGCAAAAGACCGTTTCCATCACGGGCGTGGGAATGGTCGAGCAGTGTGATGATGGCAACACCGACAACGACGACTACTGCGTTGGCCAGTGCGTGACATCGACTTGCGGCGACACGTACGTCAATGCAGCCACGGAAACGTGCGATTCGGCTACGCCAGGCTGCCCCGCCGATTGCATCGCCACGGGGTGCGGGAACGGCATCCTGGATACGAACGCGGGCGAGGAGTGCGATGACGGCAACACGGACAACACCGACAGCTGTCTGAACAACTGCAGGTGGAACACGTGTGGTGACGGCCACGTCTACGAGTTGATTACCGACATCACCAATCGCGCCGCGCTCGAGTGGTGCGACGACGGAAACTCCAACGACAACGATCAGTGCACCAACTCCTGCAGCCGGGCGGGCTGCGGAGATGGCATTGCATATCTGTATCAGGTAGACGGCGAGGGGTTCACCTCGACGGCCCTGGTCGAGGACCTGAACAGTTCGGATCCGGACAACGACGGCGATGGTGTCTGTGAGCAGAACCAAGAAGGCAACGGCGAAGGTGGTGACGGGGATGAGACGTGCATTCCCGAGCAGTGTGACGACGGAAATGGAGTGAACGACGACGCTTGCTCGAATGCTTGCTCTGCGCCGTCCTGCGGCGACGGCATCGTGCAGGCGGGGGAGGAATGCGACGATGGCAATAGCGACGACCACGATACCTGTCTGAGCAACCCATACGGCGCGCCGTTCAGTCTCGCTCGCTCTTGCAAGCTCAACGTGTGTGGCGACGGCGTCAAGGGCGCCTACGAGGGATGCGATGACGGCAATGCGGACGACAACGATGCGTGCAGCAACGATTGCCGTCCGGTCACCTGCGGCGACTCAGCAGCGGTTCCCGAAGGGGCGCCGATGGTCGAGTATCTGCTGTCGAACGACCTGGACAATGATGGAGATGGCGTGTGCGAGGTCGACAAGACGCCGGTGGATGATGGGCAGGGAGGCCTCACCGACGGCAACGAAACGTGCGTTGCGCTGGCGGAGGACTGTGACGACGGCAACAGTTCCAATGCAGACTCGTGTACCAATCGCTGTGTGCACGCTCAATGCGGAGATGGCATCGTGCAGACGGCCATCGGCGAGGAGTGCGATGATGGAAATCTCGACAACGAGGACGACTGTACCGCGTCGTGCAAGTTGAACGTCTGCGGCGACGGCGTCCGGCACACCAAGACCAGCGGCGTGCCAGGGGCGGCGGCACTGGAACAATGCGACGTCGGCGCGATGTTCAATGCTGATGGTACGGACTACGACGGGGCCATCGAGGACAACCCGGGCGGTCTGTATCCACGATTCGTGAGCTCGGTCACGAGCTTCCCTCGTGTGGGGCTCGTCTACCCGGAGCAATACGACGACGGGTACAACGACGAGGTGGCGTTCTGCAACCCGGGCACTTGCCAGCTGCAGTGCAACGGCGACGCAGACTACGTCCAGCTCTGGAAGGGAGCGGCGAGTTGCGTGTTCGTGGCCGCACCCAACGATACGGCGTCACCATTGGGTAGTGAACTCGACGACGGCGCCTTTACCGATCCGGACTTCTCCCGAACCTGGCAACTGGCACGTGAACACTGCCAAGCCTATGGCATCGGCGCGGACTTGGCAGTCGTGAGCTTCGGTACAGCGACGCAGGCCAGCCAACTCACGTTGCTGGACGATTGGGCCCACGATTCCTGGATCGGCCTGCACGACATTGGAACGGATCAGGACGAGCCTCTGGGCGTATGGGTCTGGCTGGACACGACGACGCCCCTCGACGTCAACAACCTGCCTTGGACCTCTGGTGGTGAACCAAACGATCCAGCGGGGGAACCTGACGACGCTGGCGGCGATCAGGATTGTGGCAACCTGTACTACGGTGAGCTCTGGGACTACTGGTGCGACTATCCCGCCCAGTTCTTCTGCGAGTTCGACCCGACGCCATGAACGTCTAACGCCCATCGGACGAGCTCAGAAGTGAAAAAGAGCCCCTGCGCGATGGCGCGGGGGCTCTTCGTTCGATCGGGGCGGCTCGGGGAGAGGAGACCGCGAAAATCCGACGGGGGGTCCGTTATTGAGCCTTCGTGGCCGCTGCCGGGCGGTCCGCCACCGCGGCTTTGGACGCCCCAGCCGCTGAGGGCTCAGTCGCACTCGCTGGTGCCACGCTGCCGGAAGCAGCCGGCGCGGCGGACGCGTGCGGGATCTGGTCCTTGATGGTGGCGTACCACTTCTTGATCTTGGTGTTGCCTGCTTTGAGGCTCACCTCGGGCTCGGCAGGTCGCACTTGCTCGAGTACCAGATCCGGTTTGCCGAGTCGTTGTAAGGCGTCCTGCACGGCGATCGCGACGAACAGGTGGTGAGCACCGCGCAAGAAGCGACGCTGAGCGTCCGACTCCATCGTGGGAACCGTGTACTCGTAACGACAGTCTGCCAGATCGTTTGCCAGAGGGACGAGGGCGTGAATCGCGGGCTTGTAGTTGAGCCAGCCCAAGGCGTGCGCCGCCTGCGCTCGTACGTAGGCGTGCTTGTCGGCTAACGCGCCGATCAGAGCGGCCGCCGCGTTTTCGTCGCCTTCGCTCTGCTTGCCGAGAACCAGCGCGGCCTGCCCTCGGACACCAGCGTCGTCGTGCTGCAGCAACGGCAGAACGTCCTGGACGATCTCGGGATTGTTCCGCGGGGTCAGTCCTTCGACGTAGAGCAGTTTCAGCGTTTCGATCACGACTCCCGGCACGGAATCCGTCAGTGCCTGGTGGATGTAGTGGCGCACCGCTGGGCTTCGACGCACGTGGTTGACCTTGGCGATGGCTTGTAAGGTCTCCCACCGACCTTTGGAGGTCATGAACGCCTCGCGATTTGCTGCGTCCATCACGGCACGGAGCACCTGCCTGTCAGGCTCGTTGCCCATCAGCAGCTGGTGCGATGCGCCCATGGCGCGAGCGACCAAGCGGGGGTCGGTCGACTGCAGGTGATGCTCGATCACGGCTGCTCGCGATTGATCCAGCTTGGCGTCGCGCTTGTGCAGCATGAGCTCGCCCAGTGCGGCTCCTGCGACGGCGGGAGTCGAGTCCGTGGCGGCCAGAACGATCAACTGCTCGGCGCTGGGGCGGCCCGCTCCGTCCTCGAGTTTGAAACGCCAACTCTTCGGGTCGACCTTGCCGGCCAAGGCGCCTGCAGCAGTCAGAGTTTCGTTGCTGACCTCGATGGTCAATGGGACTTGAAAACCGTTCGATGATTGGGCGGTCGTTGGTGCGCTGGCGCTGGCGGCCGCGCTGCTCTGATCGTCCGTCGCGTTCTTCTTGCACGCCGAAGAAACGAGAGTCGCCGCCGTCAGCGGCAAGATGAATGTGAGTCGCTTCATTTGGAGCATCCCGTCAGGAGCCCGACCGGGTCTGTCGCATCGCCCCTGGTGTGGTGGCGACCGTAGTGCGTTACCCGCCGTGCTTGGTTGATCCTCTACCGGTTGACTGGCACCGCGTGGACGCGGTCTGCCGCTACGGGTCGTGCCTCAACGACACGGCCATTTCAAGCCACAAACGGGCGAGCGGCGTGGTTGGGTGGGGAGCAGTGGTAGACGACCCGAAGGGATGCTTCCGCACTGGACGACGGTGCCGGGGCCGGCAATCAGCTTGATTGCCGCGACCAATCAAACTGCCCGGGGCATCGAGCTGCGAGCGAACGAACGCCAAGTGCGGCACCGAAAGGCGCCTTCACCCTGTTGGAGTGGCTTTCGCGAACTGTCATTCAGGGACGTTCGAGTTCGAAGCCCGTCGCTTCCCAGTTCAAAACCCCGCCTTCCATGAAGGCGACCGGGACGCCGGATTCAGCGAGCCGGCTCGCGAGATCTTTCGTCTGCTCGCCTGTGCGGCAATACAAGACGGGCTGGTTCGGCAGCATGTGTAGCTCCGCCAGTCTGCTCTCGATTTCGTCGAGCGGCATGTTCGTCGCGCCCGAAATGTGCGCACGTGCGTACACCGATGCATCCCGGGTATCGACCAGGCTGATCTTGCCCATCTGAAGCAGCTTGGCCACTTCCTCCGGTTTCAACGCACCCGCGGCTCGCGGCAACACGGGTTCCAGCATTTCCCGTAGCTGCTTGCGATTCATCGCGCCCACCTTGCCGCCGACGGGACGCCCTTGGTGAAACACGACGAAACTGGGCACCGACTGGACTCCGAACTCCCGTGCGAGCAGAGGCGACTTGTCGATGTCTACGGTGACGATCTTGGCTTTGCCATCCAGCTCGTGGCTCAATGCCTCGAGCTCCGGTGCGACGGTCTTGCAGGGCCCACACCATTCAGCGCCAAACTCGATCAGAACGGGTAGCTCACTTCGCAGGATCTCGGCTTCGAAGTTGTGCTCGGTGATTTGCGTCAAAGCAGCCATGCGCGCAGCTTACACGCCTTTGATGTTGCTTCAACGCCGCGCGCGCCGAGCAGCACGATTCCCGCCGAATGCATGCAGTCTGCCCAGCGCTGCGAGCAGCGGACGGCGGAGTGCAGGCTGTCGAACCGTGTGCTCAGTCCGACCCGCGGCCCGCCCTGTCGACCATCGAGGATCGACCGCGGAGCAACGTCGCTTCGGCCTCGTGGGTCAGCAGTCCCTGCTACAGCTGGGCGCGGCGTTTTTCGAGCGCGTCCAGCCAGGGCCCGTCGCCTCTCCTCGTGGGATCGGATTGGAGGAATCCGTCGCGGCGGAACCACGGGAAGTTGGCTCGGTCAGGTTCGAGTGGGGCGACACACGACGTACAGCGCCAGTGTGCTGACGACGATGCTGACGACGCACGTTGCCGCGAGTGCAACGGGCACGTCACCGTCGCGAGCTGCCAGCCCGAGTAGCGAACCCCAGCTGACGATGTCGGCGGGGCCGAGCCCCACGTAACTCAACGCGCCTTCGAGTCCGACGACGTAAGAAGCCGTTGCGCCGGTGCTGACCGCGAGCGTCGGCACGAGTTTCGGTAGGATGTGAACACGGAAGACGCGTGCACTCGAGCTGCCGAGCACCCGAGCTGCCTCGACATACCGTTGGGACCGCAAGCGTGCGGAGTGTTCGGCCACGACGCGCGCCGTTTCGACCGCCTTGAGCGCAGCGAGGATTGCCAGCAGTGCGGTCAAGTTGGGCGTTTCCGAAGCGACCCGCCACAACCCCAAGAGGATGATGTTGGGGAGCGCGCCGGTCAATTCGACTGCACGCGTCAAGCTACCGCGTAGCCAGCGTGGCCCTCCGGCTGCGGCAGCGCCCAGGGCACACCCGACGGGGATGGCCAGCGCGACGACCACGGTGACCTCGAGCAACACCTGTCGGGTCGCGAGTGCCCAGCGATTGAACGCCGACGAGTCCGCTGGCGTGGCGTGGCCGAACGCCAGCGCGACGACCACCAAGCTCAGGAGCAGGCCGCCAGCAACGCGGCGCTCCCAGGGTGTCGTGCGAACGATGTGCAATGCGCGCGACAGCACACCGACGTCAGCTCGGGTAGGGACGGCCGTCGTCATCAGTGTTCACTTCCCGTCAGAACGCGCCGTCGCGGGTCGAGGCCTACGAGCAACAGATCGCTGATCACCTGAATCACGCCGACCAGCGCAGTACTTGCCAGTGTGATGAGCATGATCCATTCGACCTCGCGGTTCGACAGTGCCGCGATCGTCGCCGGGCCCAGTCCCTCCAGCTTCAGGGCGAACTCGACCACGAACACGGCGGAGAGCAGCGTGGAGGTGTGAGGAGCCATCGCGCTGACCGCGAGATTGCTCGATGCGCGCACCGTCGACCACGCGACGCGAAGGCGCCCTGCGCCGAGCGCGCGGTAGGCGCGTACCCACTCGCCCTTCATCAGCGCGGCACTCGAGGTGCGCTGGTAGCGGGCGACCAGCATCGCGCCGAACAGAATCATCAATACCGCGGCAACGGCAAATCGGCTCGAAGCCTTCTCCGGCACTTCGCCGCTGGACAACATCGCGACGGAAATACCCATCACGGCCAGCACCAGGGCGGCTTCGAGCCAGCGCGCGACTCGAGCTGGCATCAGACTGGCAGCGGTGCCACTGAAGATCCCGAGCACACTGCCGCCAACCAGTCCCAAGAAGAACAGCGCCAGGCTCAGCGGAGCGCGTCGCTTCAAGGCGTTGAAAGCCGGCTCGCCGTTGTCCAACACTCCGAACTTCGAGCGCACCGATTCTTCGACCCAGGCGGCGTACCGCGTCTGAAGCAGTGGCGAAAGCAATCGCTCGACGCCGACCACGTTGACGTAGTCGTTGCGGCGCGCCGCCCACCAGCTCTGCCATTGGGCGTTGATGGCATCACCCTGACTGAGAGTGGCGCCCGAGGGGAGTACCCACGGATGTCCAGTGACGTGGGCAGCGGCCTCCATCAGTCGCCCGCGTTGGGCCAACGCTTCGGCGCCTCCGCGTTCGTTCATCTGCCGGATGATCTCGTCGAGGGCGAACGTGTCGAGGCGAATCAGCTCGCGGTGTCTCAGGTCCGTCGCCCGCTGTGCGTACCGGGTAACCACCCGTTTGACGATCGCCGGGTTGAAGTCGACGAAGTGATCCTCCCAAAAACGGATCCAAAACTCGGCGGCGGTGTCGCCTTCCTTGAGTGTCTGCTCGATGGCCGTGTCCATGCGCGCAGCCAAAGGGGCGAGAGCGCGCGCGACTCGTTGTCTGCCTTCAGGAGACATACTGTCGAGACGCGGCAACACGTGGGGTAGCGCCGCACCGCCGAGACGAGCCAGAGTCGCTTCGGCTCGTGCGCTCTCGCGGCCGCCCTCCGCCACGGCTTGAGCGGCGCCCCACGCGATGTCACGCACTCCGATGGGCGTGGGGTTGAACAACAGCGGGCGGGCGCGCCAGGCTTGGGTGTCGCCAAGCGCGCCGGACACCGCCCAGAAGGCCAGCACCGTCACCACGACCAGAGTGGGGGCGAGCCACAGGAGGCGACGTATCGCTTCGCGCATGCTCCCTCAGCGGAGCAGGAACAGTCCGACCGCTGCGACGACCAACAGCGAAAATACCACGATGGCGCCGACCCACTGGGGCGCCAGGCCCGTCGTGGGAATGTGCACGGGTTCTTCGCGCGTCGACGACGGACGCCCGGAACCAGACGGGTTGCGCGCCGCTTCTGCCGCGCGGATCTCCTCGGCCGAGATCGTTTGCCCGACCATGGTGTGACTGACCCGCAGCTCACGCGTCTCGTTGCGAGCCTCTTCGCTGATCGTCGAGGGGTCGACCTCGGGGCTCGACGCGCGCGATTGACGGCTGGTAGACGCCAGCAGGTTGTCGTTTGGCAGGGCGTAGCGCCGAAACACGAGCGGCTCATCGCTGGGTGACGGCGCAGCCAGACCCGCGCCGCTGAACTGGATGACCAGCACGGTGATGTTGTCGTGGCCGCCAGCGGCGTTGGCTCGTTCCGTCAGCTCGCGACAGGCGTCCATGGGCTCCCTCACCGCTTCGAGGACGTCCTTGAGTTCGTTGTCGCGAAGCATCCCGCTCAGGCCGTCGGAGCAGACGAGCAAGGTGTCACCCGCCCGCAGGTCGACGTAAGTCAGGTCGACTTGAACCGATTCTGCGGTGCCCAGAGCCTGAAGGATGATGTTGTTGTGCTCGAAGGTTTCGGCTTCTTCCTCGGTGAGCTGTCCTGCTTCGATCAACTGATTGACGAGGCTCTGATCTCGGGTGACCTGAACCAACTTGCCGTCGCGCAAGATGTAGGCGCGACTGTCGCCGACCTGCGCCAGGAACAGCCGGTCGTCGACCAAGGCGGCGACGGTAGAGGTGGTGCCCATGCCGCGCCGAGTTCGGTCTGCGCGCGCCTCGTTGTAGATTCGAAGCCCCGCCTCTTCCACGGCGCGGACCATCTTGCGAGCCAACTCGTCCCGCGATTGCGGCGCTTCACCTGCCGCCATCAGCTCGTAGATGAGGTCGACGGCCATCTGACTGGCGACCTCGCCAGCAGCGGCCCCCCCCATGCCATCGCATACGGCAAAAAGATTGCCGCACACGTCGACGGTAGGTTCGCGGTCCTCTTCCTTGAGGCCGCGACTCTTCGTCGTCAGATCCGCGATCAGGAAATTGTCCTCGTTGTGTTCGCGGATCTGGCCAACATCCGTTCGCCCGAACAGCTTGAGCTGGATGGGGCCCTTGGAGCCACACGGCGGGTTCGACTCTTCGCTCATATTGGGTCTGTGCCTACTTCCACCCGACAGATTAGCCTTCGATCTTCAATCGGAACAAATGTTGGCCAATTCTTACGTGCCCCCCGTCCGGCAACACCCGTTCGTCGCGTATCGCGACGAACGTACCGTTGGACGACCCCAGATCCGTTAGCAGAAAACTCCCGTCCTGTTGACGGGTGAAAGTCGCGTGTTGTCGACTCATGAACGCATCGTCGCCGAATACCCAGTCACCTGTTTCCCTACCTATCGTCGACTGATGCTTCGATAGGTAGAACACGTTGCTGGAGATCCCCTCGAGGGTCTTCTGCACCAAACGCGCGTAGCGCGGGACGGCGGGGGAGCCAAACAGGCGGGTGCCGCGCTCGTAGGCAGGTTCACGCTGTGACTCGTGGGCGGCGACCATCTCGAATCTGAAGACTTCCAGCCCCATCAGAATGGTGTCACCACTCATCAGGCGTTCCGGGGCCATCAGACGCGCGTACACGCCGTTCACCGAGCCCAGGTCGACGACCCAAAACTGGCCGCTTTTCCACACGATTCGCGCGTGTCTCGGACAGGCATACGGGTCACCGGTGAGCAGCACCTCTCCCTGTTCCCTACCTACGTCTACCCGACCGCCTGCGATGGGGTACTCACGACCGGGCGTGCCGTCCTGAGCAATCACCACCAACTTCGCTGGCGGAATGGCGCCACCGTTGCGCAGGTTTGCCGCGGTGCGGCGTATGTCAGCTCCGCACGATTGGCAGAAGGCCGCGCCGCTGACGAGAAAGGCACTACACCTCGGACACGACTGCAGGCTGCCGGGAGGCGCCACCGATACCGGTGGCGGTTCTGGTGCCGGCGGCGGCTCTGGTGCGGGGATGGGTCTGGGAACGAACTGCGCCGTGGAAGGCGCTTGCGACACTGGGGCCGGCACGACCAACGGCGCTTGCGGGGCGGGCACCGGTTGAGCCGCGGCGGGTGAGCGGTTCGGGGTATGCAAACGTGCGCCCTCGGGATTGGTGGGCATCTCACGTTTCGGGAGCGTGGTCCCACACGTGCCGCAGTACCGAAGGTTGTTGGGGTTGTCGCTTCCGCAGCGAGGACAGCTCAGCATGGGGCGCTCTTCGTCTGTTGGCGCCGGAACGGGCGGTTTCTCGACAGCACCGCCCGCACCCATCTGATGCCCGCAGCGGCGGCAGAACGACACATTCTCCGGGTTCTCTCCCCCGCAGCGCTCGCAATTCACGTTGGTCGCCGTCCCATCCTGCTCCCGCGGTCATGTCGCACCGCAGCTTCGTTTCTGAATTAAACCGTGAACTGCCAATAAATCCAAAGCGCAGAGAGCGGTGTGCAGTCCCGCCGGTCGTCCGAGCGCCTCTGGGCCACCCGACCACGATTCCATTGCGCTGGCCTTGACGCTTGGACGAGCCATTGTGTAAGCGCTGCCTGTTTTCCGTAGGAGATTCGCAACGACATGGAAATTTACCTCGACAGGCGCGCAACTCGACAGATCCGCGTCGCAGTACAAGAGGCGATCGACGAGGGGGACTTGGATCCGTTGCGCGAAGAGATCCTCGAGGCGTTCGGCGAAGACCAGGTCGAAGAGATCGAGCGACGCTTGGATAGCGCTGATTTCTACGAGCACCTGACCGACGTTCTCGACGAGTGGGGGGGTGACGACGCCGACGAGTTGTTCGAGCTGCTCGAGACCCAACTGTCAGAAGTGGGACTGGACCTCAAGTTCGAGGCAAAAGACCCCGACGACGAGGAAGAGGAAGAAGACGACGAGGAGGAAGAAGAGGACGACGACGGTCCGCCTCCTGAGGACGACGGCTTCGAAGACTCGCTGCTCGACGACGAAGACTGAATCCCAAACGCCCCCAAGCCCCAAGCCCATCGCTTGGGGCTTCGTTTAGGGAGACAGACGTTCGAGCTGCTCACGGACCGCCGTGCCTTCACCGTTTGGGCGTGGTGGAATCGTTCATCAGGTAAGGATGGCAACGTCCTCGCGCCGGCAGCGTCGGGCAAATCCCGTTGGCGCACGCCGCGTAGCGAGACTCGGGCCAGTCGCCCACCAATCGCTCCAGGTCGGCACATGCCTGATCGAGATTGCCCAGACGCTCGGCACACCGCGCGGCATTCCACAACGCGTCGTCACGCAACAAGCTCGTCCGAAAGTCGTCGACCACCGCCAAGAAATGCTCGCGCGCCCCGCGGCAATCGTCCAGCTCGTCACGGAAGATCTCCGCCATGCGGTAGCGAGCTTTCGAGTAGTGCCGTTCGTAGCTGCCCACGAAGTCGGACGTCTCGCGGTGCGAAAGCATGTTCTTCAATAGCGTGAGCGCCGCCTGGGCATTGCCCAGTTGTACTTGTAAGTCCGCTGCGCGCAGTGCCGCCTCGTCCCAGTAGCGGCCCAACGGGTAGGGGTGGGCGCGCATCGTCTCGAGGTACAACGGCAGCGCTTGCTGCGGCGAGCCGTGTGCGTCCGCCCATCGCGCGCGGCGGTAGCCGAGCAGTTGCCCGACCTCCCGCTCGCGCAACCGTTGCCACAAGCGATCGAGCACACGCTTCTCTGCGGAGGGACCCCGTTTCTCGGACACCCGGCTCAACAGGCGAGTGACGCCACCGCTGGCCAGGCCCGAGTCCGGGTAGGCGATGATCGCCCGCTCGAGGGCATCGAGCCCAGCCGTTTCGTCGCCTTGTTCGAGTTGCGCGTAGGCGGCGTCGAACGTGCTACGTATCTTTCGTTCACCTTTGGCGGCGGTGGCCAGGCGCTTCAAGACGTCTCGTGCTCGAGCGTGGTTGCCTGCGCGCTGCAACGACGAGGCCTCGCGATACCACGCCTCGTCGCGGTTCTTTGCGTCTGGAGCAGCTTCGGCGGCGGCGTGCCAGTGTCGGGCGGCGTCGGCATGACGCCCCTCGAGCGTTGCTTGTCGCGCAGCGTCGCTGTGTTGCGAATAGGCGGCGGGCAGCGCCGGTCCACAACTGAGACCCCATGCGCACGCGAGCCAACACCAGCGGCGGATTGCCGTCACACTTGCTCCTCGGCTGGCTCTCGGGGTGCCGTGGTGTCTCGTCGTCGCGCCTCGAGACCCTGAACGAACCACTCGTAGGCGATCACCTGGCACGTCTGCGCGAGATTGATCGATGGCTGATCGGCTGCCATTGGAATGCGGATCGCGTACGGACAGTGCTCGAGATCGGCGCGGCTCAGCCCGGTCTTCTCGTTGCCCATCACCACGGCGATCCTCCGACCCAACGCCGCTTGTTCCACGGCTTTGCGGGCTGCCTGTCGGGGATCGAGTGAACCCTTCTGGCCGCGTCGCGCGGTGGTGGCAAACACGAGATCACAGTCGGCGACCGCGCCGCTGAGCGTCTCGTGGACCTCCGCGTTTTCCAACACGTCCCACGCGCGCACCGCCATCTTGAACGCCATCTCGTGTTCCGGTTGCGCCAGGCGCCCCGGCCTCACCAACGACATGCGGGTGATCCCCATCGTCTTCATGGCTCGCGCCGCGGCGCCGACATTTTCGGGGTAGTGAGGGCGGACCAGCACGAAACGAGTGGCCGAGGTCACGGGCAAGACGAGCACGGGCTGTCACACTAGTCTCCCCGTCGGGCCGTGTCGATCTCTGCGCCGCCGCGCTCGGCAACACGGCATCGACGGTTCAGTGTGGGACGGAGCGCGCGCACCGAAAGCCGATCGCCGGGCTGCGCTGGGTGGGCAGGGCGAAGTTGCGCCAGGCGCCGCGCAGCGCCACGGGAGCGCTTGCAAAGCCGCCGCCGCGCAGGCTGCGGTAGGGCTGACCATCGGGGGCGGAGCGGTCCAACGGATCGCTCTGGTCTTGGGCGACGTAGGTATCGGCGTAGCTGTCGGCCACCCACTCTTCGACGTTGCCGGCCAGGTCGAACACACCTTGCGGGGTTGCTCCGCTCGGAAACGACCCGACCGGCGCGAGTTCGGCGTAGCCGTCACTGGCGTCGGTGGGGTCACTGGCCAATCGCCCGTGGTTGCTGACCATCGAGTTGTACAGGTTCCCCCACGGGTAGCGGCGACCGTTCACTCCACGCGCGGCACGTTCGAATTCCGCCTCGTTGGGCAGGCGCGCTTGGACGAAACTGCAGTATTCGACTGCGTTTTGCCAGGTGACCAAGCTGGCAGGGTAGCGGTCGCGACGAAATCGTGCGGCGCCTTTGTAGTAGGGAATGGGCGAGCAGCGCCGCGCGCGCACGCATGCGGCGTAGGCGGCGACGGTCACTTCATAGCGGTCGAGAGTAAACGCCTCGACCCGGATTCGGCGGCGCGGGCCCTCGTTGTCGAACCGGGATGCGTCGCAGGTCTTGCCGAGGATCTCGGCGCCGCATTGAATGTATGCCTGCAGTCGCTCCTCGTCGCTCGAGCCCATCGCGAACGTGGCAGTGGGGAAGTGGACGCGCGACCCCGTGCGGCTGAGCAGTGACATCAGCTCGGCATCCGTTGCCCGCGCGCTGCGGCGCGCCACCGTGACCCCTTCGCCGCCGCGCGTCGGCACGCGTGGCGCTGCGGCCAACAACGTCGCGCTGCACAGCAGTGCCGAGCCTGCCGCGAGCAGAAGACCCTTGCCATCCATGGCGCGGCAACCGCGGCAGTTGCGCGGTGGTGGCGCCATTCAGCGCTCCGCGGTGGCCCCGCGGGTCCCGGACTTCTTGCCCGGCTTGTCGTTCCCCGCTGCTGGTTGCCCGTCGGCCGGGCTGGCGCCGTCGTCGGCTTCGTCGTCGTCGCCCTTCTCACGCCGCGGCAGATTCTTCGGGCTCTCTGCGAGCCAGGCCACCGGCGGTACGGCGTCCTGCACGTCGGCAGCAACGGGCACCGGTACCGGTGCAACGACGCTGACCGCCTGCGTGGGGGGCGGCGCTGGTGCAAAGGCGCGGTTGGCCAACCACATTGCCGCCGCGCCCAGGGCGACCGCGACCAGGACGCTCGGCGCGCGCGAACGGCTCTGCAGGTGAGCCGGCATCGAATGGACCGCATCGGGAAGCGTCGGCATCGTCGGGCGCATTTCGGGGACGAGCGCGTCGGCGATGGCGATTCCGAACGTCTCACAGTCTTCGAACCGGGATTGGGGGTGCTTGGCGAGGGCTCGCGCCAGGACCGTGTCCACACTCGAAGACACGTTGCACACCGCTGCGATGCGGGGTGGCTCGTCGTTGGCGATTTGAGCTGCAACGAACACTGCGTCGTCGCCCGGGAATGCCCGCCGCCCGCTGATCGCTTCGTACAGCGTACTGGCGAGTGAAAACTGGTCGCTCTGCGGGGAGAACTTGCTGCTGCGGATGGCTTCGGGCGCGCTGTAAGCGGGCGTGCCGAGGATGTTGCCCGCGCCGGTCAGAGTGGAATCGGGCACACGGGCGATGCCGAAGTCCGTCAGTTTCGCACCCGTCTTCGACAGGATGACGTTGTCGGGTTTGACGTCGCGGTGAATGACGCCGGCTTGATGCAGCAGGCGCAGGCCGGAGCCGACTTCGCGGGCGATTTGTGCGACCAGCTCCGGTTCGAGGGGGCCCGTCTCCAGGCGCTCCTTGAGCGTCGGGCCATCGACGTATTCGAACACCAGGTACAGGGCGAGGTTGGGGTCCTCGCCCATGTCGTGCAGTGCGACGAGGTTGGCGTGGCTGACTCGCGCCGAGGCGCGCGCCTCCTGACGCATGCGTTCGAGCAGCTGACCGCGCTGCTCTGGGGTCAGCGGCAGATCTTCGCGCAGGTGCTTGATCGCCACGTCCCGGTCCAGCACTGGATCGTGCGCGAGCAGAACGCGACCCATGGCGCCTTTTCCGAGTTCTCGGACGACGCGGTAGCGTCCGATGGTTTTCGGGAGCTTGCTTTCGGGTGCCATGACAGCCAGCGCTTCGTTGTATTAACGTTCCGAGCGACATCGCGCCACACTCGGGTTCGGCGCGAGGGCACCGAGTGCGGTCTGGATCGTACCGGGTGGTCCGCCCCGTGACCGAGAACCGGCGCCGCGTTCGACTCAGCTTGACGATTTATGGCCCTGGCTGAACTGAGCCTCAGGGCAGCGCTCTTGGTTGAGGTACAAAACGCGTCCCGACGGTGAGGATCACCGCCTCTGAGCTCGCGTCTCGTCCGGATCGGGGTCCGTCTGACTGGATTCGGTGGGCGAGCTCTTGCCCGATTTTCGCCCGTTGCCGCGGTCGGAATCGTCTGGTTCGTCGCCGCTTCGCGGCTTGTGCTTTGGTTTGGTCTTGGGTTTGTCCTTGGCTGACCGGTTCGCTTCTCCGTAGTCGTCGCGCAGCTTGCGCAGCAGTTCGTCGCGCAGCACGTCCTCATGATAGCTCGGCATCTTCGGGAGCTTCACACTGAGCCGGATGCCCGCTTCCGTCTCGATGATTTCGAACGCGCCGAAGCTCGAGCGTTGCTGGTCGGCGGACGGGTACTTGAACAGCAGGTACGCCGCGTCGGCGTCCTTCTCGGTGATCTCGTAGCCGAGGTCGATTCGCAAGAAGCGCAGCGCCCCACTGTACACCTGCAGACGTGTGTAAGACAGCTGAGCGGTGGCGGAAGCGGCGGCGGGAGGGCTGACGCACAGCACGGCCGTGAGCAGGGCCGCGAACGAAACCAACGGCGTCCAGCGGAGGCCTTGCGACAGCGAAGACATGTCCCGGCGCTACTCTTCGGCGCCGAGTTGGGCCAAGTTCTCGGCGATTGGCGCGTGCTCGCGATGAGCGGCCCGTTCACGCGGGCTCGTCCAGCGCACGATCGTCGGCCCGGACCTTCTCGCTCTTCGGATCGTCGGCGCCCAGTTCGGCGGTATCGAGGGCTCCGGCAAACGACGTTTTCATCAGCCCGGCGGCGATCAGCGCCGCAACGAGCATGATCCCGTTCTGAGCGAGGAACAAGAAGAAGACCAGCAGGCTGCCGCCGGCGAGCAGCTCGGATTCGACGAAGAACAACGACAGCGCGGCATAGGCTGAGAACTGAAATGCGCCGAAGAAACCCGGCGCGTTTGGCACCATGATGCCCAACGCCAAAACGCCGGTCAGCACACAAGCCTGGGCGAAGTTCATCGACGAAAGCCCACAGCCCCAACCGAGCCAGCACGCCGCCGCGGCGTTGAGCAACCAATAGATGGTCGTCCACCCGATGAACGGCACCGTGTGCGCGAAGCTCGGCAAGAAGCCCAGCCCCGCGGTGACCTTCTCGACCCGATCGGCGAACCACTCGGCCAGACGGGGCGAGACGAGCCCGACCACACGCTGCACGACGCTGCGCGCCCAGTCCCGGGCGAAGTAGAACAAGCCCATCGCCACGAACGCGCAGCCAAACAAGCCCAGCGCGAAGTACGCCGCCTGAGGCACGACGGACGGGGAGATCGGCAGGTCTCCGATGCGCTCTGGCAACGGATCGAGCGGCGTCGATGCCAGCAGCCCGAACAGCAGCATCAGCGACAGCACGAGGCCGTCGATGATGCGCTCGGCTGCCACCGTGCCGGTTGCGCTCCAGCCCGAGAGTTTGCCCTTTTCACGCACCAACGCCGGCCGAACGATCTCACCGGCGCGCATGGGCAGCAGCACGATCGCCGCGAATCCAATGAACGACGTGAGCAGGATCTTGCGCGTGGGGACGTGGCAGATCGGATCGAGCAAGAACTTCCAACGCCAGGCGCGGATGACGTGAACTGCCGACCAAATCACGACGTAGCCGACGAGCGACCTCCAATCGAAGTGCGACAGCGAGGTCTCGTCAGGCCAGATCGGCAGTTGCCCCGCACGCATCAGCCACACGAACACGGCGGCGAGGACCAACGAGATGAAGAGCTTGCCGCGATGCTTCCACAGCCCCTTCACAACCGGACACGCCCCAGCAAGATGTCGTTCGGGCCATGACGAAACAACTGTTGCAGTTCGTCGGCGCCATAGGTGCGTTCGATCATCGCCATACCGGCCCGTACTTGCGCGACGTCTGCGGGGCGATGGGTGTCGCTGCACGCGGCCTGGTACAAGCCC
>QJWJ01000142.1 GCA_003235365.1 Deltaproteobacteria bacterium
GAGATACGTGTGCGGGTCCACGTCTACGAAGACGCGGAACCCCGACCCAGTAGGCCGCCACCGGTGGACACGCATGGGGAGACGCTGCCCAGCGGTTCCCTGCGCCACCCCCACCTTCAGGTTGTCGAGGGCTGCGCGGCATGAGCTGGCTGGAGGGGCCGCCCACCGTTGCGCCGTCGGCGCGGCGATTGCTCGATCGCGGCGTAGAAACTCACCCGCTGAGCCCAGGCGTCGGGGTGTTCCGCGCTTGGTTGGACGCGAGCGACCGCATCTCTCGCGCCTATGGCGAGATGGATGGCCCAGCTCCCGTCATCAATGCGCTTCGTCGCGGAGAGCTTGCGCGCCTGACGGAGCGCTACGAGCAGGCGATGAAGGCCATCCCATCCGTCGAGGCCCTGCAGAACGAGCTGCGAGACCTCGGCATCCACAACCGGACTCGTGCGGGGGTGATGTGCTCGCGCTGATTGCAATGACGCTGACTGAAGGCGTCGTGTCAGTGGTGAAGATCTACGGTCCGATCGTTTTGATCGTGCTGCTCTTCCTAGCCGCGAGAAGGAGGCCCCAGTGACGTGCTGTCTCTGCGGCAATCCCGCCTGCAAGCAGACCGTCGACACGGTGTCGCCACTGTGCGCCGATTGCTGGTCGCTACTGGGCGAGCCTGGCCTACCCCCGGACCAGACGGTCCTGTTCATCCTCACCGAGAACCGCTGGCGCCTACCAATCCGCGCCGCGGCCCAACAATTCCAAGTCGTCGAGGCCCAGCGCGGCCGACGGGTGGAGCTACACGAAAGACACAACATCAACGCCGCTCTGCGCGAGCGGCTGTAAACCTCCGCCCGCGAGGGACCCCCCAACAATTGACGCTCTTGGGTAAGAGAACAGGGGGCCCGGGTTCGATTCCTGGGGCGGGCTCAAGGTCGGCTGGACATGAAAAAAGCACATCCCTTGCATCGCAGCTGCTGCGACGAATTCCAGGACGAGCCGATGGCTGACGAGCCCCGGCTGGGTGTGGACCCGACCTTTCTTTTTCACAGGTGAACAATGAGCAAGCTACTAAAACTCCGCTGCAGTTCGCTCCCGCTCGGGATGATTTGCCCAGGCTCCGTGCGCGAGCCCGAGCAGAAGGTCCGGATCGAAATTGACGGCGGGTCGATGGGCTCTGCGGCGCATGAGCTGCTGGCTGGTCTACCCGAGAGCGGCAAAGCCTACTGGGACAACGTCCCGGAGGTGGCCGACAAGTGGTTTAAGGTGAACCCGGGCGGACACGAGACACCGGAAGCATTCGCTGAAGAGCTCCGTTTGCTTTGCGCGCTTGGCACCAAGCTCTGGGGAGTCGTCCGCGACAGCTTCCCCAACGCAACGACCGAGCACTATTTCGAAACCGAGTTTCGGGGCCTAGGGTTCGCGCTAACCGGACACATCGACCTAATTAGCGCGGGACCGACAACCCGTTTCGGTGACTGGAAGTGCGGACGCGTCGACACCTCACCCGAGCACCAAATCCGCGGGTATGGCGTGCTCATACTTCGCAACATCCTGACGACCGAGGTAACCGGTACCGCGCTGTGGGTGCGCGACAAGACGATCGAAAACTACACGATGTCGCCCGACGACATCGACCAGTTCGCGATCCAGATTGCTGAGCGCATCGTCGAATGGGATGGGACGTATTACCCGGGCGATCACTGCGGGTTGTGCCCGCGCCGCCACGAGTGCACAGCGCTCAACGTGCACAACAAGGCTCTTGTATCCACTTTCGTGACCGAAGCGGACCGACTTGTGGACGATGGGCTCGACCGGCTTCTCACCGCGATGACGCCAGAGCGGAAATACAAGCTCTACCGTCAAGCGAAGCTCGCGGCGAATCTGTCAGACGCCGTGATCAAGGCCATCCGCAGTGACGTCATCGCGCACGGCCCGATCGTCCACGGCGGCAAGCGCCTGACCGTTGTCCAGGAAGCGCGCAAGAACGTCGACCCAGTCGCCGCGCAGGCCATCTTGGCAGAGCACGGCTTCACTCCGGAGATGATTGGTCGGGTCCTGCACGTAGGCCGCACCGACATGCACCGGGAAGCACGCGCGATCGCTCCCTATCGGGGAGGCGCCGCGGCAATTCGAGACCTCGAAAGCGCACTGCAAGACGCGGGCGCAGTCACAGAAACGTACATCCAGAAACTGAAGGAGAGCAGAGCATGAACCAACGACGACAACAACCGCCCCAGCAAGCCATCCAACGCAGCATCACTGCCGAAGAGCTCGACGCGCAGATCCAAGCCGCGATCAACGACACCGCCATCGATGGGCTTGGAAAGCTCACCCCAATCGCGCAGAGCATGAAGCTCTCGCGCGGCATTCAGGCGGTGCAAAGCGCATTGACCGATACCATCATGGATGATCACTTCATGCCCCTTCAGGGCAAGTCGTTCGGATTCAAGACGGACAAGATTTACTCGCGCGAGATTGTTCGCGAGGTGCTTGCCGAGGCGCTCTTGCGCGGCTTTCACCCGGTGGGCAATGAGTTCAACATCATCGCCGGCACCTTCTATGGCGCGCAGGCAGGAATGGAACGAAAGGTCAAAGAGTTCCCGGGTCTCACTGACTTCGATGAGGAGTATGCCGTTCCAACAATCAAGGAAGGCGACACGCACACTGCGCTCGTAGCCGTGTGGTCTAGCTACAAACTGGACGGTCAGCGCTACGAGTTCAACTGCGACCTGCAAAAGACGGAAGAGGGCAAACGCGACCTCCGCATTCCGGTTCGCGTCAACGCTGGGCAAGGCCCGGATGCCGTGCTGGGCAAGGCGAAGCGCAAGTTCTATGCGCGGCTCTACAAGAAGCTTTCCGGCATCAGCATCCCCGACGGTGAACCCGGCGACGACGGAGCAATCCCTACCGAAGGACGCGAGGTTCCACCGTCGCCCGCCAACCGTGCCCGGGACGGCCAACGCTTCGATCCGGCTGCAGACAGCTCGGGGTTCGCCGAGCCAGGCGCAGACGGCTGACCGTCACAGAACAACATCAGGAGGATACCATGGCAGCACCTAGCATCGAGGTCCACAACGTTGGACCGGTTGAAGAATTCGCCTACGAACTCAGCGCCCCAGGATTGCACATCCTCGCTGGGAGTCAGGGCAAAGGAAAGACCACGATTCTCCGCACGGTCGAGCTCGCCACCGGGGGAAAGCCCGACGTCAAGCCCACCCGCAGGGACGGGGCCAAAAGGGGAACCGCCCGCGTCGCCGGCGCAACCGTCCGGATCATGCAGCAGACTCGCCACGAGGGCACGCTTGAGGTCGCAGACAACAGCAGCTTGAGCTTAGGGGACCTGCACACGCCCAAGTTCCAGAACGCTCAGACGCGCGACCGACACCGCATCAAGACCCTGGTCCGCTTGTGCGGGGTCGAGGCGAACGCCGCGCTGTTCCATGAACTGTTCGACTCGCCTGAGCGGTTCGATGAAATCGTTCCGGTCGACGTGCTCAAGACGGACGACCTGGTCGAGATGGCGGGGCGGGTCAAGCGCGCGATCGAAAAGCACGCTGTCGACATCGAGCGTCAGCACGAGACGGAAGCGGCCAATGCTCGCGTGCAGGCGCAGCAATTCGAAGGCGTCGACCTGACCCAACCTTCAGGCGAAGCCGAGCTGAGCGCAGCTTGGGAGCGGGCAGTCGAAGAGCGCGCCCGACTCAAGGCACTGCGTGAAGCTGCCGAGCAAACTGAGGCCACGAAGGTGGCAGCACGCGAGAAGCTCACAGAGCTGGAAGCAAAGGGCGGGCAAAGCGCAGCGGACACCAAGGCGAAACTCGATGCCGCAGACAAGTCCGAACGCGACGCGCAGTCGGAAGTTCGACGGCTGGAGGCCGAGCTTGCCGAGGCGAAACGGAAGCTCGGCGATGCAACTAGCGCTGCAGATCTCGCAGCCACCGCGCACCGCGAGGCACAGGAGCGCGAGCAGGACATCGCGGAACTACGCGAACAACTCGAAGCCACGGTGGACAACCCAACTGACGATGCGCTCGCGGTTGCCGAGGAGGCGGTCACTCGTGCCGCCATTGCGGACGACACCGGCTCTACGGTGCGCCGCGCCAAGGCCGCACGTGAGCAATACGAAAAGCACCAGGCCAACGCCGACCAGCTGGAGGAAGAAGCCACTCGCCTGCGCGACGCCGCGAAGGCCACGGCCGAGGTGCTCACCGAAGCGATCGCTCGCATCCCGAATTGTCCCCTGCGGGTCGAGTTCGACAACGAGAGCAACCCGCGGCTCGTGCTCGCAACCGACCGGAGCGACGCGGAGCCTTTCGACGAACTGTCCGACGGCGAACGCTGGCCGATCATCATCGGCATCGCGGCCGAACAGAACCGGCTAATCGTGCTGCCACAAGCCGCCTATGGTGAACTCTCGCAGAGCACTCGGGCGCTTGTGGACGGGCTCGCGAAGCAACACAACTGCTACGTCCTGACTGCGGTTGCCGACGACGGTCCGCTTCGTGGGATGCCGTTCAGCTCGGGGCAGGTGTGAGCATGAACGTTGAGCAAGCACTTGAGAAGGCCATCCTGCTGGGCAAGCAGCAAGTGCTGCGCGCAATCGGGGTCGACGTGGCTCGCCAATTGGAGGCCGTCGATCGGCTTCTGTTCGAAATCGACAGGACGGAGGCTTTCCGACAGGCCCCAGCGCAACCCACGATCACCAACCAAGAGGCATGGGATGAGTCGTTCAGGAAGAACGGGGAAAGTTTCCCGCACGTATTCCGCTGTGCGCTCAACTGGGCGCGACTGATGGAGGGCGCCATCGCTCAAGGCGCCACCGTCGCCAGTTGCCACGAGGAGTGCAGGAGCTTCGCGCTTCACGGTGAACCCACAGACTACACGACCATGGCCGATGCGCTGCTCAAAGAGTGCTGGCTGCACGGAAACGAGCTGCGCAAAGTTGACTGAAAGGACCGAGACGATGACCGACCGACAACTGATTGCAACCGAGCAGTACCCCCACGGCATCGAGGCCACCCGCGCGGATGTCAGGGAGGGGATGCGTGTGCGGGCGACACACCGAGCGGGCGCAGGCGATTGTGAAGGCGTAGCGCAGATGGAGGAACGCAGCTTTACCGTAGATGGCGTGTGCTTCAACACTGGCTACAACGGAAAACTCCCCGTCACCATCCTCATCGCGCCAGATGCCGATGGCAGCGAGTGGGAGCTGGGTGTGCCTGGTGACCAACTGCAAGTCGGGGACGTGGT
>QJWJ01000506.1 GCA_003235365.1 Deltaproteobacteria bacterium
CGGCTTCGAAGCCCACGATCTCGACTTCGTCGTTGACCTTCACCACGCCGCGCTCGATGCGGCCCGTGGCAACCGTGCCGCGACCCTTGATCGAGAACACGTCTTCCACTGCCATCAAGAACGGCTTGTCGATGTCGCGAACCGGCTCCGGGATGTCCTTGTCCAGCGCCGCAACCAGCTCCGTGACCGTGTCCACCCACTTCTGCTCGCCCTGCAGCGCCGGCAGTGCCGCGCCGCGAACGATCGTCGCGCCGTCGCCGTCGAACTTGTACGCGCTCAACAGCTCGCGAACTTCCATCTCAACGAGGTCCAGCATTTCCTCGTCTTCCACTGCGTCGCACTTGTTGAGCCAAACCACGATGTGGTCCAGGCCCACCTGGCGTGCCAGCAGCACGTGCTCACGCGTCTGCGGCATCACGCTGTCCAGTGCGCTCACCACCAGGATCGCGCCGTCCATCTGCGCCGCGCCCGTGATCATGTTCTTCACGTAGTCGGCGTGGCCGGGGCAATCCACGTGCGCGTAGTGGCGGTTCGGGCTCTCGTACTCCACGTGGCTGACGGCGATCGTCACCGTCTTCGTCTCGTCGCGTACGATGCCGCCCTTGGCGATGTCCGCGTACGTGATCGTCTTGGCCAGACCCTTGTCCGCCTGCACCTTCAGGATCGCTGCCGTGGTCGTGGTCTTGCCATGGTCGATGTGACCGATCGTGCCAACGTTCACGTGGGGCTTGTTGCGTACGAATTTCTCTTTGGCCATGTGGATGATTCCTCAGTTGGTTTGATGCTCAGGACTCGCTTGTCTGCTTCACTTCAGCGCGGGGCGACGACTATTCGCCTCTCACCTTTGCGACCACCTCGTCCTGGACGTTCTTGGGTACCTGTTCGTATTGTGAAAAGTGCATCGAGTACGTGGCGCGACCTTGCGTCTTACTGCGCAGGTCCGTCGAGTACCCGAACATCGTCGCCAGCGGAACCTCCGAAGCAACGACTTGATTGTTCCCGCGGGGGCTCATGCCCAGTACCTTGCCGCGTCGCGAATTCAGATCGCCGATGACGTCGCCCATGTTCGCTTCAGGCGTGACGACTTCGACCTTCATCACCGGTTCGAGCAGGTGCAGCCCCGCGCGCTTCGCCCCCTCTTGGAAGGCCATCGAAGCGGCGATCTCGAACGCAGGCCCGGACGAGTCCACCTCGTGGAAGCTTCCGTCGAACAACCGCGCCTTGCAGTCGATGAGTGGATAGCCCGCCAGCACACCGCGCGCCATCGCTTCGCGAATGCCCTTCTCGATTGAAGGGATGAACTCTTTGGGAATGATGCCGCCGATGATGCCGTTCTCGAAGACGAAGCCAGCACCCTTCTCGGCGGGCTCGAGGTCGAACACGACGTGACCGTACTGGCCGTGCCCACCTGATTGGCGAACGAACTTGTGCTCGCAGCGCACCTTGCTGCTGATCGCCTCGCGGTAGGCCACCTCGGGCTTGCCGACATTGCACTCGACTTTGAACTCGCGCTTGAGACGGTCGACGATGATCTCGAGGTGCAACTCGCCCATGCCGGCGATGATGGTCTGAGCGGTCTCCTCGTTCGTATAGGTGCGGAAGGAAGGATCCTCGTAGGCGAGCTTCTGCAATGAGATGCCGAGTTTGTCGACGTCACCCTGAGTCTTGGGTTCGATGGCGATCGAGATGACCGGATCAGGGAACTCCATCTTCTCGAGCACGATCGGGTGCTTGTCGTCGCACAACGTGTCGCCGGTCCGCGTATCCCGCAGCCCGACCGCCGCGTAGATGTTCCCCGCGTAGCACTCCTTCAGCTCTTCGCGCTTGTTCGAGTGCATCCGTAGGATGCGTCCGATGCGCTCACGCTTGCCGCGAACGGGGTTGAGCACCGCCGTACCGCTCGACAACGTCCCCGAATAGACTCGGAAGAACGTCAGATTGCCCACGAACGGGTCGTTCGCAATCTTGAAAGCCAACGCGGCGAAGGGGGCCCCATCGTCCGACTTGCGCGTATCGGGCTTGTCCGTGCGCGGGTCGACGCCTTCAACTGGCGGAACGTCGAGCGGTGACGGCAAGAAATTGACCACTGCGTCGAGAAGGGGCTGCACGCCCTTGTTCTTGAACGCAGAACCGCACGTCACAGGCACGAACTTGAACTCGATGGTGGCTTTGCGGACAGCGGCGTAGATCTCTTCGTTGGTGACGGCCTGGGCGCCACCTTCCATCCACTTTTCCATCAGCGCGTCGTCGACTTCAGCGCAGTGCTCGATCAGCTGTTCACGGAGCTCTGCACACTTGTCGCGCAGGTCTTCTGGGATTTCCACCCACTCGAAATTCGCACCGAGACTCTCGTCGTCGTAGATGGCCGCCTTCATCTGGATCAGATCGACGAGCCCGCGCAGCTCGCTCTCCTGCCCAACGGGCCACTGGATGGGCACGGGAACGCAGCCGAGACGCTCACGCATCGAATCCAGATTCATCTGGAAGTCCGCGCCAGTCTTGTCGAGTTTGTTGACGAACGCGATGCGGGGGACCTTGTAGCGATCCGCTTGTCGCCACACCGTCTCGCTCTGGGGCTCGACGCCGTTGCCGCCATCGAACACCGCGACTGCGCCGTCCAGCACGCGCAACGAACGCTCGACTTCGATGGTGAAGTCGACGTGACCGGGCGTGTCGATGATGTTGATGCGGTGGCGTATCCCTTCGAGATTGCCCGCCGACGGCGTCCAGAAGCAGTTGGTCGCAGCGCTGGTGATGGTGATGCCCCGCTCCTGCTCCTGCTCCATCCAGTCCATGGTCGCAGCTCCATCGTGCACTTCGCCGATCTTGTGGCTGATGCCCGTGTAGAACAGCACGCGCTCGGTCGTCGTCGTCTTCCCGGCGTCGATGTGCGCCATGATTCCGATGTTGCGCGTGTGCTGGAGGGTGATTTCGCGTGCCATTGGTGAAGCGGATGGTGCGAGGGGAGAGGGATTCGAGTCGAGCCGCGGTTGGCGGCCCCTGAACGCAGAAAATCCCCTCCGGGCCTCGGCCGCCTCCCTTTTGAGGGGCCTTCTGATTCCGGAAGGGATTTCGGGGTACGAAGAGCGCCGGGGCTCAATGACGAAGCATTGACGAAGCCGGTCTTTCGCGGGGCGCTCTGTTCGGCGAACACCGGAGCGGCCCATCTCTGGTAACCCGAGTTATTTCTGCAGCGTCATGCGTTAACTAGACTCCTAAAGTAAGCTCTTTACGAAGACCGAACGTCAACTCACCAGCGGTAATGGGCGAACGCCTTGTTGGCGTCTGCCATGCGGTGCGTGTCGTCCTTCTTCTTCACGGCGCCACCGCGATTCTGCGATGCGTCGACGAACTCGGCAGCCAGACGCTCACGCATCGTCTTCTCGCCGCGACCGCGGGAGTACTGAACCAACCAGCGCATGGCCAGAGCCACGCGACGCTCCGGACGAACCTCGACCGGAACCTGGTAGTTGGCACCACCGACGCGGCGACTCTTGACCTCGAGCTTCGGCTTGACGTTGTCGAGGGCGCGACGGAAGACGTCGACGGGGTCTTCCTTGAAGCGCTGGTTGATGATGTCGAACGCGCCGTAGAGGATGCCTTCGGCGGTGCTCTTCTTGCCGTTGAGCATCAGGGCGTTCATGAACTTCGCAACGAGCTTGTCCCGATAGATGGGGTCGGGAGTGATCTTGCGCTTTGGTACTTCGCGACGACGGGGCATTTCTAGTTCTCTCTAGATGTGGATGGCCATCACGCCTTGGGGCGCTTGACTCCGTACTTCGAACGTTTGCGATTGCGGTTGGCCTTGTTCGTCGAAGACGGGCCGATGGCGCCGGAGGCGTCGAGCGTGCCACGCACCACGTGGTAGCGCACACCCGGCAAGTCCTTCACACGACCGCCACGAATGAGCACGACGCTGTGCTCCTGCAGGTTGTGCCCTTCGCCGCCGATGTAGCTCGTCACTTCCATCTGGTTGGTGAGGCGCACACGACACACCTTGCGAAGCGCCGAGTTCGGCTTCTTCGGGGTTGTGGTGTACACGCGGGTGCACACGCCGCGCTTGGCGGGACACGCCTTGAGCGCCGGCGAGGCCGTCTTGTCGATGATTGCCTTGCGGCCTTTGCGGATGAGCTGCTGAATCGTGGGCATAGTCGTGTCCCGGATTTCGGGGAGGTGGAGGGTACCGATCGGCCGGGTGTTGTCAAGACTCCGACCACAAAACCTGACGGAAGGCAGGCGGTTTTTGAGGCCCGCGAGCGGACCGGCTGTGAGTGTTGGCTGGGGAGAGGCTCTCTCTACCCGCTGTTGAGACGGATCTGCGCCCAGTCGGCGTCACCGACTGGGCGCATGTATACCCCCTGAGCGGACGGTCAGTCCTCGCCTGCAACCGACGACATGCTGGGCACGGCGGCGTTCTGAGCGAAGATCGATGCGGGGCGTGTGTCGTTGGTGTCCTCGACGACGACCTCGAGTCGCTTGTAAGCGGGCAAGCCCGTCCCTGCCGGGATGAGACGACCCATGATGACGTTCTCTTTGATGCCGCGCAGATCGTCGGTCTTGCCGCAGATCGATGCTTCGGTGAGCACCTTCGTCGTCTCCTGGAAAGAGGACGCGCTGATGAACGACTCGGTCGACAGCGAAGCCTTGGTGATGCCAAGCAACATTGGCTCGGCGACGGCAGGTTCGCCGCCGCGGGAGATCACCTTGGCGTTCTCCTTCTCGAAGACGTGCTTCTCGACCTGCTCGTCGGCGAGGAACTGCGTGTCACCTACCGTCTTGATGCGGACACGGCGCAGCATCTGGCGAACGATGGTTTCGATGTGCTTGTCGTTGATGGTTACGCCCTGCAAGCGGTAAACCTGCTGGATTTCATTGACCAACCAAGCCGCGAGTTCCTTTTCACCCTTCACCCGCAGAATGTCGTGCGGGTTGGCGGGGCCGTCCTGCAGCGGGTCACCGGCGCGGACCTGGTCACCCGTCTGAACCTGGACGTGTTTACCCTTGGGAATGAGGTACTCGCGAGACTGGTCGGAGAGCGGGCTGCCGTCGACGTCCAGAGGCGTGATGACGATCTTCCGCTTACCCTTGGTGTCCTTGCCGAAGCTGACGATACCGTCGATCTCGGAGATGATGGCGTGGTCCTTCGGCTTGCGCGCTTCGAACAACTCGGCGACGCGGGGCAGACCACCGGTGATGTCCTGGACCTTCGTCGTGTCGCGCGGGATCTTCGCCAGCGCCTCACCGGGGTGAATCATCTCTCCGTCTTGAACCACGATGTTCGCGCCAACGGGCAGCAAGTAGCGCGCTTCCAAGTCGGTGTTGCCAATGCGCATCGGCTCGCCCGTTTCGGGATCGAGGATGGTGATACGCGGGCGCAGATCTGCCGAGCGAGACTCGATGACGATCTTGCGAGACAGACCCGTCACCTCGTCGACGCGCTCACTGACGGTGACGCCTTCGACCAAGTCACCGAACTGCCCGATGCCGCCGACCTCGGTCAAGATTGGCACCGCGAAGGGGTCCCATTCGGCGACGGTGGTGCCACCCTTGATGTGGTCACCGTCCTTGGCCTTGAGTTCAGCGCCGTACAGCAGCCGATGGTGCTCCCGCTCGCGACCGGTCTCGTCGAGGACGACCAACTCGCCATGGCGGTTCATCACCACGACCGTGCCGTCTTGCTTGGTCGCCGTGTGGACGTTGCGTAGCGAGATGATACCGTCAGTGCGCGTCTCGAGGGAGCTCTGCTCAATCTTGCCGCGCGCTGCAGCACCACCGATGTGGAAGGTACGCATCGTCAGCTGAGTACCGGGCTCGCCGATCGACTGAGCAGCGATGATGCCGACGGCCTCGCCGATGTTCACCTTGTAGCCGCGAGCCAGGTCGCGGCCGTAGCACATCGCGCAGGTTCCGCGACGCGTTTGGCAGGTGAGTACCGATCGGATCACGACCTCTTCGATACCCGAGTCTTCGATACGTTGCGTTCGGACCTCGTCGAGCAATTCGTTCTGTTCGACGATGACGTCACCGGTCACCGGATCGAGCACGTCTTCCAGAGTGACACGACCGAGGATGCGTTCGCTGAGCGGTTGAATCACTTCACCCGCTTCCTCGAGCTTGGTCACCCGGATACCGTCCAGCGTACCGCAATCGAACTCGGCGACGACGCAGTCCTGGGCAACGTCGACCAGGCGACGCGTCAGGTAGCCGGAGTTCGCCGTCTTCAGTGCGGTGTCTGCCAGACCCTTACGAGCGCCGTGCGTGGACACGAAGTACTCGAGCACGCTCAGACCTTCACGGAAGTTTGCAGTGATGGGCTGTTCGATGATCTCGCCAGACGGCTTGGCCATCAAACCACGCATAGCTGCGAGCTGACGCATCTGCTGGGTCGAACCACGAGCACCGGAGTCGGCCATGATGTAGATCGAGTTGAAGCTCGCCTCTTGCACCTGCTCGCCGGTTTCGGGGTGGGTTACCCAGTTCTTGCCGATGACCGCCATCATCTCCTCGGTCACCTTGTCGGAGACGCCCGCCCAGATGTCGACGACCTTGTTGTAGCGCTCGCCGTCTGTGATCAGACCTTCTTGGTACTGGTCGACGACTCGCTGCAGCTCGTCCTGAGCATGACCGATCAACTCCTTCTTCTTTTCGGGGATGATCATGTCGTCCATGCACACGCTGATGCCGGCGCGCGTCGACTGCGAGAAGCCCGTCGAGCGCAACCGGTCCGCGAGGAGCACGGTCTCCTTGTTCTTGTGCTTGCGGTAGCAAACGTCGATCAACTCGCTGAGCGCCTTCTTGTTCAACGTCTTGTTGACGTAGTCGAAAGGCACGCCGGGCGGCAGGATCTCGCTGAGTAGCACGCGGCCCACGGTGGTCTCGACGATGCGCGACCGCTGCTTGCCCGAGTCGTCGCGGTCTTTGACGCGGCAACGAATCGGCGCATGCAGCTCGAGCATGCCTTGATCATAGGCCGCCCGAACTTCCTCGAGCGAGGCGTAGATGCCCTGCACCATGCCCTCGAGCTGCCCCTGCTCGTTGACCTTGAGCGTCGAGCCGGTGCTGGCACCCCTGGCCATCTTGCGCTCACGGGTCATGTAGTAAAGACCCAAAACGATGTCCTGCGTGGGGTTGATGATCGGACGACCACTCGCCGGAGACAGAATGTTGTTCGTGCTCATCATGAGCACGCGCGTTTCCATCTGCGCCTCGATGCTCAGCGGGACGTGCACGGCCATCTGATCGCCGTCGAAGTCGGCGTTGAACGCCGTACACACGAGGGGATGCAGATTGATGGCCTTACCTTCGACCAACACTGGCTCGAATGCCTGAATGCCCAGTCGGTGAAGCGTCGGAGCACGGTTGAGCATCACCGGGTGCTCTTTGATGACCTCGTCGAGGATGTCCCACACTTCGGGACGCTCGCGCTCGACCATCTTCTTGGCGCTCTTGATGGTGTTGACGTAGCCGCGCTCTTCGAGCTTGTTGTAGATGAACGGCTTGAACAGCTCGAGAGCCATCTTCTTCGGCAAACCGCACTGGTGCAGACGCAGCGTCGGACCGACGACGATTACCGAACGGCCCGAATAGTCGACGCGCTTGCCGAGCAGGTTCTGACGGAACCGGCCTTGCTTACCCTTGAGCATGTCGCTCAAGCTCTTGAGCGGACGCTTGTTGGGGCCAGTAATGGTCTTGCCACGGCGGCCGTTGTCGAACAGGGCGTCGACAGCCTCCTGCAACATGCGGCGCTCGTTGCGGATGATGATTTCCGGAGCGTTGAGCTCGAGCAGACGCTTGAGGCGGTTGTTGCGGTTGATGACGCGACGGTACAGGTCGTTCAAGTCGCTGGTCGCGAAACGGCCACCGTCGAGGGGTACCAACGGGCGCAAGTCCGGGGGAAGCACCGGGATGACGTTGAGCATCATCCACTCCGGGCGGTTACCGCTCCCACGGAACGCTTCGACGACCTTCAATCGCTTGGCGTACTTCTTGCGCTTCGCCTCACTGGACGTCTCCTTCATGGACGCGCGGAGCTCTTCGGAGAGCGAGTGCACGTCCACGCGACGCAGCATTTCGAGGATGGCCTCGCCGCCCATGGCGGCCATGAAGCGATCTTCACCGAATTCGTCGAGCAACTGGGCGTAGCGCTCTTCACTGAGCAGTTCGCCGCGCTCGAGCCCCGTCTCGCCTGCGTCGATGACGATGTAAGCCTCGCAGTACAGGACGCGCTCGAGGTCCTTGAGCGTGATGTCCAGGATGTTGCCAATTCGCGACGGCAGGCTCTTGAGGAACCAGATGTGCGCTACGGGCGTTGCCAGGTTGATGTGGCCAAGTCGCTCACGGCGAACCTTGCTCTGAATGACTTCGACACCGCACTTCTCGCAGACGATGCCGCGGTGCTTCATGCGCTTGTACTTGCCGCACAAGCATTCGTAGTCCTTCACCGGTCCGAAGATCTTGGCGCAGAACAGACCATCACGCTCCGGCTTGAACGTTCGGTAGTTGATGGTCTCGGGCTTCTTGACCTCACCGTGAGACCACTCGCGGATCTTCTCCGGGCTCGCCAGAGAGATACGCATCGCCGAAAAAGTCAGCGGATCTTTGGGCTTCTCAAAAAACGAGAAAATATCACGCATGATCCTTATTCCTCCGCTGCCGTGGCATCCGCCGTCTCAACGAGCTCCACGTTGAGACATAGCGACTGCAGTTCCTTGATCAAAACATTGAAACTCTCGGGCAGGCCCGCCTCGAGGGTGTAGTCCCCCTTGACGATCGCTTCGTACATGCGCGTGCGGCCTTGAACGTCATCGCTCTTGACGGTCAAGAACTCTTGCAGCGCGTGCGCAGCGCCGTAGGCCTCCATTGCCCAAACTTCCATTTCACCCAGGCGCTGGCCACCGAACTGTGCCTTTCCGCCCAGCGGTTGCTGAGTGACGAGGGAGTACGGACCGATCGACCGAGCGTGGATCTTGTCGTCGACCAGGTGGTGCAGCTTCAGCACGTACATCACACCGACTGTGACGTCCTGATCGAAGGGCTCACCCGTGCGACCGTCGAACAGAATGGTCTGCCCGCGCCGCTCGAGCTCAGCCGTTTCGAGTGCGGTCTTGATGTGTTCCTCGTTCGCGCCGTCAAACACCGGCGTGGCGAAGAAGCAACCAGACTTCATCTTGTCCGCCAACGAGACGATCTCGCCGTCGTTCAAAGTGCCGAGCAGCTTGGCCATCCCGGCATCGTCGGGCAGGCTTTCTCTGATCCGATCCCGAATCTTCTCCGTGCTGGCCTTCTCTTCGAGCAGCCGGTTCACGCGGCGACCCAAGTTCAGAGCACCCCAACCGAGATGGGTTTCGAGAATCTGCCCGACGTTCATACGACTGGGCACGCCGAGGGGGTTGAGCACCATGTCGACGGGTGTGCCATCGGCGAGGTATGGCAAGTCCTCTTCCGGCAGGATGCGGCTGACCACACCCTTGTTGCCGTGACGGCCTGCCATCTTGTCACCCACTTGGAGCTTGCGCTTGATGGCGATGTAAACCTTCACCATCTTGATCACGCCGGGGGGCAGCTCGTCGCCCTTGCTCAGTCGGTCGATCTTGTCGCGGAAGTGCTCTTCACGAGAGCGCACGAGCTCTTCGAGGTCGGCAACGAGTTGTACGACCTTGTCCGCATCTTCTTCGACGCCGATCTCGGGCCAGTACTTCCGCGGTGCGCCGTCGAGAGCGTCGTTGGTCAGTGTCACGCCCTTCTCGAGCAACACTTCACCACGATCGTTGACGAGCTTGCTCGTCGTCGTCTTGCCGACGAGGATTTCTCGAATCCGGCGGTAGAAGGAGTCACGCAGGATGCTGACCTCTTCGTCGCGAGTACGCTCGAGGCGAGCCCGCTCCTGGTCTTCGATAGCGCGAGCTCGCTCGTCCTTGTCGGTGCCCTTGCGGGAGAAGATGCGAGCATCGATCACGATGCCGCCGACACCCGGTGGCACCTTGAGCGAGCTATCGCGTACATCGCCAGCCTTCTCACCGAAGATGGCGCGCAACAGCTTCTCTTCAGGGGAAAGCTGGCTCTCGCCCTTGGGCGTGATCTTGCCGACCAGGATGTCCCCCGGCTTGACCTCGGCGCCGATGCGCACGACGCCTGCTTCGTCGAGATCCTTGAGCGCTTCTTCACCGACGTTCGGGATGTCGCGCGTGACCTCTTCCTTGCCGAGCTTCGTGTCGCGGGCGATGCATTCGAACTCCTCGATGTGCACCGAGGTGTAGATGTCTTCCTTCGCGATGCGCTCGCTGATGAGGATCGAGTCCTCGAAGTTGTAGCCCTGCCACGGCATGAACGCGACGACCACGTTGCGGCCCAGAGCGATCTCGCCCATGTCGCAAGCGGGACCATCGGCCAGTACATCGCCTGCTTCGACACGTTCACCGGGGCGAACGATCGGCTTCTGGTTGTAGCAGGTGCTCTGGTTGGAGCGCTGGAACTTCATCATGTGGTAGATGTCCGGCACTTCGGAGCCCTCACCCGCGTCGGGGCGAACCACGATGCGCGTCGCATCGACGCTCTCGACGGTACCAGCGCGACGCGCAACCGAGCACACGCCGGAGTCGACCGCCACGCGGCGCTCCATGCCGGTGCCGACCAGCGGTGCTTCGGTGCAGATCAACGGCACCGCTTGGCGCTGCATGTTCGCACCCATCAAAGCGCGGTTGGCGTCATCGTGCTCGAGGAACGGCACCAGCGCCGCGGCCACGCTCACCATCTGGTTCGGCGCGACGTCGATCATCTGGATCTGATCGGCCGGGACCATGCGGTAGTCGCCGTTGTAGCGCGCGCTCACCAGACTGTCGGTCAACTCGCCATCATTGATGGTCGAGGTGGCCATGGCGATGAACTTGCCTTCCTCTTGCAAGGCGCTGAACCAGCGCACGTTGCTATCCACCTTGGCGTCACGCACGTAGCGGTACGGCGTTTCGACGAAGCCGTGTTCGTTGACGCGGGCGAAGGTCGACAGTGACGCGATGAGGCCGATGTTCGGACCTTCGGGCGTCTCGATCGGACAGATACGACCGTAGTGCGTGGCGTGAACGTCGCGTACCTCGAAGCCTGCTCGCTCGCGAGTCAGACCGCCTGGCCCGAGAGCGGAGAGGCGGCGCTTGTGCGTCACTTCGCTCAAGGGGTTGGTCTGATCCATGAACTGCGACAGCTGGGAGCTACCGAAGTACTCCTTGACCACCGCACCGACTGGCTTGGCGTTGATCAAGTCGTGGGGCATCAGCGTGTCGATCTCTTGCGAGACGCTCATGCGCTCTTTGATGGCGCGGGCCATGCGCACGAGGCCGATGCGGTATTGAACCTCCATCAGCTCGCCAACGGCACGCACACGGCGGTTACCGAGGTGGTCGATGTCGTCGACCGAACCCTGACCGTTCTTCAGGGCCAGCAAGTGACGCAGCGTATTGAGGATGTCTTCTCGCGTCAGACACGTCTGCTCGAGTGCCGGCTGCTCCTCTTCCGACTGGTCGTGATAGAACTTGTAGTTCAGCTTCAAGCGACCGACGGCCGAAAGGTCGTAACGCTCGGGGTTGAAGAACAGATTGTTGAACAGCGTCCGAGCCGTCTCGAGCGTGGGCGGATCACCGGGTCGCAGGCGCCGGTAGATCTCCATGATGGCCTCTTCGGTGGTCAACACCTTGTCGGCCATCAACGTGTCGCGCAGGTACGGGCCGATGTTGAGGCCGTCGATGAACAGCACGTCGAACTGGTCGATGCCTGCCTCGCGCAGACGCTCGAGAATGACTTCCGTCACTTCTTCGTTGCTCTCGAGCAGCACCTCACCCGTCTCCGGGTCGATGATGTCGGCCGCCGCGACCTTGCCAATCAAGTCGGAGTGTTCGAGACTCACGCGCTCGACGCCGGCAGCGGTCAGCTTCTTGATCGCGGCCTTGGTGAACTTCGTGTTCTTGCGAACGATGACGTTGCCATCGACGACGATGTCGTTGGTCGCGCGCTGTCCAGCGAGGAGCTCGAAGTTGACGCTCTTCTCGATGACGTCACCCTTGAGGTAAACCGTTTCGCGCTCGTAGAAGAAGTCGAGTATATCCTGGGTCGTCATGCCCAGTGCGCGGAGCAGTACGGTGGCGTGCATCTTCCGACGACGGTCGATGCGCACGTACACGACGTCCTTGTGATCGAACTCGAAGTCCAACCAGGACCCGCTGTACGGAATGATCCGCGCTGAGTAGAGCAGTTTGCCGCTCGAGTGAGTCTTGCCCTTGTCGTGGTCGAAGAACACACCAGGGCTGCGATGCAACTGGGAAACGACGACACGCTCGGTACCATTGATGATGAAGGTACCAGTGGTCGTCATCAGAGGGATCTCACCGAAGTAGACCTCTTGCTCCTTGATGTCGCGAACGATGCGCTCCCCACCCTCGATGGTGTCGTACACCATCAACTGCGTGGTCACCTTGATCGGCGCAGCGAACGTCATGCCACGTTGGCGGCACTCTTCGACATCGTACTTGGGCTTGTCCAAGTGGTACGAAACGAACACCAGCTCGCTCGTCCCGTCGAAGTCCTTGATAGGGAAGACGCTACGGAATACGCCCTGCAGGCCGATGTCTTTGCGTGTAGTCGCCTCGACGTCGGATTGGAGGAACTTGTCGTAGCTGCTCTTCTGGATGTCGATGAGGTTGGGAATCCCCACGACCGGCTCGACCAGCCCCAAGTTGGTTCGGTGGCGGAAGTTCGACTGGACCTTGGACGCCATCTGAGCTCCTCTGAATGATATGGGTGCGGGTCTTGGAGCCCATCGGGCTCGGCGCTACCGCGGCGCCTCTTTCTGTATTGGTCTGGTTTGGCGCAGCCAGAGGCTGCGCGCCCCGGGGTGCCGCGAAGGCACCCCGGAGTGGGTCAAGCGGCAACACCCCTCGATCCCGATGGGACCGAAGGGCGTCGCAATTACTTGACGTCGACCTTCGCGCCAGCGGCCTCGAGCTTCTTCTTGATGTCCTCGGCCTCTTCCTTGGCAACGCCTTCCTTGATGGGCTTGGGTGCACCTTCGACCAGCTCCTTGGCTTCCTTGAGGCCCAGAGCGGTGATCTCACGCACGACCTTGATCACCTGGATCTTCGCGGCACCGGCATCGGTCAGGATGACGTCGAACTCGGTCTGCTCCTCTGCTACCTCAGCAGCAGCGGCACCACCGGCAACACCGGCGACGGCAACGGGAGCGGCGCTGACGCCCCACTTCTCCTCGAGTTCCTTCACCAGGCTAGCGATCTCGATGACGGGCATCGAAGAAAGGTAGTCGACGACCTGTTCCTTGGTAATTTCAGCCATTTTATTCGTACTCCTTGAGTCTTTAAACTTTGGTTTGGGGCAGCGGCCACCGCTTCACGCACTCGGAAGGCGGGGCAGCTGGTTGTGGGTTAAGCGCCTTGTTCTTTCTTGGCGTTCATCAGACGGACAAAATTCGAAGCGGGGGTGTTGAGCAGCATGACCAGTTGCTGTGCCGGAGCCATCAGGGTGGCCAACAACATGGCGCGGGCCTCGTCCTTGTTCGGGAGCGTTGCCAGCTGATTCTCGACAGCCTTGGAATCGAGGACTTGCCCGTCGAGCAGGCCAGCCTTGATCTTCAGCTTCTCGTTGTCCTTTGCGTAGTCCTTGATGACGCGTGCCGCGGCGCTGGGCTCCTCGAAGCTCCATGCGACGGCGGTGACGCCCTTCAAGCTGGAAGAGAGTGTGTCGGCATACGGCTGGTCGCCGAGTGCACGCTTCACGAGCGTGTTCTTGACGACTTTGTACTCGACACCCTTCTCGCGGAACGAGTTGCGGAGCTTATCCACCTCGGCAACGGTCATTCCGGTGAAGTCCACGAAAACCGCGGAACTCATTTTATCGAAGCGCTCTTTGATGGAGGCAATCGCTTCGGCTTTTCCTGCGCGTTCCATCAGCCATCCTCCCGTTTCGGAGCGTCGACGGTCGTGGTGTCGACACGGACACCCGGACCCATCGTGCTGGAGACGGTCACCGAACGCAGATAGATGCCCTTGGCCGTAGACGGCTTCTTGGCAATCAGATCCGCAATCAACGCGTGGGCGTTGTCGGTGAGTTGCTGTTCGTTGAACGACAGTCGCCCAATGCGGCAGTGAACGACACCGGCCTTGTCGACGCGGTATTCGACCTTGCCCGCCTTGGCTTCCTGCACGGCGCGAGCCACATCGAGCGTCACGGTTCCGACCTTGGGGTTTGGCATCAAGCCGCGCGGGCCGAGAATACGACCCAGCTTGCCTACCGTACCCATCATGTCCGGAGTCGCGATCACACGATCGAACTCGATGTTGCCTTCGGAAATCGCCTTTGCCAGGTCATCCGACCCTGCGATGTCCGCTCCGGCGTCCAAAGCCTCTTTCTCCTTGTCGCCCCGCGCAAACACGGCAACCCGAACGGTCTTACCCGTTCCGTGCGGAAGCACGATGGCTCCACGCACCATTTGGTCTGCGTGTCTGGGGTTGACGCCAAGGCGAACGGCCACGTCCACACTCTCGTCGAATTTGGCGTAGGCGAGTTTCTTCACCACACCAAGCGCGTCGGGAAGTGGATGGAACACAGCTCGGTCGTATTTGCCGAGCGCTTCTTTCCGCTTCTTAGCTATTCTACCCATTCATTCTCCACTGGTTGTATCGGCCACGTCGTGTGGTCTCCCAGAGTGGATGGTGGCCCCATTGCCAGCCATCGCATGAGCTCGCGACACGGCATCACCGCACCCGAGCCCAGACGTTCTCGTCAGGGATTGACGTCGATGCCCATGCTTCGGGCGGTCCCTTCGACACTGCGCATCGCGGCCGCGACGTCCGTGGTGTTCAGGTCCTCGAGCTTGATCTTGGCGATCTCCTCGACCTGAGCCTTGGTCACGCTACCGACCTTCTTGCGGTTGGGCTCGGGCGAACCGGAGCCGGGCTTGCCGGTGCTGGGCAGGCCCGCAGCTTTCTTGAGCAGCACCGACGCGGGTGCCGACTTCATGATGAAGGTGTAGGAACGGTCCGCGTAGACGGTGATCTCGACCGGAACGATGGTGTCGCCGAGCTTCTGACTGCGTGCGTTGAAGTCCTTGCAGAACCCCATGATGTTCACGCCGTGCTGGCCCAGTGCGGGACCGACCGGCGGAGACGGATTCGCCTTGCCAGCGGGAAGCTGGAGCTTGATGAACCCTGTGACTTTCTTCTTTGCTGCGGCCATTGTTGTGTTCCTTGACTAGCTAGAACTAGCTACTGACTGAGCTGCTCACGGCGCGAACCGGGCGCGTCAGCGTTTCTCCACGTGGTTGAAGTCGAGCTCGACGGGCGTGGGTCGGCCGAAGATGCTGACCATGACCTTGAGCTTCTGCTTGTCGGGCTTGACCTCTTGAACCGTGCCCGAGAAATTGGCAAACGCGCCGACGATGACGCGCACGTCGTCGCCAACCTGGAATTGCTGACGGGGCTTGGGTTTGACCGCGCCCTCGGTAATCCCCTTGCGCAGGTGCTCCATCTGGGCACCCTTGACCTCTTGCGGCTTCTGATTGCCGATGAAACCGGTGACCTTGGGCGTGTCCTTGACGACGTGCCAGGTCTCTTCGTTCATCACCATTTCGACGAACACGTACCCGGGGAACGTGGTCTTGGTGCGGACCCGGCTCTTGCCGTCTTTGGTCTGCTGGGTGACCGTCTCGGAGGGCACCATGATTTCCCCGAACAGTTCCTCCATGTGAAATTGGCGAATGCGCTCCTGGAGCGCCAGCTTCACCTTGTTCTCGAAACCCGAATAGGAGGTTACCGCGTACCACTTCTTCTCGGGCGGTGCGCTTTCCTCCGATTCCGACCCCGTGGTCTCGTCTTTCGCTTCGTTGGTGCTCA
Organism: Deltaproteobacteria bacterium; assembly: GCA_003235365.1. Lineage (GTDB taxonomy): Bacteria > Myxococcota_A > Polyangia > Polyangiales > Polyangiaceae > SZUA-265. Next base: position 15,888 of record QJWJ01000506.1, read on the forward strand.
TATCCCGTAAACCAGGTTGGTGATGAAGCTCCACAGCCGGTCGAGCAGCCCCACGTACAAGGTGGCGAATACCCCTGCGACAATCACGACCACCGTGCCGTTGGTCACCGTTTCGCGATCGGGCCAATGGACTTTGTAGAGCTCGGCGGCGACCTCGTCAGCCCACTGGCGAACCTCGCGCTGACGGGCGAAATACACCACGGTGAGAACGCCCACCACCGCTCCGATGACCATCGTGAACGACGGGCGCTCATCTTCGGCGTAGTTCAGCAGCTGGGGAAGCGCGCGAACGGCCGTTGGCCACTCGGCCAATCCGTTCCAAATGGCAGCGAGAACCTTACCGCTCAGATAAGCGACCAAGACGCCCGCCGCGAAGAACGCTGCGTGGACGTATCGCTCGGTACCGAGCTGGCCGGCCGCACCATCGAATTCCACCTCGCCCGATTCCCCCGCGTCGACAGCACTCGCTGCCAGCGCGTTGGTTTCGACCTCGGTCGATTCGTCCTTTGAGCCTATTTCTTCTTCGTTGCTTGCCATGACTCGGGATCCTCGACTGGGCAGGGGCGGCAAGACTCGAACTCGCGACCTGCGGATTTGGAATCCGCTGCTCTACCAACTGAGCTACACCCCTAAGGCGGTGATTGCCGCCCAAAGCCTGTGTGTGTGTGGTGTCGACTTGGCCTAACTGTGTTCCTCGGTTGGGGTGTCGCCGGCGGTTGAAGTCTCTCGGCTCTACTTGGCCTCTCGGTGCTCCGTGTGCTTGTTGCACTGTTTGCAGTGCTTTTTGAGCACCAAGGGGGCGACTCCGTCGCGGCGTGGCCTCGTCGTCTTGTAATTGCGAGAGCCGCAGACCATGCACACCAATGAGACGATCGTCTTGCTGGGGCGTCGCCCGCGGCTCTGCTCAACCACTCGCAATTACTCGAGGATCTTGGACACGACGCCGGCGCCGACGGTCTTGCCACCCTCACGGATGGCGAAGCGCATCTGCTCCTCCAGCGCCACGGTCGTGATCAACTCGACCTCCACCGTCACGTTGTCGCCCGGCATCACCATCTTGACGT
>QJWJ01000139.1 GCA_003235365.1 Deltaproteobacteria bacterium
GTGAACCCGCCTCCGGTAACCAACCCGAAACGTCGACCCCGACGACTGTCTTCGCGTCGATCAAGAACTTCGGGGACTCACCGAGGCAGCTGTTCGTCACCCTGCGACAGCGCAACGTGCGCGACGTCCTCAGTTCGGCCGCCTTGACCCTGGCGGGCCAAGAGGAGCGCCCGACGACGCTGCGATTCGCAGCGACCCCCGCGGATCAGGGAAGCGGGTTGTTGATCGAAGTGAGCCCGAGCGACCGGGTGTCGATCGACGATCGGGCTTTTGCCGTGATCCCGTCGCACGGACGGCAACCCGTCGTGGTCGTCGCGACCGAACCGTCGAAATGGCTCGACCGGGCGTTGGCCGCAGACCCCGGCGTTGCTCTGCAGCACGCAACCCCCGAATCGTTCGATTCAAAGGGCGTGTCGCCCGACGCGCTGTTGTTCTTCCGAGGCTACTGTCCAGAGCAGACACCGGTGCAAAGCCACGTCGTCGTCAATCCACCTCAGGGCAGTTGCCTGGGCGTGGAAGTGTCGGACGTGCTGCGGTTGCCCGTCGTGACACACTGGGAGGAGGCTGACCCTCGCTTTCGCTTCTCCTCGCTCACGGATCTGAAGGTCACTCGCGGCAGGCGCTTGATCCCGCAGAGTACCGCACAGGGGCTGCTGTGGTCCGGACAAGCGGCGCTGATGACGCGCACGGCGGTGAGCCAACGAGACGGCACGGTGGTCGGATTCGACATCGACCAGAGCAACTGGCCGCTCAAGGCATCGTTCGTGCTGTTCGTTCGTAACTTGGTCGACTTGGCGCGCGACAGAAAACGCACGAGCGCGCAAGGCGCGGCGCAGACCGGTCTACCCGTACGCGTCCGCGTGCCCACCGACGTGGACCAAGCCACCGTCACCCTTGCCGACGGCTCGACACGCACCGTACCTGCCCACGACGGGGTTGCGATGCTCGCCGAAGCCCAGCGGGCGGGATTCTACCATTTTGCCTGGCAGGGCATCACCCCGGGCAGCCAGCTCGTCGCGGTAAACCTGATGAGCGCCGACGAGAGCGACCCCCACGTCGACATGATAACTTCGGGCGACGAGAGTACGGCGACGCTCCCGACGAACGTGCCGCGCGATCACGACTGGACTCCTTGGCTCGCGGGCTTGGCGCTCGGCTTGGTGGGCATCGATGCGCTGTTGCGACACCGCAGCGGCGTCGATCAAGTCCGGGGGAGCGCGTGATGGATGCGGCGAACTGGGCGTATCGCGCCCTCGCGATGTTGCTGGCCGCAGCCATGGCTGTGGCGGCTTGGTACTTCCTGCGCCGGCCCCATCGTGACCGGGTGTCGCTACTGCTGTTCCTGTTGGCGATCGCGCCCTTGGCGTACGCCAGTCTCGTGTGGGGCGCCTGGATCGATGATCGGTGGCTTCGCTTCGGCCGGCAGTGGCTCGTATGGTTGCCCTGTGCGGGCGCGGTGTGGGCGCTCAACCAGGTGTTGTCGATTCGCCGCTCGCTCGATCGAGCCGTGCGCTGGCAACGCATCGCGACCTGCGCTTGCCTGTGGTGCCTGGGCCTCGCCGTGTGTGGCGTCGAATTGGGCGCGCCGCGCGACCGCATGGCCGTCATCGTCGCCATCGATCACAGTCGCAGCACCGAGCTCGTCCCCGAAGTCGAAGCGCGACTCGAGCGCGAGTTGCGTGCGGCGCGGACGTCGATGCGCAGTGACGACCGCATCGGCACCGTGACGTTCGGCGCCAACGCCCGAGTCAGCAGCCCCCTCCTGTCCAGGGATGCCCCGATACCGCGCCAACAGCTGTCCATCGTGCGCGATGGGACGGACCTGGAACAAGCGCTGCGACGCTCGCTGGCGGAACTGCCGGCTGATTCCGCGGGATCCATCGTCTTGATGACGGATGGCGTCGCTACCCGAGGCAACGTCGACAACGGCGTGGCCGCGGCGGTCGCCGCTTCGGTTCCGATAGACGTCGTCCCACTCGATCAGGTTCACATCAGCAACGTGCGCGTCGTCAAGCTCAGCTTGCCCCCGAGCGTGAACGACGGGGAAACCTTCGACGTGCGCGTCGTCGTCGAGTCGCCACGCGATGCCGAGTTGACGGTGCGCCAGTTCGAGAACGGCCGGCTGCTGCGTCAGGGTCCCATCCACGTGCAGGAGGGACAGAGCCTTCTGAATCTGCGCCAGGTCGCCGAGAACCCTGGCTTGCACCGCATCGAGGTTTCGGTGTCCGCGATCGACCCGCACCTGGACCAGCTGCCCGAGGACAACAAGGCCGGAGCTTTCTTGCGAGTTCGCGGTCGGACGAACGCGTTGGTGCTGACACGCGACGCCGCGGAGGTCCCGGTGGGAAGCGCACTGGCCTCCGCGGGTTTCGACGTCACTTTCGATTCAGGCCGCTCAGCGCCTGCCGACACCGCGGGTTTCGCCCAGTACGACCTGGTCGTCCTCGATGACGTGCCGGCCGACGACTTTTCGTCCGATCAGCTCGCGGCACTGGCCAGCTACGTCAAGAACGTGGGTGGTGGGCTGTTGCTCATGGGTTCACCCAACGGCATGGGCCCTGGTGGCTACTGCCGAACGCCCGTCGAAGACGTCAGCCCAGTCGCTTTCGACCTCAAACAAGACCGGCGTCGAGGGCAACTCTCCGAGGTGCTGATCATCGACGATTCGGGATCGATGGCAGTACGCGCCGGACCCAACACCAAGCTCGACCTGGCGAACGAAGGCGCCGTGCGTTCGATGAACTTGCTGGGTACCGCGGACCGGTTGGGAGTGATGCACGTCGACACCCAACCGACTTGGACCCTGCCCTTGGGCACCGTCACCGACCGGCGCAACGTCGCAGAACGGATTCGAGCGGTGTCGGCCGGCGGTGGGGGGATCCTCGTGCCGCCAGCGCTGCAAGCGGCGTACGCGGCGCTGCAGGATGAGACGTCGGCGCTGAAGCACGTACTGTTGTTTGCCGATGGTGGCGACGCGGAGGGGGCCCCCGAAGCCCTGCATCTCGTCGCTCGGGCACAGCGCCAGGGCATCACGACTAGCGTGGTGGCACTCGGCAGCGGAGACGACCTGCCGACGCTCGAACAATTGAGCACTCTGGGACGCGGTCGGTTCTACACGCTGAACGACGCTTCGAAGATCCCCGCGGTATTCGCTCGTGAGACCGTGACTGCGGCGCGCGCCGCCATCCGAGAAGAGTCGTTCTCCGTCGCAGTGCATCCCAACTCGGGCGTGTTGCGCGGCTTGTCGTTCGACGAAGCACCACGACTCGCGGGGTACGTCGTGACGTTGGCTCGCGCTCGGACCAGCGTACTGCTGAGCGGCCCGGACTCTGATCCATTGTTGGCAACGTGGCGTACGGGACTGGGGCGAAGTGCCGTGTTCACGAGCGACTACGGCGGCAGTTGGGGGCGCGACTGGGCGAATTGGGCACCGGCCGCACAGATGTTCGCGCAGGTTGCGCGCAGCCTGGCTCGCAGCCAGGACGATGCCCTCGTGCGACTGGAAACGAGCGTGCGAGAGGGCCAGTTGCAAGTTGACGTCGACGCCTTGGACTCCGGCGCGGATCTGGACAACTTCCGCAACCTGATCGCGACCATCGCCCGCCCCGACGGCGCGGTCGATCAAATCTCGTTGCGCGCGGCCGGGGTCGGCCGCTACAGCGCGTTGGCGCCGCTGCAACGGCCGGGCGCCTACCTGGTGTCAGTTCAGGATGCGCTGACCGACGAACTGCTGGCGACCAATGGCGTAGAGCTGAGCACAGGAGACGAACTACGGCCGACGGGGACCGACCGAGCGACACTTCAGGCCATCGCCCAGCAGAGCGGCGGCCAGCTGCGCGACACCTTGGCAGGCTTGTTCAACGACCGGCTCCCGCCGCGTTTCGCGTACGTCGACGTCACGCCGTGGCTGGTGCTGCTCGGCGCGATGCTGCTCGTGGCGAGCGTTGCGCTCGGGCGTTTGCGCGCGTCCAAGACCCGCGTGGTGCTGGTGACCGCGCCGGGCGAGGGCCCGCTCCACGCCACGTTGCCTCCTTCTGCAACGCTTCGGCCAGCATTCCCTGCAAAGCCGACTGCAAGCCCCGGTGCCCCACAGACGACCGCCGAAAAACTCCTGGCCCGACGACGCGAACGCGCCGTCGAACGTCAAAAACACTGACATCAACAGCCCCACCTACCGTGACTCGACACACGTCGTCGGCGCGCCCACCTCGCGGGCCCGGGCGCGCACGTGAGTGCCGATGCGTTCGCTCCTGCTCGCCGCGGCCGTTCCGGACCGCGCATCGTTTGTCATCTCGGTTGTGGCGAGGATATATTGCCCTCGCCGCGACAACTGCTGATGCCTGCTCATTTCTGCCCTCCTGACATCGTCCCCCACCCACGGATCGACCGCCCGGCATTCCCCAGTCGTGGAGTCGCGAGCGCGTCCCTCCCGGGGTCGCGCCCCCCGTGCGGCTCGACGCCTTGTCGGTCGAGGCTCGGCACTGCACGAGTACTGCTCGCAGGAGCAATGCTGGTTGCATGTTGCGCCTGCACTGCCCCGAGCAAACCTTGCCTGGTGCCGCGCGACTGCGGCGAGGGGTTCGAGTGCCTGGCCAACAGCTGCCGGGTGATGGGAGTCGACCCCGTGGACGCGCAGAGCAAACGAGTCGTGCTCGATCCGACACAGCTGACGGTGATCGGCGGTCAATCCGACGGAGCGACGGTGCTGCTCGGGGGCAACAATCGACACGCACACGTCCTACTGGGGTTCGACGTGCGCCCACTGGCCGAGTTGGGTGCACAGCGGCTCGAACGTGCTCACTTGCTGATCGAGAACGTGGACTTGCCACCCGCCAGTACCGAGCGCGCTTCGATCGAAGTGACCCGTCTGATCGATCCCTGGAACGCCGAGACTCTACAGACGGGGCTCGAGCCGCGTCGCGCTCTCACCTCCACCCAGGGGCTGCTGCAACCGGGTAACGCCGGGCGCATCGACGTCACCGAAGCGCTTCGCGCATGGCTTCGTGCACCCCATGCGAGCCATGGTTTTTGCGTCGGTTCCGATGGCGAGGGCCAAATCCTGCTATCGGCCGGACCGCATGGGGCGTTTGCGCGCCTCGAGGCATATTTTCGGCCGCACCAGGGCGGTCATGACTGAACCGTTGCTCCAAGTCCGCAATCTGACGATCAGCAGCGCGCAGCTGGACGCGAACCCGGTGGACGACATCGATCTCGATGTCGAGCACGG
>QJWJ01000445.1 GCA_003235365.1 Deltaproteobacteria bacterium
ACCGCAGCAGTCGTTTCAAGCACCGCGACGCGGGGCGCTTCGTCGTCACGCAGGTCAGTTTCGACCTCCTCGGCGGAGGCGCTCCGAGCGTGCGCTACGCCGAGCTCGAAAAGGCGCTCGTCCGGTTGCAACTCCCGGCTCCGTCGCTCGACGACGTTCGACAGCTCGTGCTGCAACTGCGCCGAGCCAAGTCGATGTTGCTCGATCCGGACGACCCCAACGGCCGCAGCTGTGGGTCGTTCTTCACCAATCCAATCCTCAGCGACGCCCAGTACGCCGCGTTGTGCGAACGGTGCAAAGACGGCGTTCCGCCGAGGTTTCCGGCGCCGTCGGGATTCGTCAAGGTACCCGCAGCCTGGCTGATCGAAAACGCTGGCTTCGCCAAAGGGATGCGCGACGGCAACGTGGGCCTGTCCACCGTACACACCTTGTGCGTCGTCGCTCACGACGCCGCGACGAGCGAGCAGGTCGTCGCGTTCGCCCGGCGCCTGCGCGACGGCGTCGAACGGCACTTCGGCGTCGTGTTGGAGCCGGAACCCGTTTTCGTCGGCCTGACCTGGTGAAGTGCGCGCGCCGGCGCCACGGCGCCTACAACGACGCCCGGCGCAATTTCTCGTCGTAGCGAACGACACCGTCGCTCGTAGCGCGCCCCCCTGTAGAAACTCGGCGTTTGGCCGATAAACAGATCGGGGAGACGAGGCTTGTCAGACTACCAACCACACATCCTGGTCGTCGACGATTCGGCGTTGCTGCGTCGACAGGTGTTAGCGGAATTCGATGACCTCAACGCGTCCACCGTGGAAGCGGAGGACGGGATCTCGGCTATCGCGAAGATCCATCAGCACAAGCCAGACTTGATCACCCTCGACATCGAAATGCCGAAAATGGATGGTTACGGCGTTTGCCGCATGCTCAGTAGCAATGCGGCGACACTCGGCATTCCGGTGATCATGATCTCCAGCAAACCGAGCGACGAAGAGCGCCTGCACGCGTTGGAAGCCGGCGCAGTCGAGTACTTCGTCAAGCCGTTCGAACCAGGTACGCTCAAGCGGTTGGCTCAAACGTTGCTCGGACGCGTCCGGGCAAACCGCGACAAGCACATTCTTTCCGTGTCGAACGAACGCGAGTTGCGCTTGATGTTGGATGCGAGCCTGCGCCGCAACGGCTACCAGCACGAGTGCTTCGAGCAACCCGCGCAACTACTACAGGCGCTGCGGGAGAAACCCTGCAACTTGCTGCTGCTCGATTTCAGGTTGCCGGGCCACGGCGCCTATCAAGTACTCGACGCACTCAAGACGTACGGCAGCCCCAGCACGAAGGTGATTGCGCTGGCGTCGATGTCGGCCCGCCGGGATCTGGTCAACGCTTTTTACGCCGGAGCTTCGGACTTCGTGCGGGTGCCGTTCTTCACCGAAGAGCTCCTGGCGCGCGTCGAGCGTCAACTGTACGTCCAAAACGAAGAGTCGACGCTGCGCGACCTGGCCACGGTCGACGCGCTCACCCGCGTCGCAAACCGTGGTGAGCTGATGCGCCGCGCCGCAATCGAGGTCAGCCGTGCCGTCACGGAGGGTACGCCGCTGGGCGTGCTGCTGGTCGACATCGATCACTTCAAGCGCGTCAACGACGAACTCGGTCACGCCGTCGGAGACGACGTGCTGAGGGCGGTGGCCCAAGAGCTGCGCTCGCGGGTGCGCGACACCGACTTCGTCGGACGCTACGGCGGCGAAGAGTTCGTCGCGTTGTTACCCGGCGCGTCCAACGAGAGTCTGCGCGCCGTTGCGGAACGGCTGCGTGAAGCCGTCGAACGCCTGTCGGTCAACGCCCCCGGTGAGACCGTGCACGTCACGGTGAGCATCGGTGGCCAATCGTGGCACCCGGAGGGCTTGCCGCCAAATATCGAGTTCGCCTCGCTGGTGCACGGTGCCGACAAGGCCCTGTACCAAGCCAAAGAAGAGGGGCGCAACCGTTGGATCACTTGTCCCCCACCCGCGCTGAGCGTGAGCTGAAGCGAGACTTCCACGCACCTCGAGGCGTCCCTGCTCTGTCGGGGCTGGCCGTTGCGTGAAACCAACACCCCCGTGACGTCACTGTTGGGTCCGGCCAACACCGCCAGCGCATGGAACAGCCCCACGGGAGTCGAGTCGCAGCAAACGCGCCGAGTTGCGACCGTCACCGGAGCTCATGGTCCTGGCATGCCCGGTGCAAAGAGACCAAACCATGATTGACCACTTCAACGCGACGAAGCGCTTCGTCCGCGACTCGTCGGCTTGCTTCCCCAACTCGGAGATCTTCATGCCCCCCGGTTCCGTGCCCCGACTCCCCGTTCATCGTTCCAACGCTTCGCTCACCGTCCTGGTGGCGTTGTCATTGCTGGGTACCAGCGGCTGCGGTGCTTTGACTCGCGAAGAAGCGGCCGAAGCCGTCGAGGAGGTGAAGGTCTCTTCGCAGGCGTCTGCACTGACCTCGGAAAGCGTGGAGATCAGCGCCAACTTCACCATTGGCGGCGCGGTCAAAGACGCGGGGATCCAGTTGAAGGAGTTCATCGTCTCGCAAATGCCCTGCGCCGACGTCGATCTCGACACCTCCGATGAGAAGCAGGCGACCCTGACCATCGAGTACGGGGCCAAGCCCGGCAACTGCACCTTCCGTGGCAACGAGATCCATGGCCGCCACATCGTGAGCGTCGCTCGCAACGAGATGGACCTCGTCGTCGTCGACCACGTGTGGGACGGATTGAGCAACGGCAAGGTGACGGTCGACGGCACGGCCACCGTCGAGTGGGACTTCGAGAACGAGACGCGTCACGTCGTGCACGATGCCAGCTGGAAACGGCTCAGCGACGGCAGAACCGGCGAAGGCAGCGGCGATCGCCTCCAGGCAGCGTTGTCCGGCGGGATCCGCGAGGGCTTCAGCGTCAATGGTGAACGCCACTGGGAGGGCAAAGAAGGCAAGTGGGATCTGGACATCGACGGCGTCGAAATGCGCTGGGTCGACCCGGTTCCCCAGGCGGGCACCTACACGTTGGACACGCCGTACGACAAACAGCTGACCCTGGAGTTCGAACGCGCTTCTGCGACGGCAATCACGGTCACCGTCACCGGCCCGCGGCGCAGCTTCGACTTCGAGGTGGTCCGGCGAGACGACGGCGACGAAACCACCGAAAACGCGGGCGAGACGGCCAGCGCCGACTGATCGCCGAGCGCTGATACGCGGAACGGCACGGCTCCCTCACCGGCAGCGCCATCGTACATGCGCCCACCGGTCGCCCATCGCGGCACGCTTCACCGCGCCACGCTCTGGGGGTCCCACGCCTTGGCGCCCTGACGTCGATTGGTTTACGCTCCGTGTGATGATCATACTCATGCATCGGGTGTCGACGCTTCTGGCTCTGCTGGCGTTGGGTTGCGTAGGCTGCTCGAACGACGACAGCGCCGCGACGGACGACACTTCGACGGACGACACTTCGACGGATGACGCGAGCGACGATGACTTGCCGGGTCCCGGCAGAACGGACGACAGCACCGACGATGATCCGAGTTCCGAACCCGGCGATGGGATGACTGATGACGAACCGGGCGTTGCCCCCCAACCCACAAGCCCAGCGCCTTCCTCGATGCCCAAACCGTCGGATCCCGACCCTTCGGGTTCGCCTTCTTCGAGCGGCGCTCTCGACGCTTGCGGCAATGCCCCAGGACAGCTGTTCCCTCCGGACGCGCCCTGGAACACGCCCATCGACGACGCCCCGCTGGACGAGGAATCGGACGCGATCATCGACTACTTGCAGTCCAACCACGACACCGGCACCCGCTTTCAGATCGACTTCTCCTTCCGCGTTCTGCACGCTGACGGCTCGGTCGACCACCGCGAGTTCACTCCTAACGGCGACTTCTACGACGGCGAGTGCGATCCCGCAGCCGTGCCGGTACCCGAAGGCGGTGCCCTCGAAGGCGAGGACGGCTACGCGTGTGAGTCCGACGGCGACTGCCACCTGATCGTGATCGACGACGACGAGTGCCGCCTGTTCGAGATGTGGCGAGCAGACATTCGCGGCGACGAGTTCATGGGCGGATGCCAGGCGATCTGGGAGTTGGATCGATTGTACGGACCCCAAGGACGCGGCGACTTCTGCACCAGCGCGGACGCGGCGGGCTTGCCCATCACGCCGTTGTTGTTCGATGCCGACGAGGTGTACGACGGCGAGATCCGTCACGCGCTGCGCTTCATCCTACCCAACAGCCACATTCGCGACAGCATCTACGTGCGCCCCGGCACGCACTCGACCGGGGCGACGTCGGGCCCCGACACGGCGCCCCCGTACGCGGCACGGTTGCGGCTCAAGGCGAGTGCCGACATCTCTGGACTGTCCAGGGGCGGGCAAGTCGTCGCCGAAGCGTTGATGAGGTACGGCATGTTCCTGGCGGACGGCGGCAACTTGACGTTCACTGGCCGCAGCGACCGAGACACGACTCACAGTTGGCAGGACGCCGCTCTCACACCGCAGGATCTCAAAGGCCTACAATGGGACGACTTCGAGGTGGTCGAACTCGGTGAACGCATCGAGTACGGCAGCGGCGACTGCGACCACGTGCCCGTCACCGAGTGATTGGCCAGCTGGCGCGAGCGCTGGCACCTCGCCTCACTCGGCGGCCCAGGGAACTTCGTCGCCCGTACGGTCCCCGGGCGTGAAGCACCCGCCCGACGACTTCCCGCGCGCCTCGAGCTGAGGTACCCGCGCTCGGTGAACGAACACCAGATTGCGCCTCTGCCTGCAGTCCGCCTCGCCCAGCGGATGCAGTCGCTCGTCAATGAAGAGGAACGCCTGATACGTGTATCCCTCTTGATACTGTTTAACCGCAGACCCTCATAGCAGCGCCTGGTCGCGACACGCGAACGGTACGGGCGACGGCTTCGGCGCGGCTGGACCTCGAACCGCGCCACTGCTCATCGGAGCGCCCGGAACCCATCCTCCTCGGTGCCTCGGCTCCACCCCTGCTGCGAGGAGCAGCGCCCCAGAGGTGCACGCTCGGCCTTCGGACCAACGGCGGAGGGAGCGAACGCAGGCATTCGGCCCGCTGCGTCCTGCAAGCGCCCAGTCCCGACGCGAATCGACCCACCGACCGCGTATCCACAGCTCCCCCGCAATCTCGCCCCTTCAAAGTTCTTGACGTCAGCAACGCGCTGGCTAGGCTCCCGGTCCCCAACGCATTCCGAGATAGAGTTGGTAGAGCGGTCGGCTGTTAACCGATTGGTCGTAGGTTCGAGTCCTACTCTCGGAGCTTCAGAAGCCCAGCGCTACGCGCTGGGCTTTTTTGCTCCTCGTGTGGCACTCGAAGCAAGCGCTCTCGCCCGTGACGGGCGCTCGCTTCTTGACGCGAGTCTTGCGCGTCGACGAACGGGACGTACTGGGCTTGGTCCCCAGCTTGACCGCCCACTCGCACATGGCGGGGGCGCCTCCTCGTCGTCGCGGGCGACCGCCAGCCAGTAGCTCTCCATCATCTCGTAGGTGACGCGGCCCCACAGCATCGCCCCACCCTCGTCGCGATCCCGTGTGGAGCGCGTGCCTCTCGTTCTGCTGTGCCTGATCGAGGTGCTCACGCACGTGCCCGGCGAGCGCGCCATGGCGCGTGTTGCAAGAAAACCCTTGATCGCCCCCTGCCTGCATTACATAACCCATATGTTATGAAACATGATGGTTATGGACAAGCACCCCCGAACCGTCTCGATGCGACTTTCGCGGCGCTCGCCGACCCTACACGCCGAGCCCTCTTGGCTCGCCTCGCCCAAGGAGAGGCGTCGGTTGCCGAACTCGCGGTGCCGTTCGACATCAGCCAGCCCGCCATCTCCCGACACCTCAAGGTGCTGGAGAACGCGGGGCTAATCTCGCGGGGACGAGACGCGCAGCGTCGGCCCAGGCGGATCGAGGCACTGCCACTGGCCGAGGCGAATGCGTGGCTCGAGCGCTACCGCGGCCTGTGGGAGGCAAGCTACCAGCGCCTCGACGACCTGCTCGAGGCGCTCGAGACCGACGCGCGAGCAGGTAGACGTTCCAGGAAGCAGAGAAGACCGAAAGCAAAAGGAAGACGGCCATGAGATTTCCCAAAGCAGTAGTGACCCTACCGACCGACAGCCAGGTTTTGGTGAAGCGCAGCTTCAACGCACCATGCGCCCTCGTATACCGCGCTCACACCGAACCACCACTGATGCGGCGCTGGATGCTCGGGTATCCGGGCTGGACGATGCCCGTCTGTGAGATGGACGTTCGCGAGGGCGGTAGGTACCGCTGGCGTTGGAAGCACGACGAAGATGGCAAAGAGTTCGGCTTCCACGGCGTCTTCCAAGAAGTCGTCGCGAAACGACGTCTGCGTTACACCCAGGTCTTCGACTCTGGCAACTTCGGCGGCGACATGGGCGCGGGTACCTTGATCACTGTCGACCTCGCGGAGGACAACGGCACGACGACCCTCACCTGCCTCATGGACTTCGGCACCAAAGAAGCACGCGACGCAGCCATGTCGACAGGCATGACCGACGGCATGGAGGTGAACTATCAGGGATTGGATCGCTTGGTCACGGAGCTGTAGCGGGAACCATGCGGCTCGTGAAAGAGTGGGAAGGCGCAATCTGGGGCTCAACGATCACGACAGAGGGCACCGGCGTACGGGCGCCGCGTTCGCGCGCGAGCTTCTGCGCCCAAGTGGACGGTGCTCGGAGAAGGCCGGAGCGACGGGAAGCGATCGGCGCTTCACCGCCGCCACGGCATCATGCGCGCCCGGTTCACCGCCGCCTGCGTCTCGTGGTCGAGGTCGCGGACGAGGCGGACGAGCTCGCGGAGGCCCTGGACGTCGAGGACGTCGAGTGGCTGCCGGTGGTCATGCCGGCTCGGTGAAGAGCTGGGCGACCTCGTGCTCGCCGACGGTGAGGTAGCTGCTTGGGCCTCGCGCAGGCCCCCACCGCGCTCCCGCTCCGCATCGATCATCCCTGGGGACACAATAACTCGTTCAACATCGGGTACATAGCGCCCGATCGGCGATTCCGAGGCTCGATACGCGCGATTTTCTGATTCAGATGCCAACATTTTCCTGAATTATTTCTGATTATTTTTGAATTAAAAATGAAATAGAATTCGATTCTATCGAGGGATAAGTCAGTGACTAATCGACTGAAAATCGAATTATTTTCGATCAATTTCCTCGCAATGTGGTGACAGTTCACTCCTTGCCGGCGTGCCGCTGGCGTCCGGAGCGCACAGCTCGC
>QJWJ01000454.1 GCA_003235365.1 Deltaproteobacteria bacterium
CTCAACGAATCACCAGAGCAGCTTCGCGTCACGGCAACGTCAGGCACAGGAACCGAATCCGTCCTCGTCGAACCAGACTACCAGCGCAGCCAACCCAACGGCCCCGATTGCGAGCCGACCTGCAATTCAGCGAGCACAACGGCTCAGTTCAATCTCTAGATGCGCATGCCCTGGCACCACCGCGTCGCACGGCGACCTTCACTTCGCAGTTGCTGGGCAGGCCAGCTACTCTCACCCTCGGCCAGCCATGCGCGAAAAGGGCTCGCCAGTCACATTCGCGCCCTTCCAACAGTCGGTCGCCGCGCGTGATTCTTGCTTTCCCCGCTTCCTGTCCAGTCTACGCTCGCTTGCGGTATGAGGGATGGTTCCGACAATGAATCTCTTGCCGCGCCTTCGACCACCGGTGAGTTCGGATGCTGACGTCCTGTTCCCGTATGTGTTCCAGACTTCCGTGGTTCGCAACATCCAATGGGACGGGCCCACCGATCTTGACTCGTTCAGGACGGACTGGGCACGCAAAGTCCAGGCAGCCCGCGACGGCATTGGCCACTTCTTCGTCATCCTTAGCGACTTCGCAGAACCGGCCGGTGCCTGCAGCGTGTCCGTCGACAGCGCAGACCAAGGTGAAGTGGGGTTTTGGATCGGTGAGCCGCACCAAAACGCCGGACTCGGCACCAGCGCTCTTGCCACCCTCGTGTCCTACTCCACACACCATCTCAGGCTCACGAAGCTCATTGCCGAAGTCTTCGTCGGCAACGATCAAAGCAGACGAGTCCTCGAGAAGAACGGCTTCTCTCTCGTAGCGACACACCTGGCCGCCAGTACCAAGCTCGGTCGTACCATGGACGATTGGCGATTCGAACGACACGAAACTGGGAGCCGCCCAACAAGGGTTTGAACCCGACGGGGCTGGCGGCGCCGCGCCTTGCTGATGCCTCCCCTGCAGGTGGCGGCTGATCGCCGCCCGTTTTTCTTCTGGGCCTCGCAACCAGATAGCTTGTTCCGTAAAGCCCCGCGGGTTAAACCCAGGGTCGTTCGGCAGACAGGCGCTTCCCGACAGTAACCGCCCACCGGCCCGGCACACGCAAGCGGCTCACCAGGTGCATGGGACTCGGTCACGCCACTCGGCGATGCATTTTTTCGCGCCTGGCGGTCAGCCACAACGGCGCCTTCGGTGCTCAGACCTGATCAGACCCACAGGAGTCGGGTCGATCGGCGTGTTTCTTCACGCAACTCGATCGCGGCGCGCCTTGCCATTGCCCTGCACCACCGCACGAATACCAGCGCGCATTTTCTCAGCTCCCAACTCAGCGTTGCGTCGACTCGAACGCGAATCACCTGCTGTCTCGCACTTCGGTGCGTCGCTAGCCGATCACGTCATCGATTCGGATCAGCCTACTGTAGCGCTTGAAATCGGAACCGTTCCGCGTCGCGAGGCGCTCGACTCCGTTCGCCCGCATCGTCGCAACGATGTTGCAATCATGCACCTGCTTGCCGCGGACACCGTGCGTTTCGACCAGCGACAACAGTTCGTCCAGGGTCGCCTGTAGAACCCGACAACCTGTCGTCCACACGTTCAGCGCACCCAATGCCTCGCTCAAACTGAACTCTCGCGCGCTAACAGGCTGACGCGTGAGCACCACCAGGAACTCCCGGCATACCTGAGGACTGATGCACAGCTCCACCCCATCCGACACCGCCTGGTCCACATACGCCGCGGCGATGTCGTGGCTTGGGTGAACTTCCACTGTCGCCGCCACGATCAAACTGGTGTCGAGGAACACCTCCTGTCGCTCCACAACTGGGTCAGCGGCCATCGTCGCCGTAGATCGTTTCTCGACTCAGATCGCCCCCGACCCATTCAACTCCGCCGCGAAGCGTCGGCGCAACCAACTTGCCTGGCGGTACCGCTTCTCGGCGGAGCCGACTTGCTCGGGCGACTACCCGTGCCTGTTCGATCGGCTCGAGCTGTGCCAGCTCGCGAACCAGACGCTCCAATTCCTCGCTGCGTTGGGCCATCCTCGAAAACCTACAATGCGTGAGGCATCCTGCCAAGTCCCGCTTTCTGACGCCCCAGATCCAAGCCATTCTCAGGTCTCGAACTGCGCGCTCGCCACTTCGATCGCCAGCGTATCGCCCTCTCCGCGCCACCCATTTCACACGAGACCAGGTCTGGATGCGCTGGCGCGAGACCAGCGAGCGAGCAATCACAACTCGCGTCCGTCGACCATTCAGGGGCGTCGCGCGGACCACGACGATTGCTCAACGGAAACCCCACGACAAAGACACTGCTGCTGCCGAACAAGGGTTTGAACCCGACGGGGCTAGCAGCGCCTCGCCCTGCTGAGGCCTCCCCTGCAAGTGGCGGCTGATCGCCGCCCATTTTTCTTCTGGACCTCGCAACCGGATAGCTTGTTCCGTAAAGCCCCGCGGGTTAAACCCAGGGTCGTTGGGCAGACGCATACCTTGCCTCACATACGAGGAAGCCGACAAGTCGTCTCGCAAATGACTGCGCTGCATGTCCTTGACGTCGGCGCCCGAACGCAGTCTGATTCAGCATCAT
>QJWJ01000514.1 GCA_003235365.1 Deltaproteobacteria bacterium
GACAGCAGCAAGAAACTCTACATCGCGTTGGCTGTGCTCTTGGCCTTGGGGGGCGGTCTGTACCTCCAGCAAAAGAACGCCGCCAAAGAAGCTCAGAGCTACAGCTATGCAGCCAAACAGGCGGATCTTCCCCAAGTAACCGTCGACGAAGATACTCGCAAGGCGATCGACAGCATCGAACTCACCCGGCCTCCAGAGGAGAAGAAGACCGAGAACGAGGAGTCAGACGACGCCAACAGCGACCTCCCCGAAGGGGACAGCGAGACCGTCGTTCTGAGCAAGAAGGGCGAGGACGAATGGGAGCTGACGTCGCCCGTGAAGTACGCGGCCAACGCCAGCAACGTCAAATCGCTCGTCGACAACTTGGGCAAGCTGAAAGTCAGCGAGCAAGTCTCGGCCGGTGCAGCAGAGTACGAGAAGTGGGGCCTCGCCGACGGCAAAGCGTTGCACGCGGTCTTCAAGAAGGGCGACGAAGTCGTCGCGGATCTCTACTTCGGCGAGAGCGGTGGTCGCGGACAGATGGTTCGAATCGGAGGCCAAGAAGGCGTGTACGCGCTCAAGGGCTATTCGAAGTACCTGTACAGCCGCGACACCAAAGGCTGGCGCGACAAGACCGTGCTCAAGTTCGACGACACGGCAGTCGAGAAGGTCACGATTCAGAATGAGAACGGCGTGTTCGCATTCGTGAAGGGTGACGCGTGGAAAGGCACCCACACCAAGGCAGAGGGTGCGCCTGCCAAAGACATCGAGCGTTTCAAGCCGAGCAAGGTCGACGACATGGTCCGCGCCTACAAGGCACTGAACGCGGCCGACTTCGGGGACGGCAAACAGCCGTCCGAGATCGGCCTCGAGAAGCCGACAGCGACCGTGACCATCGAGCTCAAGGGTGGAACGGCCAAGCACGTCATCGAAGTTGGCGACAACAGCGAAGGCACGTCCCGCTGGGTGAAGACCAACGGCAGCGATCAGATCTTCAGCGTGAGCTCTTGGACCGTCGACTGGGCGACCGCGGACGCAACCAAGTTCCAAGAAAAGAAAGAGGACGAGAAGGCCGAAGGCGACTCGAAGGACGTCGAAGCCAAAGCCGAGAAGTAAATCTCGAGCTAGCTCGTTCATCGAGGGCCGGACTCATCAGCGAGTTCGGCCCTCAATCGTTTGTCACGACGCGACGTGGAATTGGTCAGCGCGGTGACAAGCTGTGACGCAGACGCGTGATCAGATTGGTCGGATCGCTATCCGCATCGTATGGCGGACCACTGATGGCGTGCACGGCGAAACGCAGAGCCGCCGTCACCGAATCGTACTGCTCGGGCGTCGGTCGCCCCGACATCTCGCAGGCCTGCGCGACTGCGCTGATTTCGCGCAGCAAGGTGGCCAACTTGTCGAGCTTGAGGATCTCGGCCTGGCCCAACGCCCCGCCCAGCGGGAACAAGATTTCACGGGGGTCCAAAGTGCGCTGGGCGATGCCTTCCCACTGCCGCGCCGCCGCGTCGAGACGCTCGCGCAATCGTTCGACGAACTGATTGTCATCCGGACGTTCCTCCACGATCGCGGCGAATTCGCGAGAGCTCTGTCCAAGCACGCGAGGCAACTCCTGGAGGAGCGCCCCGACACTGACGACCTTCGTGTCGTTGATCTCGCCTACGGCGTCGGCGAGTGCCCGTTCCCGGTCTTCGGCGAGGATGATCACCCGTAGGGGACGTGTCCGCTCCCAACTCTTGACCAATGACCGCAGCTTCTGGTCCTGCGCCGCGCCGAGGCGCCACGGCAGCACCACCATGTCGATCGAGCGCTCCCGCAGCACCTTCGCCACGCCGACCGGCGATGGGTGGGTGGAGACTTCGTGCCCCAGTTCGGACGCCAGCTTGTGTGCCGCATCGGCGGCGCTGTCGCCGGGTTCGATAACGAGCACGTGGTGGCAAACCCGCATTATTCATGCAACTCTGGCCGACGCGGTGAGTCCGGGCAACATCGTTGCACTTATTTAAGCTAGCACGGAACCCCGCGTCTCGAAGCGGCAATTCCGGCACGCGGGCGTCAGGGGGTATTGCTGAACGGACCACGTGCTAATAAGGCGCCCACGATGAGAGTCTCCTACAACTGGCTCAAGGAGCTCGTCCCGCAGCTCGACCTTTCCCCCGCCGAGGTGGGGACGAAGCTGACGGCGATCGGGCTCGAACTCGAAGAGGTGATCGAGGTTGGCGAAGGCCTCGAAACGGTCGTGTTGTGCCCGGTCGAAGCAATCGAGCCCCACCCTCAGCGAGACAAGCTGAGACTGGTCACCGTCACGACCGGACAGGGACAGCTGCGCGTCGTGTGCGGGGCGGGCAACGTCCCTGCTCCCGGCGGCATCGTCGTCCTCGCTCCGCTCGGCACCTACCTGCCCGCCGTGGACTTGAAGCTGGAACCACGGAAGTTGGGCGGCATCGTCAGCGAAGGCATGCTGTGCAGTGAGCGCGAGCTCGGATTGGGACAGGACAGCGACGGGATCTTGACCATCGAAGCTGGTGCGTTCCCCGCCGGCACTCCCCTGTTGACCGCCTACCCGTTCGCACGAGACACCGTTTTCGAATTGGGGATCACCCCCAACCGTCCGGACGCGCTGGGTCACGTCGGCGTGGCCCGCGACCTCGCCGCCGTCCTGGGGTTGTCGTGGCAAGCCCCGACGTCGTCTGCGACTGCGTCGAACGAATCGAGCCGAGAGCTGGATTCGCTCGTCACCATCGAGAACCGCGCACCGTCGCGCTGTCCCGCCTACGGCGCGGCGATGGTACGCGGAGTGAAGCTGGGGCCCTCGCCATCTTGGCTGCGTTGGCGCTTGTCCGCCCTCGGGATTCGTCCAATCTCGAACGTCGTCGACATCACCAACCTGCTGCTGCTCGAATATGGTAACCCCATGCACGCCTTCAACCTGCGGCGGGTGGCCAATTCCACCATCATCATTCGGCACGCAACGCCGGGCGAGACACTGACGACGCTGGACGGCGTCGAGCGCACTTTGATCGAGGACGACCTGGTGATCGCGGACGGCCAGCGGCCCTCGGCGCTCGCGGGCATCATGGGCGGGGCCGACAGCGAAATCCGCGACGATACGAGCGACGTGCTGCTCGAGTGTGCCTACTTCGAACCGACCGGCATCCGTCGCACTGCGCGCCGTCTGGCCATGCACAGTGATTCCTCCTACCGCTTCGAACGAGGAGTGAACTGGGGCGCCTTGAGCGACGTCTTGCAGCGCGCCAGTGACTTGCTCTGTGAACTCGCGGGCGCGACAGCCGTGCCGGGCCAGCGTTTTGCCAACGGTGCACTTCCTCAATTGGCATCGATCCGCTTGCGCAAGGTACGAGCGGAACGCCTACTCGGGATGAGCATCGATTTCGACGACTCGCTGAAGAGCCTCGAAGCTCTGGGCTTTCGTATCGCGGAGCGCAGCTCGACGGAAGCGACCGTCGAAGGGACACCATTTCGCCCCGACATACAGCTCGAAGCAGACCTCATCGAGGAGATCGCGCGAATGCGCGGCCTCGATGCCATTCCGACGGTGTTGCCCCGCATTTCGCCGCAGGCGCCAACGCCTGCGGGCAAACTGGAACGCCGGGTGCGCCAGTGGGCGAGCGCCGCCGGGCTGAGCGAAACCATCACCTACAGCTTCGTATCGCCCAAGGAGCTTTCTGCGCTCAAAGCGCCAGAACCGGTCGTCACCTTGAAGAACCCGTTGACGTCGGAGCGCAGCGTCATGACCACGAGCTTGCTCCCCGGATTGCTCGAGGTCGTACGGCGCGCCCGTCGTCGCGGCGAACACGACCTGCGTGTCTTTGGCGTCGGATCGGTCTTCTTGGCCCCGGTGGTCGACGCGGAGTCGAACCGCCACCAGACTTCGCGCCCGCGCGCTGGCGAGGACGTGTCGCTGCTACCGCACGAACAACTTCGCTTCGCAGCGGTCTTGGCGGGCAATCGTCCCGAATACTTGACCAAGCCAGCGGCTTACGACGTGTTCGACGCCAAAGGGCTCGCAGTCGAGCTGGTCGAACGATTCACTGGCCGCACGGCGACGACGACCTGGGCCGGAAGCGAACCATCTCCCCTACCGCACCTCCACCCGCGCGGCGCTGCGCAACTGTGGCTGGGAGAAACGCTCGTCGGTAGCTTTGGACCGCTACATCCCGATGTCGGCGACGAACTCGAACTGGGAGGACCCGTGCAGATCGTGGAGATCGACCTCGAAGCCATCGAGCGCGCGGGTGCGACTCTGACCCGTTACCGACCCATCCCGCGCTTGCCTGCCGTGACGCGAGACATCGCCGTGCAGGTCGGGGCGAACATCAGCGCCGGCGACGTTCAACGGACCATCGAGCAACATGCTGGCGATCTGTGCGAATCGGTAACGCTCTTCGACTTGTTCGAAGGAGGCTCAATGGCAACGGGTGAACGTTCCCTCGCGTACCGGTTGGTGTATCGCGATCCCCGGGCCGTGACGGATCCGGACAATGCGACCACGCTCACCGACAAGCAAGTCGACAGCCAGCACGAGAAGGTAGTTCGGGCAGTCGCGAAGATCGGTGCGGTGCCTCGGGCATGAACCTACGCCACGCGCCCACGAGGTCGTCGACCGAGAAGCAACACCAGCTCCCCGGCTCCCGTCCTCGACGCCGCTGGAGTCCACCCTTCACACCACTACTACTGCTCGGCGGTGCGACAGTGATTGCGCTTCAAGCGCGACGCGCGGGCGCCGCCGAACCGCGGGATGACACGACGACAACGGAGCGCCGCGACGTCGAGGTCGGCGCCGGCTTCGACGTCGCGTTACGACCGAGTCGAGAGGAACGAGTCACCTACACGCCGAGTCTGCAGTGGTCAGCCCACGCGACAGTCGTCCTGTTACCATGGCTCGGACTGCGCACGTCGGGGGGCATGGCGTACCTCGATGCGGAACCCGGCGCCGGGGGCCTCGGGGTCGAGGGTGCTCCCACGTCGAACCCCAGCATGAGCGGGCCTCGCGTCGCGGTGGAACTGATGCCAACGTTCCAACTCGTCGGCCCCGTCGAGATGTTTGCCACCGCCGGCGCCGCCTGGCAGCGCTGGACAGCGCCGGCCTTCGACGTCGGCGAACCCACTCCGCTACGCGTTTCGGAGCGCAGCGGGGTTCTGGTGGAGTTTCCGATCAGCATC
>QJWJ01000528.1 GCA_003235365.1 Deltaproteobacteria bacterium
CCATCTTCCGGGACTTCTCTGGCGATCACATCGACTTTGGCGACAAGAACTGCAGTGCACTGTCGCTCGGTATGGTCGAAGACGACCTAGACGCTGAGGGGCGTCCAGTTGCCAAGGGCGATACGAAAGCGTCGTGTGTCGACTCCAAAGATTCGTTTGCCGAATGGTACCGCAGCGGTAGCGGCGTCGTGACGGTCGTTGGCAACATCGTACTGTTCGACAATGGCAAGGGCGGCTACGTCAATCGCTTCGGCGCCAACGGCGAGCCCTACGTCACGACGGAAGCTGGTACGGAAACCGGAGGTAGTGCGGCGAGCGAGGCCGCTTGCGGTAACATCTGTGCGCAAGAGTCCGAGAACACGACGCAGTGTGCCAACGGCAATGCCTGCCGAATGCTCAATGACGCGGTCACTCGCGCTGAGAACGCCTTGGCCGCCGCGGAGCGAGACGACACGACCACGGACGAGGAGCTCGAAGAGCTCGAGGCGGCGGTGGATGACGCAATCGCGACTGCTACCAAGTGCGAGGACGACTGTACTACTCGCACGGAAACACTGACCAGCGAATGCGCGGCAACCTGTGCCCCGTGCAGTTACGACCCGCAGCAATGGTGTCATGGTGGGACGCAGGTGGAGTACGACGGCAACCCGATGTTCTTCCCCATCGATGACGTGACCGGCCCGACCTACGACCCCGGCGAGGCACGGCTCCCGGACGAGTACGGTCACGCCGGTTGGCCGTGGGAGCACGAGGTCTTTGGTGCTCCTGGGGAACACAACTTCTACTTCACCAGCGAGGTGCAGTACTGGTTTCACTACGACCAGGACACCAACGCGACCCTGGACTTCCTAGGGGATGACGACGTCTGGGTATTCATCAACGGCAAGCTCGCCGTGGATCTGGGTGGGATTCACGTTCCCGAAGAGGGTTCGATCACGATCAACGCTCAGAGTGCTGGACGCTTCGGCCTTCAGCCGGGCAACGTGTACAAGATCACGGTGTTTCACGCCGAACGTCAGATGGAGGGGTCTTCCTTCAAGCTCACGCTGTCTGGCTTCGAGGCGACGCCGAGCGACTGCTCGGCGATTTGCGGCGATGGCATTCTCAGCTTTGGCGAAGAGTGCGACGACGGCACCAACGATGGCGGTTATGGCGAGTGTGACGTTGGCTGCAAGCTTGGCGCGTTTTGCGGCGATGGCATCGTGAACGGCACCGAAGATTGCGACAACGGTCCCGGTGGCGGTCCTGGATGTCCGTCGTGCAGAATCCTTCGCGTTCGCTGACGCCCATCGGCGTGACGCGTCTCACGAGTCCTCGCCGACACCCCCGTCGCAGGAGCTTTCTCGACTCCGTCTTCGGTTACGTTGGTGGGTGCACGCGAACGATCACTAGACTCACCCATCCCAGGGCGATTTTTCGGGGCATTTCCGTGCACAGGTAAGCTGATCGGTGCTCTAAATGTGAGGCATTCTTCGTGCCGCGTCTGTTGCGCCGTCGAAGCTCGATGCCGCGTGGGTCGGGTGCCGATTCTTGAAAGGTCCCTCGCCGGAGCGCACGATCTGGTAGGCCTGAAGCGCACGCACGTCGCTCATGCCGTCTTCCTTGCACAGTTGGTGAAATAGGAGGTCAGCGGAACGGGGTAGGTGGTTTTCGCGAATGAGTTGATACAGTGCGTCCAGCACGAGCGAGGCTCGCATGATCGATTGCGCATGTAGACTTGCCCCGTCCCAGGCGTAGCCATCGCGAATCAGTAGACGACCTGACGTCGTCAACTCGAGGTACGTCGACTCGATGCGGTGGGGCACCGACAAGCCCGTCTCGCAGTGGTAGTCGCGGGTTAGCTGGTAGCGGTAACAGGCTCGGTAGTGGATCTTGTTCATCGCGTCCCCCGTTCGAGAATGGGAGATACCAACGCCTCGCGGGTGACCACCCACGAACCCCGTTCCCCAATTGGGCATTGCAGCACCGCGCCTGCGGGGAGTCAAGGAAGGGCACAGCGGCACACGGTGATTCGCAGGCTTTTGCATCTTGTCGGTGCTCACGTTTCAATCGACCCTTCAAGTGCGCGGTTTCAGGCCGTCCGTCGTCGTCCAGTTCCAACTTGGGTCGTGTAGGAGTAGACCGGTGCGGGGGTCAGGGTACCGAAAGTGGAACCGGTTGGCAGGCGAGCTACTCGCCGCCCCACATGTCGGGCTACGGTAGTCACTACCCGCGACTACTCATGCCGGGTGCCCCGCCTCCCACCCCAACTATGTGGATTCGTGCGGGATGCCGCTCGGCAGGTGAATGTGGAATCGAGTCCCGTGCCCTGGGGCAGATTCGACTTCGATTCGCCCACCCGCGGACGTCACGATGCCGTGGCAAACGAACAGCCCCAGCCCTGTCCCTCCGTTGTTGCCTTTCGTCGTGACGAACGGATCGAACACGCTCCCGATGAGGTTGTCGGGAATTCCAGGGCCGGTATCGGAGAGTTCGATCCGAACATACCCGTTGTCGACGTGCGCTCGGATTCGAATGACGTTTTGCTGCGGAAACCCGTTCGACGACATCGCTTGCGCCGCATTGGTCAATAGGTTGACGAGCACTTGGCCGAGTCGGGTCTCGGGCAACGCGACCTCGAGATTGGCGGGCACGTCGACTCTTACGATTGCTCGTTGCTCCAATGACGGTGCGGCAGAGTGAACTGCCCACTGAACGACTTTCGCGATGTTGGCGCGTTGTGGCTCCGTCCCCGAACGCCGGCTGAACGATCCCAGGTCGGAGACGATGTCACGAATTCGCTGTGTGTTGAACTGTGCATCGGAGAGCGCGTCCAGCATCTCGCCCCGATCGGCTGATACTTCCCCTTCGTCCTGCTTGCCTTTCAGTGCCTCGACGGCGAAATGCAGGTTCGCCGCCACTGCCATCAGTGGGTTGTTCACTTCGTGGGCGACACCGGCAGCCATTCGTCCCATTGCCGCTAATCGGTCGTTGAACTCGATCTGTTGGCGCAGCGCGAGCCGTTCCGTGACATCTCGCAATACGGTGAGCCCGCCCAGCAGCCGTTCCCCGTCGAGAATCGGACTGGCGCTCTCCGAGACAGCCTTGCGATGTCCGTCGTGACAGACCAGCAGGACGTCTTCTCGACGTTCCTGCGGTACGCGTGTTTCGAGGGCTTTTGGAAGGAGCGTGGCGAGTTCTGTCTGGTCGTCGACGCTCCGCATCCGGACCAGCGTCGAGATCGCCTCTCCAACGCACGAGTCGGCCTCGCGCCCCAACAGCGATGCTGCCTTTCGGTTGATCAAGCGGACGTTGCCGGAATTGTCCGTTGCGACGACGCTATCGAAGATCGAATCGAGCACGGTACGAAGCCACTGCTCGCGTTCTCTCAACCGGGTTTCCACGCCGTGTCGAAACAAAGCCATTTCCACCGTGGACTTGAGGTCGCCGGGTTTGACGGGCTTCATCAGGTAGCCCATCGGCTCGGTACGTTTGGCGCGTTCCAACGTGGCTGCGTCTCCGTAAGCCGTCAGGTAAACGACGGGGAGCCCAAACAGCCTTCGGAGCAACTCCGCGGTTTCAATCCCGTCGCGATCGCCCTGGATGCGGACATCCATCAGGACCAGATCGGGTTCGCCTTCGCGTGCAGTCTTCAGCGCTTCATCGACAGACGCGGCGGGTTCCAACACGGAGTAGCCCAGGCGTCTCAAGCTCCGTTCTAGGTCGGTAGCAACGATGCTCTCGTCTTCGACCACCAAAATGGTGGGTTTTCTTGTCTTCTCAACCTGCATAGTCGAACGTCAGGTGAACCTTGGTCCCTGCGGTACGGTCGAGGCCGACCTGACCCCTCAATTGTTTGCATAGCTTGGCGACCAATTCCAAGCCCAACGAGTTACCAGAGCCCCACTCGATGTGAGCTGGGATGCCCTGGCCATCGTCCTCGACGATCATGCTGACGCTGCCCGGTTGGGTTTCCGAGAGGCGAACGACGATCCGCCCGCTTCCGTTCTGGGGGAAGGCGTGTTTGAGCGAGTTCGTGACCAACTCGTTGATGATCAGTCCTGCTGGGACGGCGACGTTCAATGGCAAGTGGACGTCAGCGACTTCCACTTCGACGTGAATCAACGCTGGGCGAAAGACACTCATCAAGTGGTCGATCAGTTCGTGGACGTAGACGGCGAAGTCGATGCGAGCCAGATCCGTCGACTGGTACAGCTGCTCATGAACGAGTCCGATTGCATGGATGCGATTCTTGCTCTCCTGGAGTAGTGCGAGTGATCGCGGATCCGAGATGTGCTCGTCCTGCAAGTTCAACAGGCTCGAGATTACTTGGAGGTTGTTCTTGACGCGATGGTAGATTTCTTTGAGCAGCACCTCGCGTTCGCGGTTCGTGCGCTCTAGATCGTTGCGCTGGGTTTCGAGGATCTCATGCGCTCGCTTCCGCTCGGTAATGTCGACGACAGAGCTCAACACGAAGCGCCCCGCTGGTGTCGTCAACGGATTGAGTCCGACCTCGACCGGCACCTCCAAGCCGTCTTTGCGTACACCGGTGAGATCCCGACCGGCGCCCATCGGTCTTGTCGCAGGTTCACGGAAGAACTCGGCGCGAAACTTGGGATGGGTCGCCCTGTATCGGTCGGGGATGAGGATGTCCAACGATTGGCCGATGAGTTCGGTACGGTCGTAGCCGAACAGGGTTTCGATCTGCGCGTTGACCCAGACGATGCGGCCCTTCTCGTCCGCCATCAACATGCCCGTCGGTGATGCTTCCAGGGCCAGCCGAAAGTGCTCCCCATGGTCCGTACTCGTTGCCCCGAGCGCCGGAGACAGCTCGCTGGTGTGATCGTATTCGGTTCGACTTCTCACGCATCCCCCACTCGCGGCGCAGCCGAGCTCCGCAGATCCGGAGTGTGTCAGCTTCACTCCGCGACGCAAGGATGTAGGCCAACAGAACACACAGTGGTTTGCTCCAGCTCGAGCGCAACTCACGGGTGAATGGAACGCTCGAGTGCGCGTCGGCCCACTGCCGTTGCTTTGGTTGGCGCCTTACATCGTCAGGCGCTGGCAGAGCGCGGTCAGCTCCGTCTCGTACGGGTTGTCGTATGCGAACCGCAAGAGCTGGAAGGCGAGTCGTGATTCAGGGGGAGGTGGGCTGAGCTGCAACGTGGCCCAGCGAAACCCCGTCGCATTGCCGACGGTACACAAATCGCGGTTCTTTCGAAGAGAAAGCGCGACGACTGATCTCGCCCAAGCTACGGAGCGGGCGTCGAGGCTTCCGCTGTTCAAGGCGCCCAGGACGTAGCCGGGCAGCACCAACGCCGTATTGTTCTTGAGGATGTCTTTGGCCGCGTTGAGCGCTTCGAGATTGTTCTTGAACGTCTCAGTGGCTTCACTCGCTTTGCGTTGGTACAGGCGATCCATGAATAGCGCCATCAGGCCTGCGATCCGCGGGTCGCTGCTGTCGAACGCAGCCAGCTGTTCGTACAGCTCGTAACCGCGCGCGAGCTCGGACCCGGACAGCTGTTGTTGAGGACGATCCAGAAGCCGCCGAAACTCGGAAAGCAGTTCGTCGAGTCGTTGGTCTGTCCTGCGCAGCTGGGTCAACTCAATCGTGCCGAGCTCGTGGGAAACGCCGAGCTTGTCCCGGATGGTGACTCGCGCAATGGGGGGCTGTTCGCCTGGAGCATATAGTGCCTGTGCCATCCGATCACTCAGCTGCGTTTCGAGCTCGCCGTTCGAGTTGGGCTCCCCCAATCGGTACGTGTTACCGGCTACTTCGAGCGACACGGTGCCATTACGGGTTACGCGCTGATTGCAGGGCTGGCTCGATGTTGGCTGGCCTGCGACCCATCGGGTCTCGCCATTCTCGATCACCGTCTCAATCGGGATCACGTCGCAGCGGGACACCTCGCGGACCACGACCCGAATGCGACCGTGTTCAGCCTCGATCTCCGCTTGGTAGCGTGTGTCTTTGGGAGCTCCCAACTGCTGGCTCTTGCCGACCTGCTGCGGGCTCTTTGGTGGCGGCTCGTTTGCGGTTTCTGCGCCGCACGACGCGAGCAGTGAGACAAACAAGGCGGCGTACCCGAAGGTCGCTCGAGTTGCGGTGCGACGAAGGATCGGTCCAGGCATCGTTCAAACCCTCAGGCACAAGAGCGTAGCAAAAGGTTCGTTGACCAGCCTGCCAAAACTGAACGGTGGCGGATTCGACTAGTACACATTCACGTGATCCGGGGGTTTGGAAGCAATCCCAGCACTTGCAGCGGTTGTGGCGGTTCTACGCTGCGCCGACCTTCTCACACGCGCGGGCAAGGCGCGTCGCGGAGCGACCGCCGAACGTGAGCGCCGGCCGTGTACGCGGCGAAACATCTCCCTCACCGAAATCCTGGTGCGAGCATTCGGACCATGTTGCGACGATTGAGCACGTGTTGCGCGTCCATGGCTGACGCAGCCTCATTTCTGAGTTCGTCAGCTTCGTCCCCTTCCAACAAGGACGCGAGTTGCGCCTTCACTGCTGCGACGTACATTGCGGCGTCGAGGGACTCGTAGCATTGGAGGGCTCGTCGGAGCAACGCGACCGCATCCGAGGGCTCACCCGTCGCGAATTGCAGTGCTGCCTCCGTGACGAAACCGGACGCCCCAGCACGAGCGATGGGATCACCGTGCAACCTTCTGCAATGGGCCAGCGCGGCCGTGCGCAACGTCTGCGCGCGACTCGTCTGTCGGTCCGCTTCGAGTGTGAGGGCGGCCGCAGCGGCAGTACTCGCGCGAAATTGCCAGATCTGGGCGCGCACGACGCCGACTCGTAGCAGCTGCGAGTTCTCGAGTTGTGACCACTGCGCTTCGATCCGTTCGTACGCGGTGATGCTGGAACCGCGGTACAGGTCGAAGAACGTCTCGCCGAGCAACAAGTTGTAGTGCGACAGGTGGTAGTCGTGCGGGTTGCACTCGCTGCGCGCCCGCTCCAATTGCATCTGCGCTTCCGCGACGTCGTCGCGAACCAACCAGGCGACGGTACTGTATGCGGAGCGGAAGCACATACTCGCATATCGGTTGCCCGTCCCTTCGGCGCTTCCGAGCAGCGGTGGAACGAATCGGCCGAGTTCCTCGAAACGACCGAGCAGGAATAACGCCGCGATCGCGAAACGCCGCGCGCTGATGGTCTCCCAGGTCGTTCCTTGCCGCTCCACGAAGTAGTCCGCGCTGTGCAGGCACAACGGTAGCGCGGACGCCGTGTCGCCAGCGAGGTACGCGCTGATCCCCCGGGCGAGGAAGTACAGTCCGCGCGCCACCGGGTCGTCGAGGCGTTCGGCCAACCCCTCGGCGATCTCGATCAGACGTTCGCCTCGCTTCGAGGGGCGACCACCAGGCGTCGCACAATACGACGCTTCCAGTGCCAACGCCCTGAGCAAGTGCAAGGGCTCCCCGGCTTCCAGGGCCATCAACAGGTGCTTGTTGTGATAATACGTGGCCACCACGGGGTGAATCAGGCCGAGCGAGCACGCGAGCGTCCAGGTGACGTCGAGCTTGGTGCTGTCGGTAGCGGACAGAGAATCACGTGTTCGCAAGCGGTGTCGAAATCCACGAAGACGAACCCGCACGCGACCTGTGGCGACCGAGAGCAGCGCGCGCTTGCCGGTTCCTGCCGTCGGCATCCCGAGCGAGTGCGAAATGGTGTCCATCAGTTTCAGACCGCGATCGAGATGCCCCGACAGCAGTAGTTGTTCTGCAGCGCGACGCTGGAATTCGACGGTCATCTCGCGGTTGCTGTCTTGAGCTAACGAAAGATAGAGATCAGCGGCCGCGGGTCCGCGCCCTGCGTAGGCCATCGCTTCGGCGTGTCGGGTCTCGATATCGCGGTGGTGTTGGGCGTCGGTTTGCAGCGACCTGAGGCCGCGCTCGTACAGGCTGATGGCGTGGTTGAATGCCAGCGATTGTACCGCCCCGTCAGCGGCGGCGATCCAGTGAGGTGCGGCGCGCTGCGGTTGCCCGGCGTTCTCGAAGTGGTGCGCAATGAGTTCGTGCCGGACGTCCGCGCCGGTTTCCAAGGTTTCGGCGATTCGGGTGTGGGCATCGACGGCTTCCTCGGAGGTCATGCCATCGGCGACGATCTCCCTGATGCGGTCGTGGTAGACGTCCACCAGGTCTTCGTCTCTTGGACCCTGGCTGCGCGCCAAACGAGCGGCGCGCAACACGTCGAGCGCCGTCTCAGCGCCTGCTGGTTTCAGCTCGCAGAGACTTCGCAACGTATGGCGCGGCAAAGGCGTGCCGGCCAAGGTGCACAGGCGTAGCAGACGCGTCGCGGTGGCGTCCAAGGCGGCCAATCGACGCTCAACCAGTTCGGCGAGCGACTCCCCACCGCGCGTCTGAAACGCCGCATGGCTGCGCACGTAGGCCAACTCTTGAACGAAGAGCGGGTGACCTCCGCTGTCACGCGCAATCGACTCGGGATCGAACTGCGCGTCTTCGCCCAAGAGCTTCGATGCCAGCTGTGCAGCGTGCTCCGCGGGCAGCGGCCCGAGTTCGATTCGTTGTACGGAAGGCATCTCGAAGCGAGGCTTCTGATTGAGCGCTTCGAACAACGGTCCGCCCAATTCGGCGTCGTCACGGCTGCTGCCCACGACCAACAGAGGGATCTGCTCGGGGCCACCCAGCACCGGCTCCAGCAGTAGCGCGCTTTCGGCATCACTCCACTGCAGATCGTCAATCCACACCACGACAGGTCCACGCTTGCGCAGGCGCCGAAGCAATTCGGCGAACGCCTCGATGGCCCGAAGACGCAGCAGTGCACGGTCGGACGATTCGAGGTGCCTGTTCGGGACGGCGGCGATTTGGCGGTTGGTTCGCAGCGCGGGGAACAGCACGGTGAGCTCCGCGATTCCCGCGGGCAGAACCGAATCGACCTCGTCGGTCGACCACTGACCGAGCAGGTCGACGAGGTCGTCAATCAGACCGTCGACTGCCTTGTAGCTCATCGACTCGCGCTCGCGGCAGCGGCTGCGCAGCACGCAAGCACCTTGCAGCGCGGCCCGCTTCGCAAAGTGGTCAATCAGCGCCGACTTGCCGATGCCGGAGGGACCCCGAACGAGCACGACGTTTGGCAGACCCGCCAAGGTTCGCTCCAACCCCCGCTCGAGCCAAACGACTTCCGTGCCACGTCCGATGAAGTCACCGCCGAAGTCAGCCAGGTTGGGGACGCTGAAACGCGCTGCTGGCGAGATGCCTTCGGCGATGCAGCGCAGAACTGCACCGGCGTCAGGCCTTCGCGTCGGGTCGAGGTTCATCAGTGCCAGGGCCAAACTCGCGAGGTCCGCGGGTGCTGCGGCAAGCTGCTCCCGTGACGGCATGCGGTTTGGGAGGCCCCCGGTGAGCGCTTCGTAGAGCACGACGCCGAATGCGTACCAGTCTGCCGCTTCTGTGAGGGAGTCCCCCCAGCACTGTTCCGGAGCCATGTATGCGGGAGTTCCAGCAAACTCTCCACCGGGCAGCGCGCCGATCGGCGTCGCGAGCCCGAAGTCGAGCAACACGACGCGTCCCGATTCGCGAGTGATCAGGAAGTTCGACGGCTTCAAGTCGCGGTGCAACGTTCCGGCCCGATGCAGCGCTGCGAGCGCTTCTGCCAGTTGCCGGAAGACGCGACGCAACTCGCTCATGTCGCGCTCCCGCTGCGTCAGCAATAACTGTGGAAGGGTAACGCCGTCCACCAAATCCATGGTGAAGAACCATTCCGCGTCTTCGCAAAACAGCTCGTGAAGGCGCACCAGGTTCGGGTGCACGACCTCCGAGGCGGCGCGAAACTCAGTCTTCAGGTCGGCGATGGCTTGTGGATTGAGTTCACCCAATACCTTCACTGCTACGCGCGCTTGACGCTGCCGGTCGAAGGCAGCGAAGACGTGCCCCATGCTGCCGGCTCCCAGTCGCTCTTCGATGTCGAAACGCGCGAGCAACGTCACACCACTCCGAAACTTCCGTCCACGTGGCGCGCCAATCGTCACGAAAGGGACCGCCGCGGAATCGGGGTGATGGGACGATGAAGGGCGCATAGCTGAGTTGGGCTCGTCGTGGCTCCCAAGCATAACCCAGTGGTGGCATGCCGGTCGCGCAACAACACGCGCCCGCCGTTCCTTTTCTGAACGACGGCTGGGAACGCTTGCATATCGCTTCCGATCGACCCGGCGCCCTGCGAAGATCCGAAAATCGGATCGCGGTGGTCCGGCGCAATTGTCCGTTGCCACGCGGTGGCGATTCGAGGCCGCGAGCATGGACGAGAACCACGGTACCGGCGCTCAGGAAATGGACTCCTACCCACGAGTGCAGGCAGTCGTGGTGGGGAGTGGCTTCGGTGGGTCTGTCACTGCGTGCCGGTTGGCGCAGGCGGGGTTCGACGTGCTCGTCCTCGAGCGTGGGCGCCGTTTCGAGAAGGGGGATTTTCCGCCATTGCCACAGCAAAGCGAGCTCGTTCCCGATACCCGCCGCTGGCTTTGGGGATCGGAGTTGGGGCTGTGGGAAGTCCTGGATTTGGAGGAAGTGACGAGTGTCCAGGCCGCGGGCTATGGCGGGGGATCACTGATCTACGCAAATGTTCACCTCAGGCCGCCGGAAGCGGTCTTTGGTGCACCTTGGCCGCCGGTTTTTCGGGAGCGTGCGGAGTTGGACCCGTACTTCGATCTTGCCGGCTACATGATGCAAGCGGCGCCTACCGACGCTCCAGGGCGATGGGTCAAGGCAGAGCGCCTCCACAAGGCCGCCGACTCCGATCAACGCGTCTTCTTTTCCCCGCCGCTGGCCATTCAGTTCGAAGCTGGGACGAACGTCCACGGCGTGCCTCAGGGCGCGTGCACGAGCTGTGGTTCGTGCAGTACCGGCTGCCCCGAGCGGGCCAAGAACACCCTCGACCTCAACTACCTGGCACTCGCCGAGAACAACGGCGCGAAGGCGCGCACTCAATGCGAGGTGATTGACGTGGAGCGCACCGCGTCGGGGCGTTGGCTCGTGCGGTTCATCGATCACTTGGCCGCAGCGCCTGACGCAGTGGAGGCCGAGAACGTCTTCTTGTGCGCCGGCTCGGTACATTCGACTCGCCTGCTTGCCAAGGCCGAGGCGAGTCTCGCAAGGGACGACCGCGATTCGCTGGTGGGGATTGCCTATTTCCCTGGTGGGGACGCCTTGGGCGTGGTGTTCGACACCAAAGAACCCAGCAAGCCATCGGTCGGTCCCACCATCAGCGGCTGCATGGTTCACTGGCAAGATCCGGAGCGAGGCGGCTTTTTCCTCGTGCAGGATGGGGGCTATCCGGAGCAGCTGACGCGCTTGATCGGCATGCTGGCCGCACCCGTGTTGCTCGGCAGGAATCGCCTGACTCGAGCCACTCAGCGTTCACCTCGTTCCTCCCCAAGCACCCAGCCGCGTGCCGTGGAACTGCCGTCCATGTTCGACCAGCTGTTGCAAGCCGCTTCTGGCGAACTCGCCCAACAAGTCATCAGCGGCGAGTTGCGAAAGCAGCTCCGCGCTTTCGTTGAAGAACTTCAGCAGCCGCTGCTGTTGCCGGACGTGGTCGACCGAACCATCGATCTGATGATCGACGCCAGGTTGTCCCGCGCGTGGCCTTGGCGATGGCTCCCCAAAGAGGGTTTGCTGCGCAAGTTGTGCTTCATCGTGGAGCGTTGGGTGATTCGTTGGATCTACGGCGGAGGCCCCAAGATCGCTCCCTACGCTGGCGAAGCGCTGCTCACTGCGGCGGGGTTGTCGCCTGAGCGGTACGCCGCGAGGGTGTTCGGCTACGACGACCGCGCTGCTCAGCACCGCCTGATGCTTCTAGGTATGGGCCGCGACGCCGCACCGGGCGTGCTCTCCGTTTCTCGGGAAACCGGGCGCATCGTTGCTGATCTCGATTTGTACCACCTGGTGCCGAGCTACACCCAGCAGGAACAGCTCATGGCGGACATCGCGAGACGTCTCGGTGGCGAACTGCGCGTGAATCCGGCGTGGAGCTTCCTGGGGAAACCAGTGACGGTGCACAATCAGGGAGGGTGTCCGATGCACGAGGACGCCGACCTGGGGGTGACCGACCCGAATGGGAAGGTGCACGGCTGTGATGGCCTCTACGTGATGGATGCAGCCGCCTTCTGCTCCTCCGTGGGTGTAAATCCATCGGCGACCATCCTGGCGCTTGCGGAGCGCAACGTACTAAAATTCATCCAGAGCCAGAAGCCTCGTTGGCCTGATGGGTACGCCGACAGCGGAGCTGTGCAGTACTCCAACCAGCGACGCGCAGCGGTCGATTGGAAGCGCAATGCGGTCGAAAGCGGCTGGCACTTGGAGCCGCCGCGTGGCAATAGTCCGGCGCCACGTAGCAAACCGGTCGGCGTCAGACTGGAAGAAGAAATGCGGGGCTACTGCGCGCCGCTGGGTGCGACCTCACAGCGGCCGACGGCAGATGACGACTTTCTCGAGCTGGAGCGTGTTGCGCGGCCTGAGTTTCCGCTTTGCGTCCAACTCGAGCTGCAGACGCCGAATTTGGCGGCGTTCATCGAGGACCAGTGGCATCGCATGCAGCTGACTGGCCACGCCGAGTTGAGGCTCCCCGGTGAAGCCGAGCCAGTGCGGCGCGAGGTCGAAGGGCGATTCGAACTGTTCGTCAAGCGTCGCAAGCCCTACGCCATGACGTCGGCGCAAGTAAAACGGCGCGACGCGCAAGATTTCTACACGCAGAACTACGTCACGCCGGACATCGACGGTACCAGATCCTCTGGCGCCAAGTACGAGGCGGCCCGCCACAGTGACCTCACGCCGATCGCTGATGTGGCTGCGGCCGAGCAATTCATGCACTATCACATGAACCTCGTCGACAAACCCGGTTGGTCGTTGCGCGGCTACAAACGCATCAGTGACAAGCCGGGCCTGGAGGGTTGGCGGGATGTGTCGTGCCTGTTCGTGCGGCTGGTGGGGCCCGACCCGCGCACGAACGAACCTGCCGTCCACGGCGCGGGCGCGATTCGAGTCGATCTCACTGAGTTCTTGTCGAAACAAGTTCCGTCCATTCGCGCAACCGGCGACGTGGACGACGTTCACAAGCTGTGGGCCGTTGCGCGCTTCGCCGGGTTCTTCTTCGGCAAGTTGCAGCGCATCTACTTCCCTCAATTGCGCAGCGTGCTCGACACGTTGTTCCGTACGAACTCGTTCAAGCGGCTCGACGCGGAATTGCAGTTTGAGGACATCCTCGTTCCTGACGAGGCCGATCTTCGCGAACAGCGGGGCCGACGATGAGCGTTGGATTGACTTGCCAGACGCTGAGTGTTGGGACCGGCGATGCGAAACTGGACTTGATTCTACGTCGCGTGGACGGCTCCGACCACATCCGAGAGCGCGCACCGGCCGTGGTGTTGCTCCACGGTGGGAACACGAACGGTGCGGCGTTTTGTCATCCCGATGGTGGCTTGGCTGGGTTCCTCGCTCAGGAGTTCGACGTCTGGTTGCTCGAGTGGCGCGCCAGTCGAGATGTCGTTGATCCGTTGCTCGAAGACGGCTCACGGCTCTTGGGCGGCTCGGAGCTCGCCGAACGTCAGCTGTACACCCTCGACAATGTCGCTCAGGTCGATCTGCCGCAGGCCCTTGCGTCAATTCGTGACCAAATAGGTCACGAACGACACCTTTCGTTGTTGGCCCATTGCCTCAGCGGGGCGGCGGTGAGCATGGCGCTTGCCCGAGGAACACTCCGTCCCTTCGGACTGCACGCTGTTACACTGATGACGCTAGGGTTGTTCTGCGAGGTTCCTTGGAACGGCTGGCTCAAGGCGGAGAACTTCTTCCTGGAGCGCGTGGCAAACGAAGTGCCCAAGTGTCGAGGGATCAGTCCCAACGACTTCGAGGGGTGGCCCGGGCCGATGCGCGCGGCGTATGATCGCTGGCCGCGGCAGTGGTTGCCGGGTGATGGCGGATTCCTCGATCACTTGAGCTTCCTCATCGGGCAACCGTTCTCGGTCGAACGCTTGCATCCCGAATTCAAAAGTCTCAGCTTCGACCAATTCTTCGGGCACCTTCACATGGGCATCTACATGCACGCCGCCCAGCTCGTACGCCGTGGCTATGCCGCGCCCTTCAACTCGCCGGACGTGATCGATCGAACGCGGGTTGCTCGGCGCAACGCCGGTGCGACTGCTGGCGCGAGGTCCGACTTGTCCGCTGACCACTTTCGTGATCAGCGCATGACGTTGTTTGTCGCGCCTCAAAACCAAGTCTGGCACAGAGACTCGATGGACTTGATGTACGATTGGATGCGGAACAACGGCTGCCGCTCCGTCGTCAAGCAGGTGGTCGCTGGCTACAACCTGCAGGAGCTGTTGTGGGGAAAACATGCACGTGACCAAGTCTATCCACTGATAGCCGACAGCTTGCGCCCGTAGTGCTCAACCGGACCGAATGACGGTTTCCCGTCGCGAGTCTGGCTGCGAGCCCAGCGCCTGGCGCACAGTCATCGAGATGTGGTGCCATTGTCGTGCCAAACGCGTTATGCCACTGCGCATGACCGAGGACGTCGGCCATTCACAGCGCACCCGTCGCGCGCTCGGCTACATGCTCGGTGCGGCGCTTTCGCTCTCGCTGATGAACAGCATCGTCAAGATGCTCGGTCAGAAGTTCCCCACGTCGGAGCTGCTGCTTGCGCGCACCGCCGTCAGCTTGCTGCTGAGCTACGTGTGGCTTCGTCGTCTCGGTTTGGACGTGTGGGGCAACGACAAGCGTTGGTTGCTGCTTCGAGGCCTGGTTGGCTTTTTTGCTCTGGCGGGCAACTTCTACGCGCTGCCGCGCATGCCGTTGGCAGAAGCCACAGTCATTCAATACCTGCACCCGATGTTCACGGCGTTGCTTGCCGCGCTGTTTCTCGGTGAGGGGCTACTACCGAGGTTCTGGCTTGGTACCGTTGCTTGTTTGATCGGTGTCGTTCTCGTGGCGCGTCCGGGGCTGCTATTCGGCGCCGACACAGCGTTGCCGACCCTGCCGGTATTGGCGTCGTTGCTGTCGGCTGGGCTGAGCGCTTGTGCGTACACGATCGTGCGCAAGTTGGGGGCTACGGAGCACCCCCTCGTGATTGTGATGTACTTTCCTTTGGTGGCGTTTCCACTGACGATCCCGTTGGTGGCAATGGACTTCGTGCCGCCGGCGGGAATGGACTGGTTCTGGCTGCTCATGGTGGGTGTCACTACTCAGGTGGGACAGGTGTCGTTCACTCGAGGACTACAGCTCGTGCCAGCGGCCCGCGCGGCATCGATGGCCTACGTTCAGGTAATCTTCGCCGCCCTTTGGGGTGTGATGTTCTTTGCCGAACACCCGAGCGTTCTGGCTGTGCTCGGCGGCGCGTGCATCGTTCTCGGCAATTGGGTCATCCAGCGCCACTCGGGCGATCGAGCGGCGCGTGCTGGGGTCAGAACGCGTAGCCGCCGCTGATCATGAACTCGTTGGAGCGCAGCGCCCCGATACCGCTGTCTTTCGACTCGCTGAATCGAATGAGTTGCATGGCGACCTCGATTTGCTCCTGAGCTCCGCGCACCGTCGCAACACGAAAGCCCAGACCGAACTTGTAGAGCGAGTACTCGTCCTTTGCCATGGACGCGCCCGACTCGTCTTCTTCGACGTTGCTCGAGACGCCGTACACCAACGTCGGTCCCATCGTGAAGTGCTGGAACGGTCCGACGTAGGGTGACAGTTGTGCCCGAAGCCCAGCGGTGGACCCCTCGGTGCTGTTCGAGTCGAACTCACCGACATAGGCGTCGGCTGCGACCGCGACACCGAATGCATCCGAGAAGTTCACACGCAGCCCGGGCATGATGCCGAACTCCGCACCTTCCTTGTCGGTAGCGAACACGTCGATGATACTGAAGCGCATCCCGAGCTGAAAACGGAACCGGTGCCGCGCTTCGGAGCGGATGCGTTCCTGCTCGGCGAGTTCTTCCTTCGTCGGCTTGTCGTGCCCGCGATGATGCTCGTCATCGTCACGATCGTCTTCGCTTGCCGCCGGCTGGGGCGTGGTTGGAGTGCACATCAAGTCCGGACTGCACTGGGTCCCTCGAGGACATGGCGGATTACACGCCTGAACGCAGACGCCGCCGTTCGCACACAGATAGCCCGGACGACACGTGGGAAAGCATTGGGTTTCGGCTGGCACCGGCGCGGTTGTCGACGCGGCGACTGGCGCCGGCTCGTTCGCTGGGGTTGCGGTCTCAGCCGTCGGTGCCACTGGCGCGCTCTCCGCGGGTGGCTGCACGGTCGACGCGGGGGCGGTCGGCGTCGTTGCGGGACTCGTCGGCGTCGTTGCGGGACTCGTCGGCGTCGTCGCGGGTTGAGCGCTAACCCAACTCGACAACGAGACACCGCTCAATAGTGTCGCCAACGCCAGCGCCTTCAAGCCGTGATTGCATTCAGAATTGCCGCGGCGCCAAAGCGGGTGACGGCGACAGCCATCGTTCGCAGAAGATCTGAGCATATCGTTTACCTCCGAGACCGACCCTAGCACGGGCCACCGTTGCCTTGTAGTGCGTCGCGATTTACGCGGCGAATACCCCTGTTGCACCGTGTTTCCTGTTGGAGCTGTATCAGGTGAACGCACGAAAATCATGCGAAGAACGGCCATCGTTGCCCTCCAAGTCAGCGTCGTGAACGTCTCGTCGCGATCGTTCACGACGTCTGGTTCTCGCGCACCCCATCCGACGACGGAGGCCCCATGCCGCCAAGCGCGAATCGTGTGCGGTGTATCGGCGACTCGTCGAAACTGGAGCAGGTCGACCCGGCTCCTCAGCCGCGACCTTTGGTCGTCGGGCCCTTCGGCGGTGGCAACAGGGTGCGCCTCAACTGATCGAGCTCCGTGCGCGCGTCCTCGTTTTTTGCGTCGAGGCGAAGCACGTGCTCGAATTCTTCGATTGCCGCATGGGCCCGATTCGTCTGCTGATACAAGCGGGCCGCGTACAAGCGGATGCGTGGGTTGCGCGGGAACACGGAGATGGCCTTGCGCGCGAAGGTGCTGGCGCGTTCAGCTCGTTCCGGGTTCGTTTGCGCTGTCAGCCAAGCGTCGAGCACTTTCTTTTCCATCGCCCGTTCGCGTTCGTAGATGGTTGCGGGGCTTGGTATCGAAGAGGGTGGTCCGCTTCGCGCCACGGGAGGGGGCGCCGTGCCGGACCCGCTCAGATCCACGCGATGCGTTCCGGAGGCATTGGCAGAGCTGATACCCGCCGCTTCCAAGCCGGGCCAACCACCCACGCTCGATACGATGTGATGCGTCAGCCACAGCGTATAGACGCTCGCGACGATCTGGTCGCGGCTGACGAGTCCCAGTTCGGCCAGCGCTTGGGCAGACTGCGGCGTGTGGACCAGCTGATTGACGATGGCGCGAGCTGGACCTTCGAGAATGCCCAGTAACACCGCGCGGTTCTGCGCTTCGATGCGCAGCTTGGTGTTTGCGAAGCGCGACACCTCGCGCCACGCCTTGGGCCTGCGCTCCGTGAGCGTGCACGCGACGATCAGGTTCAACGTGTCGAGGGGCGGCTCTACGGCGATGCCGTCGTTTGGAGGTTGCGCCCGGTGCACGAAAGCGAAGCGCGACTCTTCCGACGCCTGACAGAGCTGTTGCAAGCCGGCACCCACCAAAGCCTCACGCGACGCGGCAATCGACGAGGGCGGGAGCAGGGACAAGCGATCGGCGGCGTCGACCAGCGAGACCTTGGCGTGCTCGGCGAAATTGGAAGCGAGTTCGATGTGCTCCGGCGGCAGCATTTGGCCGAGAACCGCCTGATACAACTCGAGGGATTGCCAGGGCCCGGCGGCGTGTGACAGCAATCCGCGCTCGAAGTGCAACTTGTGGCGCTCCGCGTCGGGCGGTTTGATGAACAGCGTGCCGGTGAACGACCTGTTACGACAGTACGCCAACAGCTCGGCTACGGATACATCGCCAAGCCGACCCGCGAGAGACTGCCCGGCGGATCCCGAAGGAGGTGAATCAGAATCGACGCGTCTCAGAGCCACGGTTGTCCATTGTGCAACAGGCGTATGGCCCGCGCTGTAGGAAGAATGCGGATGTGTGGGGTACCGTGGGCCCTCACGCAATAGCCGAGTTGTGCGGTGACTCAGTGCGGCTAGGTGCTGCTTGGACGCTCCGCACAGCGCCATGAACTGCTGAACATCGAATCTATACCGGTGTTCAGTATGATACTTGACTCCTGTTCAGTATT
>QJWJ01000188.1 GCA_003235365.1 Deltaproteobacteria bacterium
ACGGTGTTGCCGTCGTCGCAGGTCTCGTTGTTGCTCGCCTGGACGTAGCCGTCTCCGCACGCTGCGTTCTTGCAAGCCACCGTGCACGTGTCCGTGTTCGAACCGTTGCCGTCGTCACACTCCTCTCCTGCTTGAACGTGCCCATCTCCGCACGCCGCGTTCTGACACGTGTTCGTGCATTCGTCCGTGTTCGTCGTGTTGCCGTCGTCGCACTCTTCGCCGTCCTGCACGACTCCGTCGCCACAGTTCACGCCCGTGCAACGGTTCGTGCATTCGTCGTCATCGACGTCGTTGCCGTCGTCGCACGCTTCATCCCCCTGCACGTAGCCGTCTCCACACACCGCGTTCTTGCAGTCGTTGGTACACTCGTCCGTATTGACCGTGTTGCCGTCGTCGCACTCCTCGTCCGGTCCGCGAACACCATCGCCGCAGACCGCCGTTTGGCAACTGTTCAGGCACTCGTCGCGATCGTCTTGGTCGCCATCGTCACATTCTTCTGGCGGTTGGACCACACCATCGCCGCATTCCGGCGTCCGGCACTTGTTCGTGCATTCGTCGTCATCGACGTCGTTGCCGTCATCGCAGCCTTCGCTGTCGGCCTTGATGCCATCACCACAAACCGCTGATGTGCACTTGTTCGTGCACTCGTCACCGTTCGTGCTGTTGCCATCGTCGCACTCTTCGACGCCGTCTTGCGTGTAACCATCACCGCACGTCGCCTCCAAGCAACGACTCGTGCAACCATCGGTGTCTTCATCGTTGCCGTCGTCGCATTCTTCCTCACCCTCTCGAACACCGTTGCCGCAAGTCGCTACCGCGCACTCGTTCGTGCAATCGTCCGTATCCGTCTGATTGCCGTCGTCACATGCCTCACCCGCTTGCTGGATCCCGTCTCCACACTTCGGCAACGTGCACTTGTTCGTGCAGTCATCGTTGTTCGTGCTGTTGCCGTCGTCGCACTCTTCATCGCCGCCTTTGACGTTGTCGCCGCATTCCGCGCCGTCACCGCCTCCATCCCCATCGCCAGGTGAACTGCTGCTGTCGTCGCTGCAGGCCCACAACGTCATTGCCACCATCGGCACGGCAAGCCAGCTGCTCACCGTTTCGCGTTTCAGTTTCATCTTCACCTCTCCTGTGGGGGTCGCAAGGCGCTGCCCTGCTTCTCCGAGACCAACGAAGCACCGACGTGCCTCGACTCGCGCTGCCGAGCTTAACGAGTGTCGTGCACGGGGTTTCGTACAAATCCCCAGAACCCGGAATACGAAGACCGGCCGTTCGCCGTCATTCCGCGGACGTGTAATCCCAACGCCCCTGCTTCTCGAACCACACCGGCGCACAGCTCCGGCAGCCGCGTCACATCCCCCACCAGCGTCGCACACCCAGCGGACCACGCGTGTGGCTTGAATCGGCATAGGCCCAAGGCAATCCCTCGGGTCCCCCTGCCACACCACCCGGCATGCGGGTCCGCACCGGGCGGTTCGGGGAGTTGAGGTCACGCGGCCAGCCGGGGCACGCCCAGCTCGTCGAAGCAGCGGATGGGAAAGCCCACGTTGGATGAGCAGCCTCGAGTTTCTCCACCAGCGCCGGCCGTTGGCTGCCACCCGACGGGCGCCCGCATCCGAGAGGCCTCGGTTGCGGAGCTCGCGGTAGATGGTGCGCCCGCGTTTCCAGTGTTTGAGGTGAATCGCTCGGAGCCGGTGCCCAAGCACACGGCGATCGCCAATGCGCTTCGCCAGTCTCCCCATCAGCACGTCGTGGTGTATGCGGTCGAAGAACTGCTCCAGGTCCACATCCACGACCCACTTCTTGCCATCCTGGATGTACGGCTGCGCCTCGACGGTTGCGTCACGGGCGCGGCGGCCAGGCCGAAAGCCGTGGCGGTGCCTCGAGAATCCCGGGTCGAACATCGGTTGCAGGACCTGCAAGAGGGCCTACTGGATGAAGCGGTCGAGCACGGTAGGAATGCCAAACTTGCGCTTTCGGTTCGCGCACCTTCACGATCAGATCGCTCGTTCCCGAGCGCTCGTCGCCGTGAGTCGCCGTCGGCGCTTCCTCGCTCCGCTCTACACTCCGGGCTTCACCCATACCCTCGAGCGGGAGCTCCAGTTGCCTGGACATCTGAGGCCGTTTGCTTCCGAGACTCACCGTCGTTTCGCTCTCCTTTCCGTTCGGTCCGTCGCCTGCGTCGCGTGCGTCGCCGCCAGCTACTACGACCTCGGCTGACTTCTCGCTCCGCTCACGCGTCGTCCTTTCGGACGCGAGGCGAGATCTCCCCAGGTAGGAACGCTGCCCCTCAGCGGTTCGCTTCGATTGGGATGCTCTCCTTTCGGTGGGACTTGCACCCGCAAGACAGCGCCCATGCTGGGCGCACCAACGCGAAGAGCCCCCACGCCGCAAAGCGTGAGGGCCCTTCTCACTGGTCTGAGCCGTCAGCTACGGAGTCGCCACGCGGCCCCGTCGTCCGCTTCACGGCGTCGGGTCGAACTCACAAACGACGGGTCCAATGGTATAGAGGGCCTGGTCGCTATCACAGGTGAAGTCCGCGTACTGGCTATCCACAATCGCGGCGCAATCCGCACTAGCCGTGTTGATCGCATTGGTGAAGTTGTCGGGCTGGCCCGACCCCCAAGGTAGGGTATTGGGGTCGACCGGGGTCGTGCTGTCCAACCAGACCCAGGAGCCCAACGGCTCTTGGGCGTCCGTGCCGATATCATGCAGGCCGATCCAGGCACCGTTGATGATGCCCATGATCGCCGCAATCTGTGTGGCTACCGGAGAGCCCTCGGCGATCACCGCAAGATCGGCGCCAATCCCATACGCCTGGCAATGCTCCCGCGCCTGCACCCACGTCAGCAAAGTCGGCCCGTCCGTGCTGCCCGCATCCAGCGAACTGTCGGTCGGCGATGTCGTACCGTTGGCAGCTCCGCCAAAGATGCAACTGGTCGCGGCCTTCCAGGACGAAACGTAGGTGGCGGTGCCATTGCACTGCAATGCGCACGTGCCGGGATTGCAGAATGCCACTTCGTCGTTGTAGCCATCATCCCGTTGTTCCGCGCTCAGACTGCGGGTGACATGGTTGGGGTAGAGGCCTCCAGTATTCGCATCCAGCGCGCCGCCATACGGTGTGCCATCCGCGTTGTACATT
This sequence comes from Deltaproteobacteria bacterium, assembly GCA_003235365.1. Classification (GTDB taxonomy): domain Bacteria; phylum Myxococcota_A; class Polyangia; order Polyangiales; family Polyangiaceae; genus SZUA-265. The sequence continues at coordinate 3,146 of QJWJ01000188.1, forward strand.
GCTCCGACGTCACACTGTTCCAGTGGCCCATCGCCCGTCAGCCCGCTGTCCTTCGTGTGCCGCACGCCATCCCCGCACACGTTGAACTTACACGCCGCCGTGCAGTCGTCCTCGTTGTCGAGGTTGCCATCGTCACATTCCTCGCCATTGGCGGCCTGTAGAATGCCGTCTCCGCATTGCGCATCGACACAACGCGTCGTGCAGGTGTCTGTATCCGAGCTGTTGCCATCATCACAGTCTTCCGTCAGCGGCAAACAGGCTTCGATCCCGTCCATGGGCCCGGCGCCATCCGGATCGGTGACGGGGGGATCGCATACCCCATCTCCGTCGTTGTCCGGATCGGCACTCAACAGATCTTCGACCTGCGGGGCGGACTCTGGGATGACCGTCGTCGAGTCGCCGCAAGTGACCGGTCGACAATCGTTGCTGCACGCGTCGTTGTCGACGGTGTTACCATCGTCACAGCCTTCGTACGCACCTTTGACACCGTCGCCACAGACGTTCAACTTGCACGATTTTTCGATACTCCCGTCCGGAGCGCCACCGTAGCTCAAGCAGCTGTCGTGTGCGTCGGAGTTGCCGTCGTCGCATTCTTCACCGGCCTGGACGATGCCGTCACCGCACGTGGCCTCGTCGCACGTATTGGAACACGCGTCATCGTTGATGGCGTTACCATCGTCGCATTCTTCGGCGTTGGACGCGGTCGCAGTTCCGCTCCCATCGACCGTGTAGAGGAACTCGATGCCGTCACCACATGCAGCGTCCTTGCACCCATTGGTGCACTGGTCGTTGTTGTTGGAGTTGCCATCGTCGCACTCTTCGAACGGCTGCTTGTTGTTCGGATCTGTGCTCGTCAGATAGCGGAACCCATCTCCACAGGCATTGAACTTGCAGTTGTTCAGACAGCTGTCGGTGTTGTCCGTGTTGCCGTCATCGCACTCCTCGCCCGCGTTCGTATCCAGGATGCCGTTCCCGCACCCCGTGGCGATGCAATCGGCGGGACAGCCTGGCGTAGCCGAATCGCACATCTCGGTCGCGGCATTGACGTAAGTATCGCCGCAGGTCGAATCGACGCAGTCACCAACGCAGTAGTCGTCGTTGTCGGTGTTTCCATCATCGCACTCCTCGACCATTCCAACGCCCGTGATGGAAACGGTCTTTTGCACCCACCCGTCATGGCACTTGGCGGTCTCACACGTGTTGAGGCAGCTGTCGTTTTGGTCAGTGTTGGCGTCGTCGCATTCCTCCTGGCCAGCCCAGGTTTCGCCGTCGCCGCACGTGGCCAACACGCACTCCAGTTCCGCGTTGCCGGAGAGATTCTTCGCCAGGCAACCGTCGGTGTTGTCACCATTGCCATCGTCGCACTCCTCGAGCACCTCGTCGCGAATGTTCTCGGGACGGTTGTCGCCGTCGCCGTTACTGGGCGCATACGGGCTCGCTATTCCAGAAGGCGCCATCAACTGACACTGCTGATCGTAGGGCCCGTAGATGTCACAAAGGTACTTGGTCATCCTTGGGCCAGGTGCTGGCGTTTGCGGTCCAGCACCGTCCGGATCGCCGTAGGGTCCCATACCAGTGGAGAACAGGTTCCCATCGGCGCACGTGTTGTAGACGCAGGTATCGAGACATTCGTCCGTGTTGTCCGCGTTTGCGTCATCACACTCTTCGACGTCGTTCGGATTGCCGATGTCGCTCTCCACGCGGTACCACGCGCCGTCACCGCACTTGTTCCAAGTGCAGTTATCCAGGCAGCTGTCCGTGTTGTCCTGACTCAGGTACTGGTCATCACCGTCATCGCACTCTTCGCCCGGGTCGAGCTTGCCGTCACCACACGATGATGGTGTACAGGCAATCGAACAAGCCGCATTGGGGCCATTGACTCCATCACCGAGGTCGCACGTCTCGACCCCGGCGTAGACCACGCCATCGCCGCAGCGCGCTGCCTCGCAGTTGTTCAAGCACGCATCCGTGTTGATCGCGTTGCCGTCA
>QJWJ01000329.1 GCA_003235365.1 Deltaproteobacteria bacterium
AGGGCTAACCCCTCCGTTCCGACCTCTCCCAGATGTTTCGAGGGTCTCGTCGATTCACCCCACGCAGTGCGGCCTCCACTGGGTGGACTCTGGTCCGGGTTGCTGCTCCGACCTCATCGGCCGACTCGCGGAGCGCGCTCACGTCAGACCCACGACTTCTTGGGCACAGTACTCGAAGGCTCTCTTTGCTTGTGTTAACGGGTGTTCACGTACGGGAAGGACAAAAGGATCCGTGTGGCCAATTGCCGTTGACTGGCGACACTCCTTCAGGTGACATCGACCCCGTCGAGGCCTGTGGCTTCGTTGTCAACGGCGTGGACAATCGAACGAAGTAGCGGATGGGATAGCTCGAGTCAGTGCCGGTTGGCGTGGCGGTCAGTCACCTCGATGAATCGTTCGGTTCGAGGGGTTTCTGCGTGTAGCGACCAGATGTGCTGTGATTCGATGGCTCGCGTCATTTCGAATGGAGGAAAATCAATGGCAAACAAATCGCTCTACTTGATGGGCATTGCTCTCGGAATGGTCACGCAGCTTGCAACCCGAGACGCTGACGCTGGGCTCAAGTACACGAGCCCCGTGTACGTCTACACGACTTCTGCAAACGGTGGCATCGGTTACGTCCGCAACACGACCACCACGAACGACTACATCGGTTGCTACGTGTACCAGTACGGCACCGGCGCGCCGTCCGTGTACTGCTCAGCGCGCGACACTTCCAACAAGAGCCTGAGTTGCAGCACCACCGACAGCAAGTACGTAGATGCGGTTCGCGGTATGGGTATAGACTCGCACATCAGCTTCGGCGTCGATTCCACGGGCAAGTGCAACTACTTGCGGGTGGAATACTACTCCTGGAACCAGCCCAAGGTGAAGTGAGCGAAGCAAGGAGCCGGGTCAAGATAAGCTGTGAACCGAGGGCGGCGATGCAAAGGCGTCCGAAAGCCAAGTTCATTTTGATCCGGCTCCCGAGCTCCAATTCGTCGATATGAGGGTCGCAGCGTTCAGGAGCACCGCCTCGGTGTCCTTGGGCGCTGCGGCGAAACGCCGACGGATGCCGAACTGGGCTGCTTGCGGACACGAGATTGCACTGTCGAATTGCTCCAACAAAACGAGGGTGACTTCTAGGGGCCACATTGGCGTCACTGGCTCCCAGCTCGGTGTTCTGGTATTCGATTTGTTGCGGTGATCAACCTGATTGCCGTTCTAGCGGAGGCACGAAGGGATGATGAGGGAACGAGTTTTTTGGATGGTGGCGTTGGTTGGTGTCGCCGCGGGCAGTGCCTGGTGGACGAGCCGGAGTACCTCGGCTTTGGAAGAGAAGCTGGATCGGTTGCTGGCTGCCGACGAGCAGTCGGCGGGTTCGGAAGCCGCACCTGGAAAATGCGTCGTGTCCGTCGATTCGAGGGTCGTGCACGCGTCGGTTCGAAGCGCGGTGGCTGCGGCCTGCAAAGGGCTTGCCGCGACAACTGCGGCGCCAGCTGTCGATGAGCCACCGGTGTTCGCGGCTGCAGAGCCCGAACAAGACAAGCTCGGCCCCACCCCGGAAATGATTCAATCCTACGACGCGGCCAACGAACTGGTGGAGGCAGCGCTGACCGCGCAGACCTGGACCCCAGAGGACGTCGAAAAGCTACGCCCCTTGATGATGGCACTCGACGACGATAGCCGTGAAGAGATCACGCTGCGCGTCGTGCGCTCACTCAATGAGGGCAAGCTCGAGTTCACCGGACGGCCTGGCGAGCTGTTCTGATTCGACTGTCGACGGATGCTCAGTCGTCGATTCGGCCGGTAGCACCGCTCCGGTATCATCGCGTTGTAGCGAGCGCTCGAGGCGCCGCTCAGATGCGTGACGGAAGCCACCGCCGTGGCGGGTGATTGGACGTTGGCGCTGGGAGTGACGAGCCGTGCTGGCGACGCGTCGCGTGGTGTTCGAGACGTGGCGTCGAACACCGGAGAAACTGCTCAGAACGTTGCGGTGTGGACTGAGTGAACGGATCGGCCTGAACGATTGAGACCGACGCGAATGTGAACGGTCTGATCCGACTTGGGTCGTTTCGGGTTGGGCAAGTGCGACGGCTTTAGCATACGGAGCAACGCGCCGTATTGGGTCTCTGGAGGCGATCAATGTCCGGCGAACTGCACCTTTCGAAGTCTGTTTTCTCCGATGATGAGCACTGCATGCGGACGGTTGGGAACGTGATCGTTACCTACACCAGGGCTCCACCGTCACCCGCGTATCTCGACGCTTGGGCCGAGGAGGCGGCCAAGGTCGTGCGGGAATGCGGGGATTTCGTGGTGTATACGGTCATTTCCAGCTCCGCCGCTGCTCCGTCAGAGGAGGCGAAGTCGGAGATCCGCAAGGTGATGACCCGCTACAAGGAGAGGATCCGAGGGGTTGCCTACGCCGTCGAGGGAACAGGGTTCGCGGCAGCTGCGATGCGCTCGGCTCTGGCGTTGATCTCGCTCGTAGCGAGGTACCCGTATCCGCAGAAGATTTTCTCGACCGCTGGCGAGGCCAGCGCTTGGATCGCCGGACTGAGTCCCCTCCGCGGTTCCAAGGCCGTTGCCGTCGCAGGATCTCAGCTCGACACCGCGGTTGAAGCCATGCGGGCTGAGCTCGAACGCCGATGTGCCAAGGCGGGGTGAGAACCTACGGCAGGCCCCGACAGCGTGTGTGGAGGGCGCTTCTCGCACCCGCCCCTGCCGGGATCCCGACGTCGCTCCGCCGCTGTGCGAGTGTTGGCGACGCAGCATGCTGCTTCCCGGGGGAAGCGGCGAGCCAGCCCCCTGGAGCCGCGACTCGTTCGAGGAGTTGTCGCCGCACCGCAAACGCGTGCGGGTGACGGCAGATGAAGTCGACTACTTTCCGCCGACCACAGGACTCGGGGCGTGCTATCGACGCTATGCATGAAGCCGAGCAGAATTCGGGGCAGAAGTCGACTGATCCTTTCGTATCTCTCCGGGCTTGCCCTGACCGCGTGTCTGCTTGGCGGGGGCGGCGGGGGCGGCGGCGGTGACGAATGCAAGACGGGGCGCGAGCGCTGCGGCTGCTACGACAACGACACCTGCAACGACGGTTTGATCTGTCTGTCCCAAGTGTGTGTGAGCGCCGACCGCGACAATCGTGTGGACGGTGGGGGACCTGATGACGACTCGTCAGATGGCGACGATGACCCTTCGAACGATCGCGACGGCGGTTCCGGTGCACCAGCGCAAGGCAAACCAGGAAGCGACGGCCCGGGTGCCGACGCTAGCGTCACGGACGATTCCCAAACGGACGAAGCGACGCCAATCGATCCCGGCCCTGACCCGGTGACGGACGATCCGGACGATACCGCTACCGATGATTCGACGACCGACGATGCGGTGACGGATGATTCGACGACCGACGATGCGGTGACGGATGATTCGACGACCGACGATGCGGTGACGGATGATTCGACGACCGACGATTCAGCGTCTGACCCGTGCGCGTTGGAAGACGGGACCGCCTGTTGGACAGGGAACGCTGCCGTGTGTGTCGATGACGTGCCGCAGCCGCGAGACTGCAGCGGCTGCTCCGTGCTCAGTTGCGGCACGGCGTGCTGCAGCTGGATCTCCGCGTTCGCGGCGCGCACCTCCCCCTACTTGGAGCGCCCCGAGTTGCTGATGAGCTTCGCACAAGCAGATGGTTCGGCCTCGATCGACCTCGACTTCGACGGGACGGGGAACATCGGAGCCATCGTATTTCGGCTGGACGAGCTTTACGACATCAACCCGGCCACAATCAGTGTCGTCGCGGCCGGTTCGGGTCCCGCCGCCAATTACATCTCCGTGAGCCTCGAAGCCGGCGACTCTGGCTGCCAATACAGGACCTCGGGCACAGCGCTCAATACGCTCGTCAACTGTTGGGGCGACTTCGAGCTGGCAGGTCTCGGGTTGGTCAACCAGATCAACGTGCGTCTTCACTCGACGGGATCCGGCGGAGCGACACTCACGGTGACATCGCTGAGCTGGTGAACCCACCTGGCGTTTGGGATCGCTGATCTGTCGCTCGCGCGTCGACGTTTGTGCGCTGGGTGGCCGGCACTCGCCCCTCACTTGCAGTGCAGTTCCTCGATCACACGAGTGGTTTCGAACTCATACGTCACTTGGAGCGACTGCCCCGCCGCTCGTAACACGCGTGGAGGCGCGAGTACGGGCTCGCTGCTGGAGCCCGAGAGCAGCGGAAGTTCGGCTGGAGTCCCGCTACCCGGGTCGTCGCGCGTCAGTCGCACCAGGCTCCGCTGCCCGTCGTCGAGCGTCGCTTCGAACAGGAATTCTCCGTCGAGCGCGCCAGCGAGATTGCCAGGGTTGGCGCTCACATCGACGAGCGCAGGTGCCGCGCCGGGTACCACGCCGCGCGAGATCGTGGCAATGACTGACGCGTGCTCGGTGTTCACCCACTGGGCGTGAAATCCCTCGGAGCTTTCGATTACCCGCGGGCAGTTGGTGTAGCCCAGCTCGTTCCCCACCGGCACCATCGCGCCCGTGTCGAGCACGGTGTTGCCTGCGGCGTCGAGCTCCCAAAGCTTCCACTCGGTTTCGCGGCCACCGTCCCGTCGTGAGATCACGCTGATGGCTCCCGCTTCTTCGGTGGGTATCAGGTCGAGACAGTCCCAGGGGATCGGGACCGGTTCGAGTGGCGTCGCCGCCCGAACGATCGCGGCGCCCGGGGCGATCTCGATCACTCGAAGCGGACTGCCATCGGTGTTGCCTGACGCAAACAGCGCACGGGCTGCGTTTCTCGACGCTTTCATGTCCGAGCGCGTCGTGATCGCGTTCACTCGCGAGTCGAACAGGGGGCTGATCGCGGCCTCTGCCGATCCGCCACGCCAAGCGAGCAAGCGCAGGGGATACTCAGCCATGCTCAGCGACGAGCCTTGCTCGGCGAGCAGAAACTCCGCGTGACCGTCGTCCGTCGCGAGCACGGCGCTGCCGTGCAGGTTTCGACAGCGGTCGTCAGGGCACAGCCCGCTGAGCACGAAGTGTTCCGTGACGTCTACGCCCTGCCAGGACGCGACCGCGACGTCCGCGACTCGATCCTGGATCACGGAGTCGCTTGCCACCAGCGCGAACCGATCTCCAAACACCTCGACGCGCGGTGGGCTCGAGCGAGAGCTCCACGTACCGGGTGACCGTGCAAGCGCCGTCGAGCAGCCCCACTTCGCCCCATTCGTCAGCGTCAGCGGTTTCGTCGCCCGCTTCGCCGCTCTTCACGTCGCCGTTTCCCCCGTCGAGCCCAAGTCGTTGCGGATTCGGGGTGCAACCACAGAAACCGAGCAACCAGAGCGCGAGGTGCCGGGTGC
>QJWJ01000337.1 GCA_003235365.1 Deltaproteobacteria bacterium
GAGTTCGCGCTGGGAAGGGGATGCCCTGTGCGCCCAGTACTGGAACTTCGTCTGCATCAGTTGGGTGCTGCTGATGGTGACCATGTACGGGACGCGCGGATGAGCTGGTCCTGAGAGCCGCTCGGCGGCGCAGCGAAAGGACTGCTGCGCCGTCGGTGTTTCAGTGACGGCTGTGCCCCACGACTGGCGTCACTTGCTCGCCAGCGCTTCGCTCGGCTCGCTGGGCGTCTCGGCTTCAGTCACCGTGAAAGCGGTGCTGGCCAACGCCGGGCCGTCTTTGATGGACACCGTTGCCATCCATTCGCCGGTCTTGTCGATGCGGCGCGTGCTGCCCCAGGTGCGCCAGCGCGGCGATTTGGCGGGGATGGACAGCTCCACGAAGCCGACCTTCTCGCCACCACCCTGCGGTTCGAAGGTGACCACGACGTGCTGCTCTTCGTCACTCGGGTTGGCCAGTTCCACGAAGGCCAGCACGGGGCCGCTGCCGAGTTCGAAGGCATCGGTCGCGACGGGTTCGCGGTCCTCGACACGCCCGGTGACCACCAAGCGCTTGAGCTGCAGCTCGGCGGCGCCATCGACGGTCTTTCGCGGAGCCTCGGCTTCGGCCTTGGCCGTCTTGGGTGCCTTGGCCGACTCGGCTTTCGGCAGATCGTCGACGTTCAGAATCGCCTTTGTCTCGTCGACAGGCTTCGACGCGGTCTCATTCCTGGCCTCGTCGCTCGCTCGGGGCGTCTTGGTTTCGGGTTGGCCGGCGGGAGCGAGCACCTGGCTGGCTCGCATCTGCTCCGCACTGAGCGACGAGTCTTTGCGGCTGCAAGCGCCGGTCACACCACCGATCAAGGCAAACACGGAAACCCCGAACGAGAGTCGGGAAAACCACAAGCATTGCTGACTATCCATTTCATTGCTCCTCGACTGGGGATGGGGTCCAGTCGAGAGCCTAGAGTGCAAGTACCTGGCCAGCCAAAATAGCTGCATTTTCGGCTGGAATCGCTCAATTGCGCGTCAACGACGTGGCCCGGCGCACACAGCGGTGCGCGCGGCTGACCACGCCAGGCTGGAGACGTCGCATTTCCGGCCCTCGCCCACGAATGGCATAGGGCGCCCACATTCGCGAGCGCCCTTCGTGGCCACCGGGACACCGGAGGATCCCGTGCCTCAGGTAGTTGCGGCTTGTTGCATCAGGTGGCCGAGCCGGCGAGCGAAGCCAGCGGGATCTTCCACGGGGCTCCCCTCGGCGATCAGCGCTTGATCGTACAGGAGCGAGATCCACTCCGAGACGCGTTCGGAGCCACCGTCCGCGTCGTTGTCCTTCTTCAAGCGCTCGATCACCGGATGATTGGGATTCACCTCGAGGATTCGCTTGGTTCTGGGCATGTTCGGGTTGTGCGCCCGCAACATCTCCTCGATGTGCGGCGCGACGCCGCCTTCGGGGATCACCAGGCAGACGGGAGAATCGGTCAGGCGACTCGAGGCCCGGACTTCGCCGACCTTGTCGTCCAGCACGCTCTTGAAGCGATCGACCAGGGGCTGCACGGCCTTGCCCTGCTCTTCGCGCGCTTGTTTGGTTTCTTCGTCTTCGGTTTCGTCCAGCTCGAGATTCGACTCCATCGCCGAAACGAGATTCTTGCCATCGAACTCGTTCAAACCAGCTACCGCGAACGGATCGACCGGGTCGGTCAGCAAGAGCACTTCGAAGTCGCGTTTGCGCAGCGATTCGAGGTGCGGGCTGCTCTCGAGCAGCGCCCGCGACGTACCCGTGGCGTAGTAGATCGCCTTCTGTCCTTCTTTCATGCGTCCCACGTACTGCTCGAGAGACGTCATCTCACTACCCGCCGTCGACTCGAAGCGGACCAGCTTGGCGATGCGCTGCTTCTCCGCGTCGTCTTGCGCGTAGTGCAAGCCCTCCTTGAGCACCGCGCCGAACGATTCCCAGAAGGTCTTGAACTCCTCGGGTTTCTCGCTGCACAGCTCTTCGATCATCGTCAGGGCGTTGTTCACGACCTGCTTTTTGATCGTGCGCACCACGCGGTTGTCCTGGAGCATCTCGCGCGAGACGTTCAGCGGCAGGTCTTCGGAGTCGATGACGCCCTTGAGGAAACGCAAGTACGGCGGGATCAGGTCCTCGCAGTTGTCCATGATGAACACGCGCTTGACGTACAGCCTCACGCCGTGTTTCGACGAGCGGTCGAACATGTCGAAGGGCGGCCGCTTGGGTAGGAATAGCAGCCCCGCGAACATCTGCGTCCCCTCGACCTTGAAGTGACGGTGGGCGACCGGCGCTTCCCAGTCGTGACCGAGGTGCTTGTAGAACTCGTCGTAGACCTCGGCGTCGATCTCCTTCGGGTTGCGCTGCCACAGGGCGTTGGCGCGATTGACGCGCTCGAACTCGGGCTCCTTCTTCGGATCCTCGGTTTCGCGAGTCGGCATCTCGATCGCGTGACCGATGTAGTCGGAGTAGCGGGTGACCAGGTCGCGCAAGCGGTAGCCTTGTAGGAATTCCGCGTGCTCGTCGGCGACGTGGAGAATCACGTCCGTGCCGTGCTCTTCGCGTTCGGCGGGCTCGATCGTGTAGGACTCCTTGGCTTCTGACGTCCACAAGAAGGCCTGCTCGCTTCCTGCCGCCCGCGAGACGACCTCGACTTTGTTGGCGACCAGGAATGCCGAGTAAAAGCCGACCCCGAACTGGCCAATCAGCTGCATCCCACTGGCTTGGTCCTTGGCGGCCTGGAGCTTGTCCAAGAATTCGCGGGTGCCGGAATGGGCGATGGTGCCGAGGTTCTTCTCCAGCTCCTCCTCGGTCATCCCCATCCCGTTGTCGGAGATGGTCAGCGTTTTCTTGTCCGGGTCGGCGCTGATGCGAATGCGAAATTCCGTGCCCTCCTTCAGCAGCTCGGGGTGGCTCAGGCTCTCGAAGCGCAGCTTGTCGAGGGCGTCGGAGGCGTTCGACACCAGCTCGCGCAGGAAGATCTCCTTGTTGCTGTATAGCGAGTTGACGACCAGGCGCAGGACCTGACTGACTTCGGCTTGGAATGGGCGTTGTTTCGCGGCTTCGCTCATTTAGGACTCCTCGATGGACTGGGGCGAACAGTCAGCACGATTTGCTCGGCGTCAAGGGGGGCCAGGCAAAACTCGTCAATCGGCGGACCGGCAACGTGTCGGGATGGGCTCGGCCGCGCGACTCGCACTGGCCCGCGTCGTTGTCTAATTCACGAACGCGCGCTGGCCCCGGTCGCGACCCTTCAACCGCGCACCGACTTGGGTTATAGGCGAGCCGACATGGCAGACGAATCGACGTGGCGTCAGTGCAACATCTGCAAGACGCCGATTGCCTACCAGGCGAAGTACTACGTCTGTTCCGTTTCGACCTGCAATCGCAAGCGCACTGGCTTGATCTTCTGCTCCATGCCGTGCTTCGACGCTCACCTGCCGATGATGCGCCACCGCGACGCTTGGGCCGAAGAGGAGCGCGCGCCCACTCGCGAACAGGCACTCGCCGCCGAGCGCGCCGAGCAAGAGCAGGAGGCCGCGGAGCAGCGCAGCCCCGGGTCAGCTGGCGACGCGGCAGCGCCGGTTCGTCGCATGGCATCGGCGCCTGTCGACACTTCCGATCCCGAAGTGCTCGTCGTGGTCAGCAAGCTCAAGAAATTCATCAAGACCACGTCGGGCATGAACACGTCGGACACCGTCTTCCCGGTGCTATCGAAGCACTTGCGTGAGTTGTCGGTCGCGGCGCTGCGTCAGGCGGCGGCCGAGGGGCGCAAGACCGTGCTGGATCGCGACTTCATCGCCGTGTTGCGGCCCGGCAAAGACGCGGGCTGAGACAGCTGACCGACTTCGTGCCGAGCTGGGTTCAGGCGGCGCGTATCCGCGTGACGCGGGCCAGCACCGGCGCAGGCGGCGCAGATCCCAGGCCCACGGCAGCCGCGAGCGGTGCTGCCGTGGCCAGGCCCGCGAGAGTGAGGCGAAGCCGACGACGGTCGACGAGGCCGTCGTCGTCGAGGGCCGCGATGCTTTCGAGGGCGCGGAACAGGCTCAGGCCGGCCTCTTCGGCAACGCTGAATAAGTCAATGTCATCATTGGCTTGCGACAAACTGTAAAGGGCCAGAAGGAGACGATCGTGAGGGTGATGAGTCATGTGTTCAGTACTACTGCGGACACTGAAAAGACGTCCAGTTTGTCGATCTTTTTTTCTCGACGATGCTCTGGTCCGGGGAGCGGGGAACATCGGACAACAACTCGGCCTGCAGTGCAGACGGTGCTAGGTTGCCGCCCGAAGTGTTCGACACCACACCAGCCTTCGTGACGGAGAACCTGACCATGCCCCCCCGCATCTTGCCGTCGGCGCGTCTCGAAGCGGCGATCGACGCCATCACGGACAGCTACGACGGCCCGCACGAGATCAACAATCTCGAGAGCGCTGCGCTGCCCAACCGTCGCGCGGTGATCGAGGCCTACCAGCACTTCGTTCCGGCGTTGTTCATGGGCTTCTACAGTCGTCGCGCCCTGGATCGCGGCAACCTGCGCTACTCGATCAGCGAAACGCTCTACCCAGCCTACGAACTGTTCGTCGACCAGATCGAGCGCGCCGTCAGCTACGAGGCGAACGTGGGTCGTCGCGCGCCGCAAGCGGCCGATTGGAGCGAGAACGTCGTCGTGAACCTGTTCTCCGCGGTGCCGAGTCTGCGCCAGTGCCTCAACGGCGACGTGCTGGCGGCCTACGACGGCGATCCGGCGGTGCAGAGCGTGGAAGAGGTCGTGTTCAGCATGCCGGGGCCCCGCGCCATCACCGCGCATCGCGTCGCACACCTCCTCTACGACGCTGGCGTGCCGATGATCCCGCGCATCATTGCGGAGCACGCTCACGGTGAGACCGGTATCGACATTCACGCCGGTGCCACGATTGGCGAGCGCTTCTTCATCGATCACGGCACGGGTGTGGTGATCGGCGAAACCACCGTCATTGGCAACAACGTCAAGTTGTACCAAGGGGTTACCCTCGGCGCGCTGAGCGTCTCGCGGCATCGCGGTGGCGGTCAGCGGGGCGTGCGGCGTCACCCGACCATCGGGGACGACGTCACGATCTACTCTGGGGCAAAGATCCTCGGCGGCGACACGGTGATCGGCAGCGGGTCGGTGATTGGAGCGAACGTGTGGTTGATGCAATCCGTGCCCCCGGGCACGAAGATCATGGGCCGCGAAGAGTGAGCTGTCCCGGGCGAGCGCACGCGGGGCGCGCTGCGCGGTAGACGACCAGCGGGATCACCACGGAGACGCGCTGAGCGAGGCCGTTTTCGTACCTTCGGAGCTTCCGCCCAGCGTCGTATACAGCTCGTCCAAACGCAGCGTCAGACCGCCGACGAACGTCGCGTATGGCGTGTGCAGCGGGTTGTTCAGTTCGCTGTCCAGGTCGGCGCGATTCTGGTAGCCCACGCTCACCACGAACTCGGGGCTCAGCGTGTAAGCCAGCTCGGCCGCCACTCCCGCCGACGGGCGTCGACTGCGAGCGTCGTCTGCGGGTGTGATCTCGACCGGGCCCGTCGCCAACTCCAGCGTCGAGGTCTTGACGCCCGCGAGCTGTGCGCTTTCGTAGAAGCCGCTGACGGTCAGATCCAGCGGCGCGCCGAACAGCTCCGCGCCGAATCCGAAGAATGCACTGATGCGCAGGCGATTGGGGGCCAGCTGGTCGCCGTTGAGCAGGTCGGAAGTGATGGCGCGGCCGCTCAGATCTTGGGCAGGTAGGTCGAGGTCGTCGTCGACGGGTGTCGTGGCCTCGCTGAACAGGTGATCGTAGCGAGCCGTAGCGCCGACCGTCATCGCACTGAGCACGGGTGCCGATTCGCCGAAGACAGGAAAGGTTTGGGTCAATCCCAGGCGTGGCGAGAGCGTCAGAATGTCCCCTTCGGCGCGGCTGGCCTTGGAGGTGGGAAAGATCACCGCCAGTGCTCCCACCGCGGCCGTCTGCAGCAGCTCCTTCGGTTCGTTCACCAGCAGCAGCTTGGCGGAGCCGATCAGCGGCACGTCTCCCAGCCACGGCTCACGGCGCGTCGTGGTTTGCCCGCTGTCCGTCAGTTCGACGGAGACGTCGGGGGCGATCGCCACACCGAAGTCGAACGTCTTCGTCGTGACGGGGTGATAGGCCAACTGGAGCGTGAGCACCTGAAGGTAGACCTGATGCGCATCGCTCTGGTAGTCGCGCCCGACGCCCAGGGCGGACGTGGTCACCACGTGCCCCCAGCCGAGCTCCGTCCCGCGCCAATCGCGTTTTGGACGCTCCTTCTTCGTCCCAGTGTCGCCCGGTGGCGTCGGCGCATCCGCGCCTGGTACGGGGGTAGCCCAGGCCCACGCGGTGGCGGGGGGCGTGGGAGAATTGGTCGTCGGGGCGGAGGCCGGCGCTGGGGTGGCCGGCGCCGGCTGGGCTGGCGGCGAGGGGGGCGGAACCTGAGCTGATGCGGTGGGCGGCGCGCCATCCGTCGACGGCGGTGCTGCGCCGGGTTCGGCAGTGCCCGACGGGGCGACCCCCGCGGATGGAGCGGTTGTCGCGTTGCCCTCGGGCGCTGGCGCGGGAGCGGCATCGATCGGCCCTGCAGAACCCGTCGCTGGCGGCGTGGCAGCCGCGGCCTGTTCGGGGGTGGCGGTCGGTGCGGCACTGGGGGCCGTCGTCGCGTTGGGGGCCGTCCCCTCGGTCGGAGGCTGCGCGCCGGGCGCTGACGTCGCGGGCGCGCTGGTGCTCGGTGCGGCCGTAGGCACCTGACTGAACGCCGTCAACGGCAAACCCAAACTCGAGATCACGACGAGGCCGGCACGCCAACGCATCATCGCGCCACTGTATCACGCAGGCGCGCCACGACAGCATTCGCTGGATCAGCTGCGAAGAACGACAGTGAGACTTCCGAGCCTCCGGCACAAATCGGACGGCAGTGCAGGCTGAGTCGCGCGCGCAGACGTGAGGCGAGGCGGGCTTCGGGCGGGCCACTCGACAGCCGCCGCGGAGAATGACTCACCGCATTTCGGTTCTGCGGCGGGTCGCGCGAAGCGACGGATTTGAAGGTTCGCGCAGATGCTGCGTCCAACCTTCGAATGCTGCCGATTCTTGCTACATCGACGCGCGTTGGGAGGCTGTTTCGCAGAATCTGTGTCACCGCGACGTGTCGCGCATTCGGACTCGTTCCCGGCTACTTCCCGCGTCGGGCGAGCGTGCTTATAACTACGGCGGTTCAACCCCCGAACGACCTTGGAGTTATCACTATGGCCATGCCCAACCGTACACCTCTGACGGCTCTGCTTTCCACCACGGCGCTGCTTTCGACGTTAATCTCTGGCACGGCGTACGCGGAGGATGAGGGACCCGCCGGCGAAGGACAGCCTGAAGCCCTCGCCGAACCAGCCACTGATGCCCCCGTGGAGGAGGCCGCTGCCGAGGCGTCGCCGGTCGACGCAACTCCGCCGCCACCCCAGGCCACGCCTGCACCTGAGGAGCCGAGCGGGGAAGGTTCGATTCAGTTGTCCCCACCGCCTGACGAGTCGGCTTCGAAGATCAACCTGACGCCCCAGGGCAACATGGTGGAAGCTGAACGGACTTATCACAATCACGACGGGTTCTACCTGCGCGCCAACTTCGGTTTCGGTTCGTTCTGGGGCGACTTCACCCAAGCCGAAGCGTCCGGTCAGAGTAGCGTGGGCGGCTCGGGGTTGGGTTTCGACCTGCTCGTGGGCGGCACCCCCTCCCCCGGCTTCGTCATTGGCGGCGGACTGGTCGGCAACTCCCTGTTCGGAGGCTCCTTCGATCGGCAAGCCGGCGCTGCGCCCACCGACCAAGCTTCGACCATCATGCTCGGCGCGTTCGTCGATGGCTTTCCTTGGGCGACCGGGGGCTGGCACTTCGGCGGATTGGTCGGCGTGGGCCAGGCGCGCATGTCGGCGGGCTCGGACGACGACAATGCTGGGGGGCTCGGTGGTGCGATCTGGGCAGGTTACGACCAGTGGGTTGGCAGCGACATGAGTGTTGGCGGCCTGTTGCGCTTCTCTGCCCTGGTCGCCAAGGGCAACGAGGATTCCGACCCTGCCCGCGCGTCGACGGGCGCCCTGACGCTGATGCTGACTGCGCTCTACCACTGAGCGACTGCTGGCCGGCGCGAGCCATCCGGGGGGCGGTCGTACGGATCGCCCCGGCCCGCTCCGTCGCGCCGGAGCCAGGCTGCTTGCGGCGCTGCGTCGAAGGCGTTATGTCCGAGCGCCCGATGTCTTTGGTGATCGTCGATTACAACGCAGGCAACCTTCGCAGCGTGCAGCGTGCCTGTGCCGCTGCGGCCATCGACGCGACGCTCAGTGGCGACCCCGACGTGATCCGCAAGGCGCCGCGCGTGATCTTTCCCGGTGTCGGCAACGCGCAGAGCGCGATGGAGACCGTCGTGGAGCGGGGTCTCGACCAAGCACTCACCGAGGCACTTCATTCGGGCGTTCCCGTGTTGGGGATTTGCGTGGGCGCACAGCTGATCCTCGACCGGTCCGAGGAGAGCGAGATCCCGTGTTTGGGCTGGATCGCCGGGACGACGCGGCGCTTTGCCCTCGCCGATCCGTCGTTGAAGGTGCCGCACATCGGGTGGAACGAGGTGCGTGTCGCCAAGCCCCACCCCTTGCTCGACGGAATCGCCGCCGGTGACGAGTTCTACTTCGTGCACAGCTACTACCCCGATCCCGAAACGGACGCTCACAGCTACGCCACCGCTGACTACGGTGGTCCGTTCACCTGCGCGCTGGGCAGAGACAACCTCTTTGCGACGCAGTTTCACCCCGAGAAGAGTGGTCGCTTGGGCCTGGAGCTGCTGGCGCGCTTCAGCCGTTGGGAGGGGACGCCATGCTGAGTAAGCGAGTCATCGCCTGTTTGGACGTGCGCAACGGCAAGCTGGCCAAGAGCGTCAAGTTCGTCGATACCAAGGACATCGGCGACCCGCTCGAGAAGGCCAAACAGTACTACGAGCAAGGGCTCGACGAGCTGGTCTTCTACGACATCACTGCGTCCAGTGACGGTCGCGGGATCATGCTCGAAGTGGTCGAGGCCGTCGCGGCGAACATCTTCATCCCCTTTTCCGTCGGGGGTGGCATCGCGTCGGTCGAAGACGCGACGTCGCTGCGCCTGGCCGGCGCGGAGAAGATCAACGTCAATTCCCAAGCCGTGAAAAACCCGGCGATCATCACCGACATCGCGCGGGCGATCGGCTCTCAGAGCACGATCTTGAGCATGGACGTGCTCGCGGTCGAGGTCAGTGACGCCATCCCATCGGGCTACGAGATCGTCATCCACGGCGGGCGGACTCGCACTGGGCTCGACGCATTGGCCTGGGCCAAGCGCGGAGAGGAGCTGGGCGCAGGTGAACTCGTCGTCAACTCGATAGACGCTGACGGCACCGGCGACGGGTACGAACTGCGCCTGACGCGGATGGTGGCCGAGGCCGTTTCAATCCCCGTGATCGCTTCGGGCGGCGCGGGCAAACCCGAGCACCTGTACGACGTGTTGACGGAAGGCAAAGCCGACGCGGCGCTAGTCGCCTCGATGGTGCACTACGGGCACTACACGGTGCCCCAGCTCAAGCGTTACCTCCACGACCGAGGCGTCAAGGTGCGCCTCGGGTACTGAACTTGCCAGCTCAGCTCAGAGCTGTCCCTTGGCCCACTCGAGGTCGCCTGCGTCCATGCCCTTGCCGACCGCATGATAGCCATTGTCGACGTACACGGTCGAGCCGGTGATCGCGCTGGCGAGGGGGCTTGCGAGGAACACGGCGGTGTTGGCGACGTCGACCGGTTCCAGAATCTCCGCACGCGGTGAGTTGCGTTGGTAGTACGAGACGATCTCGTTGATTGCCCCAGTCACGCTGGCTGCGCGTGAAGCGTACGGCCCAGCCGAGATGGTGTTGACGCGAACACCGTGACGTCGACCCGCTTCGAACGCGAGGTAACGCGTATCGGACTCCAGCGCCGCTTTGGCCGACGACATTCCACCACCGTAGCGAGGGATGACGCGCTCGGATGCGAGATAGGTCAACGACAAGAAGCTGCCGCCTTCGCTCATCAGCGGCGCGAATCGCTGTACCATCGAAACGAACGAGTAGCTCGAAGCACTGAGCGCGGCGAGGTAACCCTTTCGGCTCGTGTCGAGCAGAGGTTTGGCCACTTCGGGGCCGTTGGCCAACGAGTGAACGACGATGTCGACCGGGTTCTCACCGAAGTCGTCCTGCATGCGCTGGGCAAGGCCGGAAATCGTGAAATCCCCACGCTCCGAATAACGCTTGCTGTCGCGGACCTCGGCGGGAACGTCGTCCATGCTGTCGTACACGGCGTCGAGCGGGTAGACCCGCTCGAACTCGAGCATCGACCCGTCGGATAGCTTCCGCGACTCATCCATCTTTCCCCGGCGTAGCAGCGTTTCGAAGATGTTCATGGCCGGTGGCCAGGCGGCGACACACACCTTTGCTCCCGCTTCGGCCAAACCTTTGGCGATCGCAAAGCCGAACCCGACGTCGTCTGCTACTCCCGCCACCAAGGCGCGCTTTCCGGACAGATCAATCCTCATCGCTCGGCATCACTAGTGGGGAAATTCTGGCTGAGCAAGCACAAGCGCCAGCAATTCGCGCCCGATCGACGGCAATGCGGCAAGTACACGCTGGTCGTCTCACCTGGAGGTGCAGCGCTGCCCCGACGTACGGCAAGGGGGCAGCGCCGATGCGCGCTACTCGCCCAGCGAGCGGCATTCGTCCAAGTGTGCGACCCCTCATCCCAAATCCCGGCGGTGCCGTATCGGTGTCGAGGCCCCAAGCGACAGCGCCCGCCGACTGGGTCGACGGGCGCTCGTTCGATGTGGGGTGTTCCTGGCGTCCCCAACGGGATTCGAACCCGTGTTTTAGCCTTGAAAGGGCCACGTCCTGGGCCGGACTAGACGATAGGGACAGGGGGGAGCGGATCTAGCGCCTAGGTATGGACCGGGCAACGGCTATCAGCCAGAACACGGCAGAAAACGACGCGGATCGGTCGGCTCTTCAGACCGCTGTCACACTGCCAGGCGCATTGGCTCGGCAGCCGACGGCGCGGCGACCGCCGGCGTCGTCGGGTTCGACTTGGCGGGCGTCGCGCCGCTCAGAATCGCTTCACACAGTGCAGGCAAGTCGTAGCCGGCGGCCCGCGCGATCTTGGGCATCAGGCTGTGCTCGGTCATTCCCGGGCACGTGTTTACTTCGAGGACATATTCGTTGCCACCTTCGGTCACCAACAGGTCGACTCGCACCGCGCCTCTGCAATCCAAAGCCGCCGCGGCGCGTTCGGCGAGGTTGAGCACTCCTTGGTAGCGCGTTGCTTCGAGACGCGCCGGCATGTAGTAGCGCGTGCGGTCCGACTCGTACTTCGCATGATAGTCGTACAAATCGCCCTCGGGCGCGATCTCGATGGCGCCCAGCACTCGGCCGTCCAAGATCCCCACGGCGACCTCTTTGCTGGCGATGAACCGCTCGATCAACACCTCGTCATCGAACTGCAGCGCGTTCTGCACCGCCGCGGCGAGCTCGGCGGCATCGTTCGCCTTGGTCACTCCGACGCTCGATCCTTCGCGGCGCGGCTTGACGACCACCGGAAACCCGAACGACCCATGTAGCTCGTCGAGCACCGCCTGCTCGCTCGCACTGACGGTGTAATAGGGCGGCGTTGGCACGTTGTGCAGACGGAACAGCTCCTTGGCTTTGAGCTTGTCCATTGCCAACGCGCTGCTCAGCACTCGTGAGCCGGTGTAGGGGATCCTCAGCATTTCCAGGATGCTTTGCACACAGCCGTCTTCTCCCCAACGCCCGTGCAGAGCGAGGAATACGGCGTCCAGCGATCCCTCGCGCAGACCCGACAGCAGATCGCGCTCATCGTGCGCGACGATGCGGACGACTTGGTGCTGCCCCGACAGCTCCAGCGCGTCGGCGATGGCCCGACCGGATTGCAGAGAAACATCGCGCTCGTTCGAGCTGCCGCCCATGACCACTCCGATACGCCTTCGCATCACAGAACTACCTCCGTTGGGTTGGCGTGCGCGCGACGTTGCACGAGCGGTTGCGATAGGCGCTGGCACGGTTCGACGCGGAACACGACCAAGTGGCTACCGAACCAGCGCGGCGAGGGCCAAGTATCTGGATGCGCCCACCCGGGCTCGCGAGTTTCTCGCCGTTCCCACCGACGTCCGCCGCCGCGGTGGCCCGATTCGCAGTGCGGCGCGAACACACAGCCGACGGGCGTGAGAGCCACCACGCAGCGTGTGGGCCAGGCGCGGCATCACAGTTCTCGGTTGTAGGAGTTCTGGTCCGCGCGGGGACTCGCCGGCACCCGGACTGTAAAAGTCTTCACAGGGTTTTCGAACACCCCGCTTGCGGTCGTCGCAGCGGCCAAATACCGTTAGCGCGATGGGAGCACCCGCCACGAGTTTCGAGGTCCGCGGGGACAATGCGGGTCAAGTCGTGGCAGCCGTTGTCCGATCGGTTGCGGCGGTCACGCGTCCGGCGGGCGCGTTGGTATTTTGCTGCGGCAAGCTTGCTGACCGTTTGCTCGATGTCGCCGAGCGATTGCGAGACGTCACGGACGTGCCAGTGGTGCTCGTCGGCGGCCCTGGCGTGCTCTCCGAACGCGGTGAACTCGAGGGGGCAAACGCCGCGACCGGTCTGGTGTGGGGAGGCAATGCGCCGCGCATCGCGCAAGAGGACAGCACCGAGTTGACGGCAGATCACTTGTCGGCGTTGTTGCCTGGACCCAAGGTGGGTTCAGCGCCGACGGCACTGTTCGTGCGGTCTGAAGGGTTCGACCCACACGAGCTGTGGCGACTGCGGGATCGGGGCGAGTATCCCCACGTGTTCGGGGCTGGTGTGCACGGCGATCCGGGGTTGGTGTGCGTGTGCGAACGTCGTGTCTCGACTCCCCGGGCGTTGTCACTGACGTTCGTGGGGCAGTCGCCCCCCGCCGTGCTCACGGCGCATTCGTGCCGTTTGCTTGCCGAGCCAATGCCGATCACGCGCGCCGAGGGCGCGATGATTTACGAGATTGGTGACAACGCCGCGCTCAGCGTGCTCGAGCAGCTGGGGGCGGGACTGCGGGGGCGTCCACTGGTGTTCACCGTGTTGTGCTCGACACGAAAGCACGAGGAGGGCGGCTCGCCCGAGTTGCTGGTCCGCGGCATCCAGGGCGTGGATCCTGGGCGCCGCGGGTTGCTGATCACCCACGAGCTGGGGCCAGACATGAGCGTGACCTTTGCCGTTCGAGACGGCGCGGCCGCGCGCGAAGACATCGTTCGGGTCTGTCGTCAGAGTTCACGGGCGATGGCTGGTGCTGCCCCGCGGTTCGCGTTGTACTTCAATTGCAGCGGTCGCGGTCGCTCGTTGTACAACAGCCCGAACGTCGACACGCGTGTGCTGAGGGAGCAGTTTGCGAACATGCCCATCGCCGGGGTTCAGTCGGCGTTCGAGATCGGCCCCTTCGATGGCTCTCCCGCGCTACAGCTGTACACGGGGATTTTCGCCCTCTTTGGCTCTCCGAGCTGAGTGACTTCATCAACGACGAGGACGCTTTGAATCAAGCCCGAGAGCTGTTGCTCAGCCGCCAGAAACCAACCGGATTCGCTCTCGCCGATGCGGTGCTCGCGGCGCTGGTGATCAGCGTCGTGGGCTTGATGATCGTACCGTTGCCCACGTGGTTGCTCGATCTGCTGATCGCGTCCAACCTGGCGATGAGCGTCACCGTGCTGCTGGTGACGATGTACGTCACCGATACGCTGAAGGTCGCGGCCTTCCCTTCCCTGCTACTGATCACCACGCTGCTGCGCCTGGCGCTGAACGTTTCGTCCACGCGCTTGATCCTGTTGCAAGCAGACGCCGGGCAGATGATCGCCGCGTTTGGCGGCTTCGTCGTGCGCGGCAACTACGTGGTCGGTGCCGTCATCTTTCTGATCTTGTCGATCATTCAATTCGTGGTCATTGCAAAGGGCAGTGAACGCGTCGCTGAAGTCGGAGCGCGCTTCACCCTCGACGCGATGCCAGGCAAGCAGATGGCCATCGATGCCGAGCTGCGCGCCGGCAACATCGATGGCACCGAAGCAACACGTCGCCGCCGGCAACTGTCGCGCGAGAGCCAATTCTACGGCGCGATGGACGGCGCGATGAAGTTCGTCAAGGGCGACGTCATCGCGTCCTTCTTGATCACGATCATCAACATCCTGGGAGGGCTGGCGATCGGAGTGATGCAAAGAGACATGAGTGCGACCCTGGCCTTGAAGAAGTACGGCTTGCTGACCATCGGCGATGGGCTCGTCTCGCAGATCCCGGCGCTGGTGCTCTCGACCGCGGCGGGCATTCTCGTCACTCGCGTGGCGAGCGAGGAGCAAGACACGGCGCTGGGCAAGGAGCTGGGCTCGCAGTTGTTGCGCGCACCGCGCGCGGTCGCGGTCGCGAGCGGTTTCGTCGTGTTGCTGGGTTTGGTCCCAGGTCTGCCGACACTGCCGCTGCTCGTCATCGGCGGCGCTCTGTACCTGTTGTCGCGAGTCGCCGCCCGACCAGCGCAAGACGATGCCGTGGAGGTGACCGGACCCCAAGCGGACGGCGATGTGCATTCGCCCCAGCGTCGGTTCGTTCCGGTGGTGTTACCTTGGGGGCTCGAATGCGGTAGCGATCTGCAAGCCCTGCTCGATGACGAGGCCAGGGGTGACCGCCTGATCCGCCCCGGGTTGCGGTCGATCAGCGGCGCGGTGCGTGAGCTGATGTTTCGCGAGTTGGGTGTGCCCTTGCCCGCCGCCCCGGTTCAGATCGATCCGCAGCTGCCTTCGCGCACCGTGGTCGTGTCGTGTTTCGAGATCCCGGCGTTGGTGCTGACGATCCCCGACGAGGTGCCCGAGGAGAGCTTGGCTCAATACGTGCTCGAGCGCTGCCTGCCCACGCTGCGAACTCGTGCAGCCGAGTTCATGGGGATTGCCGAAACGCAGAGTTTGCTCGACCGCCTGGAGCAAATCGCGCCAGCGACGGTGCGACAAGTGGTGCCCAAACCCGTCTCGCTCACGCTGCTGACGGACATACTGCGTCGCTTGGTCGAGGAAGGGGTCAGCGTCCGCGACCTGAAGGGCATTCTCGAAGCGTTGGCTCAGGTTGCCCAAACCGACAAGGATCCACTGAACCTGACCGAGTTCGTGCGTTCGCAGTTCAAGCGCAGCATGACATTCGACGCCACCGGCGGCGCTCGCGAGCTGCGAGTGCTGCTACTCGAGAACGAAATCGAAGAGACCATTCGCGATGCCATCAACCGCACGGCTGCCGGCAGTTTCCTCACGCTCGCACCCAAACCGGCCCGTGAGATCGTCAACGCCGTGCTGGCGGCGATGCAGGTCGCACAGCGTGATGCTCCGGACGTGCGCATTCTGCTGACTCAGCCCGACATTCGCCGCTTCGTCCGCAAGTTGCTCGAGGTGGAACTACCGGGCTTGCGCGTGATGTCCTACGCCGAGTTGCTACCGGAGCTGCGAGTGTCGCCCGTCGTGACGGCGAGCATCCGTAGCCTGCGCTGACTCGCGGCAACCACCGCTGACCCGACGGAACTGGGCGCGCTCTCGGCCCGGCGTCAAACGCGCTGAAATTGGATCTTACGCTGCACGGCGCCGGACTGCTCCAGCAGGACTTTCACTTCCTTTTGCAGCAGCGGATGGGCGCGCTTGACGATGAAGCCGCCCAGCATTCGCGGATCGATGTCGGCCAACTTGCGAAGCGCTTTTTTCAACGCTTTGGGGTTGTTGGAGTAGGCGTACACGTAGGCGCGCGCACGATAGATTTGGGGGCGCAGTTGCTCGAAGGCTTCATCCTCGGGATTGAACATCTCGATGGTCGTTTGAGCCTTCTTCACTTGCCCGGTGCGCGCCCACGCTTCGGCGATGACCGCGCTCATCATGGCGCGAGTCCGAGAGTCTTGGTGACGAGTCAAGTCGATGTTGTCGACCAAGTCTCGCGCTTTGCTCGCTTCGCCGAGCATCAGGTGGATCATGCCGCGCTGGGCGCGCGCCTCGTCCGCCATGCCTGACATGCCCTTGCTCAAGTCGATCTGCTCGAGGGTTGCCAGGGCCGCGCGGGGATCTTCCTGCATCTGCAGTTGGGCTTTGGCAAACAGAGCTGCGGGGTCGTTGGACTTGAACTGTGAGTCGAGCTTCGACAGCGCGTCCTTGCGGTCCTCATCGGACTCGACGCCAGCGAGGATCCCCGCAACGCCCTGCGCCTTGCGCGCTCGCCCGAGGCCCCAGATGGCCACGCCGGCGACCACGACGGTGAGCACCGCGGGGACGCTCAGTGCCACGATCGTCGTGGTTTCCGACTGAGCGAAGCCTGCGATGGTTCCGCCCACGAACCACACGGCGAGCAACAGCAACCCGAGGCGAATGAACATCGACTTGATGGCGTCGTCCGGCAAACCCGGCGCGGCTTGCGGCTTGAACGGCGCGTTCGACGGCTTGCGCTTGCGCGACGAGCCGTCGGCTTCCATGTTGCGCTTCAGTTTTCGACTTTCTTTGCCCACGGCAGAGCCTATAGCGCCAGCGTCACACCCCGCGCAAGGGCGCCCCACCCCCATCGCCAGAC
>QJWJ01000124.1 GCA_003235365.1 Deltaproteobacteria bacterium
CTCGCGCGTGTCGTTGGGCTGCAGGTCGGGCTCCCCCTCGACTTCGTAGTAGTCGATGCCAGACGGCCCGCCACTGTCGACCTCAGACGCCGGTTCGTCGGTCTCGTCGTCAGTAGTCGAGCTGCCCGCGTCCTCTTCAGATGACACCGACGGCCCAGATGCACTGGCATCTTCGAGCTCGGACATCATCGGCTCGGGATTTGAACTCCCCCCGGCGTCCTTGGTCGCCGGCTCGTCATCGTCGTCTTTCGGGCTCGGTTTGCTGGGACCACTCCCCGCATCATCACCCTTGGACGATCCGGACGGCACATCGTCGAAGCTCAGCATGCCTTCGTCGTCGACTTCACGTTCTTCCGCACAGACGCCGTCGCTCGCACAGACCTGCTTGTCCGGGCAATCCGAGTCACGCTTACACGGCCCCCGACACTGGTTATCTGCAGCACACACCTGCGGGCTATTGCACTCGTCCTCGGACCCGGTCGAGTCACACTCCGCCTCATCGGGAAACTGGCAAGCGAAGACACCGGTCTTCTCCGATTGAACGCAGCGCGCGGGGAAGGGACAGTCACCGCTGTCGTTGCACGGCTCGTGGCAACGCTGAAAAACGCAGATCAGCGGGTCCTCGCAATCGGAGTTCAGCGAGCAGCTTTC
Source organism: Deltaproteobacteria bacterium (assembly GCA_003235365.1). Taxonomy (GTDB): domain Bacteria; phylum Myxococcota_A; class Polyangia; order Polyangiales; family Polyangiaceae; genus SZUA-265. The sequence goes on from QJWJ01000124.1 coordinate 652, forward strand.
AGTCACCTTGGCGATGGCTTCGTCGATCTCTTTCGAATCGTCGTCGCAGCCGACGAGCGATCCCATCAACGAGGCCAAACCAAGGCCGAACGCGACCGAACGTCCCAGAGGAAGCCCCGCTTGGCTTCGCAGTTTTCGGATTCGTGAGTTCATTGCTACTGCACTCCTTTGCGTAAACGAGCCACGCCCTTTCGGTGCGTCGCTTGAAAATTGATCAGAAGTTGCCTCGGAGTGCCGCGCCGCCAGGACGAACTTCCAGCCCGAGGTTCGAAACGAGCGCACCGCTGCTCGCCTGAAACTTGTCGGGATCATCGGCTCCCAGCCGCATCCAGATCCCCGCCGCCATGCCTGCAACGCCGACACCGAGCCCCACCCAGCCCCAGACTTCACGGCCCTGCACGCGCTTCAATTCATCGCCGCTCGCGCGAACCGCCTCTTGGCACTCCGGCGTGGTGCACCTCCCCGAAACCGTGTCGCGAGCATCAGCCAGCTCTGCATCGAAGGTAGCCTGAGCGTCAGTCTCCCGAGCGCCATTCCAAATCAAGAATCCCACGGCACCAGCCGACACCGCCACGCCCGCTCCCAAAGTGACGTAGCTCCAAAGACGCTGCGAGTAGGCCGAATCGACGTACGCCGCAAGCGTATCGGCAGTGGGAAACAGCTCGACGAATACCGCGGAACCCCCGGGCTCGACGACTACCTCTCGTTGCAGCTCGTGATAGCCGCTGCGCTCGACCCGTAGCAAGTGCTTGCCCACAGGTAACCTCAGACCATCGGAGAAGTCGAGCCGCGGCTCACCGTCCACCCAAACCAAGGCCTGCGGTTGGCTCACCGTGACCGCCAGCTTGCCCTGCTGCGTCGCCGCCGCGTCCAAGGTCAACTTCACGCTCAGCTGCCCGCTGCTCCCCGGGTGCAGCACGACGGTTCGCTCCTCGGAGACATAGCCCGGACGAACGAAACGCAACTGGTGTACCCCCGGTCGAAAGGCGACACTGGCATCGAAGGGAGTCGTGCCAATGAGTTCATCTCCGGCAAAGACCTGCACGCTGGGCGCCGACGTCGAAACGTCGAGGTGAGCCAGGTTTTCTTGCAGCGGGCGCAACTCCACAGCCAGTTGGCGCGTGGTTTGGCTGGGCACGACCACCTCGAAACGGCGCGGCTCGTAGTCCGGCGCAAGCACGGAAACGACGTGCGACCCAGCCCCAACCGGGATCGGGTCCGCCGGTGTCTTGGCCACTTCGACGTTGTTGATCTGGATCACCGCATCGTCGACGTTCGCCGTGACTTCCAGCAGCCCCAGGCGCTGTCGGTGAACCGCCACGACTTCACGAGCGAGTTGCTGTTGCTCCGGCGTGATCTTCGGCTCTTTGGCGTCGAGCAGGCCCGTGAGCAACCGCACGACCTCGGCGGACTGCTCGAGCTTGGCGTAGACCAGAGCGAGGTTGAACTGCACTTGCACGTGGTGCGTCAGCTCATAGGCACGCAAGAACTCCGCGAGGGCGCCTCGATAGTCGTTTTGATTGTACAGCTTCAAGCCGCGATCGAAACGCCAACGCGCTTCGGCGCGGACGTCGTTGACGACGGGCCGAACCGTCGTCGTTCCAGCGTCGTCGGTAGCTGGAGATTGTGCCCAAGCCGTCGAGGACCACAGAGCGAGTAAGACGAAGACGCGGGATGAACGAGACACGATGAGTCGCCCGGCTGCAACCTCTTGGAGCCACAACCGATGACCCCCTAACGCAGCTTCCATGCCAGGCGCAAGTCTCGATGACTCGCAGGGAAGCGACCAGACTCGAATCTCGAACGCCGTCCTTGGACTGTGTTTCAGTAGTCGTGGACAGTCCGAAACCAACGCGACGCACAACGGAAGGCTCTGGCCGCAGTGGGCCAGGCGGCGGCACCAGATAGCCCAAGCGGGCCGTAGCCGATCGTTAACTTGGTAGTTGAATCCAGGATCCCTCCCAGGCCGCAGCACGTCCCGAGTCCGCTCGATGCTCCGCGCGCCCCCGTGTCGCAATCGCCCCCCAGCCCCTCCCTTCCTCGATACTGGCGGCCCGGCCGTCACGGCATCGACCATACACGCACCGAACACCAGCAACGCGCAGTCAACGGGGTACCCAACGACAAGAATGCTGAAGAGTCGAGACGCGGCGAACCGCGGAGCGGCGCGTCTCGACCCAGCAATTCAAATCCCGACTGCGCTTGACGTCCTACGAGAGCGCGCGCCGGCAGTCATCAGCGACACCCGAGCCCCGGTGAGCAATCGCCGCGCCACTGTAGGCGTCAGAACAACAGCCGCATTCCGCGGGATCTGTCGACCCGGTCGGGCGGCGCTGGCTGGCTGGCCTGACACGCCCGAACTCGAACAGCATCGTTCACCAGCATCGATGAGTTCAAGGCATCGTGAGCCCACCGACGGGCGGCGTCGCCCACCCGTGAGCGTGACGCCGGGATCTGGAGCGCGTCCACGCCCGCAATCGCTTCGCTGTTCCTCGGCAGGTCACACCGAACTGAAACCACCGCGTGCGATGAGCTCGAATGGATCGCTGGGCTGTCCGCACCGTGGCTTTTTTTCGCACCCCGAAGTGGTCGATTGGCAAGGTCACCCGCGACAGGGCATGCTGGCAGACCGATGGCACCCGCGGCGCACACGCGTCGCGACCGGCCTGATCGACTGACTTGGAGCAGCTTACGATGAAAGCTTCACTACCCGTGATCGGCAGCTTGTTTGCCCTGATCACGGTCGCCTGCGGCGACGACGATGGTGGCTCGACACCGCTGACCGAAGCCGGCACGCGCGACACCGATGACACTCCGACCTCGCCCACGAGCGGTGAGAAGGAAGCGGGAACGAAGCCGATCCCCAACCTGCACGAGATCCCCAGCGAGGGCACGGAGGGGGAAATCATGTGCGCTGAGCTCGGCACGCTTTGCCATCCTTTCGACAACAATGACGGCGAGTTTGGCGAACAATGCCACGACGTGGGGCACGCAGGTGATCCCGAGGCATGCGCCGAAATCTACGACGAGTGCATCGCCTTTTGCCAAGCGCCGATCGACGCCGGAACGTCTGACGCAGGCACACGGCACCCCGACGACGCGAGTGCGGGTCACCACGAAACAGATGCCGGCAGCGCGTTGTGCGAAGAACTCGGCCACACGTGTCACGCGTTCGATGACGGCGACGGATTGGGGCGCGAGTGCCACGAGGTGGGCCACGCGGGTGATCACGAAGCCTGCGAGGCCATCTTCGATCAATGCTCGCAGTTGTGTCGCGGTGACGCCGGTCCTGGCCATACCGAGCCGATGGACGCGAGCGCCGATGGCGGCTGAGCGTCGAAGTCCAGTCCATGTTGCCCCGAGTTCGCTGGCGAGCCGAACCATGCCACGTCTGAACACTCTGGTCAGTGCCGGCCTCGTGCTGGTTGCACTGGCACCAATCGTCGCTTGCTCTTCAGTAGACAGCACTGCCAAGGACCAACTGAGCAGCCTGACGTTTGCCGAAGAGCCGTGGCTTCGACTGCACAGCGACGAAGGACGATTCGAGGTCGAGTTGCGCTCGCTGCCCGCGAGTCCTCCAGTACGTGGCGACAACCGCATCGAACTGCGCGTACTCGACGCCGACACCGGCAGCGGGATCGAAGGCTTGGCCATCGACATGGTGCCGTTCATGCCGGCAATGGGACACGGCTCAGGAGTCGACCCATCGTCGACGGAAGTCGGCGATGGCGGCTACGAGCTGTATCCGGTACGACTGTCCATGCCTGGTCGCTGGGAACTGCGAACGACCCTCGGCGATGCTGACCCAGACACGCTGACCCCGACGTTCGAAGTGCCCTGATCGCGGCCTCTCAGTATCGTGAACTCGAAGGCTCTAAATGAGAGTTCGCGCATCGCGAACTCTCATTCGATGCAACAGAGAATGGAGTCGAAAAGTCGACCGCAGCGGAGGCATTCTTTCGGACCCTCACCCAACGGGGGTTCGAAGAAACACCCGACAACCGTGCTCGCCCATTGGGCGATTGGCACCGTCGTGCTCGCATTGCTCGGTGCAAGCGCCGACGCCCGAGCGCAAGCCTGCTGCGCGGGCGGTAGCGCTTTGACGCCAGGTCGTCTGGAGATGCACGAGTGGCTGCTCGTCGGTCTCCGGGCGAGCACACGCACAGCTCTCGGCAATGCCGACGCTGAGGGGAACCTCAGGGCCAACCCCAAAGGCACGACGCAGTGGGACTTGCGGCAAGAAGCATTCTCGACCTTACGCGCTTCGTCGCGTGGCCAGGTCGGTGTGCTCGTCCCGCTGGTGGAGTCGTTCCGCGACAGCGCGACGACCGACGCGGAATCGTCGGTCGGTCTCGGCGATGTCGAATTCAATGCGCGCTGGGACTTCCTCCACGCTTCGGAAGTGCCACGCGCGGCGGGTGTCGCGTTGCTCGCTCGTGCCATCACCCCCACCGGCACTGCGGCGGAAGCCGCCACCAAGCCGCTCGGCAGTGACGCCACGGGACTCGGCGCTGCGCAGTTCGAGCTCGGCGTGGCGCTCGAGCGTGCCTACCGAGCATGGCTTTTCAACCTGTTGGGGGAAATCGGGCAACGCCTATCGCGAGACGTCTCCGGCATCGAAACCACGCCGGGGTTGCGTTGGGGCGCGACGCTCGGGATCGGCTACGCGTGGTCGCATCGAACGACGACGGCCTTCGTCACTTCCATCGTCGGTGAGGGCAATTCGGTCGTCGACGGCGCCCAGGTCGCGCACTCGGCCACGCGGAGCGTCGATCTTGCGTTCGCCGCCACGCATTCTCCAAACAACGACTGGCGACTGAGGACAGCGTTCTCTCTCCAACCGCCAATCGACGGACTGGCGAAAAACAGTCCCCTGACCGCGGGACTGAGTCTGAGTGTCGTGCGCAGTTTTTGGTAGAGCTGACTGGTTGCCTCTCCCCGTCTCGGATCCTAAGAAGAACTGATGAGGTGCGGCAGAGCAAGACGGTGGTCGACGGGTAGCGACTGGAGCAGCCCACTGTCGGTTGCCGCCTCGCAAGCGCCGAACGACCGCGTTTCACCTCCGAGAGCGGTGTGGCGGCGCGCTGCCGTGCTGTTGGTCGCCGCCGGGTGCACGACGGAGGATCCTTCGCCCCAGGAACCCCAGGGTGTCCTCGACGTCGAAGCACTCATGGACCCGCGCACCTGTGAAGGTTGTCACCCAGTTCAATATGCGGAGTGGGCATCGAGCATGCACGCGTACGCGTCGGAGGATCCACTCTTCGTGGCGATGAACTCGCGCGGTGTGGAGGACGCGAAGATCGGCGAGTTCTGTGTCAACTGCCACGCACCCATGGCAGTGCGCACCGGCGCGACGACGGACGGCTCGAACCTGGCCGAGCTTCCACGTCACTTGCAGGGCGTCACCTGCTACTACTGCCACAACGTGCAGGACGTAACCGGGGACCACAACAACCCGCTCGTCCTGGCTGACGACACCGTGATGCGCGGAGCTTTTGACGATCCGTTACCGACGCCTGCGCATGGTTCGGCCTACTCCGAATTCGTCGACCGTGATCGCTTCGAGTCGTCGCGGCTGTGCGGAGCTTGTCACGACATCGTCAACGGCAACGGCGTTCATCTCGAACGAACATTCGGCGAATGGAAGGACTCGGTCTATTCGACGGCGGTCGGCGGAACCACGTGCGGCCAGTGTCACATGGATCAAAGCCTGAAAGAGGCGAAGGTGGCCAACGTCGCAGACGCGCCGACACGGCGTGTTCACAGTCACCTACTGCCAGGCGTCGACCTCGCCCTGACGCCGTTTCCGGACAAGGCGCTCCAGCGAGAAGCCGTGCAAAAGCAGCTCGACAACACGTTGCAGACTGCACTTTGCGTACGCGGTGTCGGCGCGGCGGCACAACTCGAGCTCATCATCGACAACGTCGGCGCGGGGCATTCCTTTCCGAGCGGCGCCACGCAAGACCGTCGCGCCTGGGTCGAAGTCGTCGCTTACGACGACGACGACGCAGTGATCTACGAAAGCGGCGTGGTCCCGGAAGGAAGCTCGGTCAGCGAGCTCGACGATCCGGACTTGTGGCTCATGGGTGACTGCATGTTCGACGATTCCGGTGCACCGGTACACATGTTCTGGGAAGCGACTGACAACGTGTCGAGACTGCTACCCGCCCAAGCAACGTTCGATGTCAGCGATCCGCGCTACTACCAAAGCCATTTGTTTCGCACGTATCCCAGCGACGCACCGTTGGGGCAGATGCCCGCGCGCGTCGTGGCCCGAGTCTGGCTTCAACCGTTCGAACTGATGGTGTTCGACGAATTGGTCGATGCCGGAGATTTGGTCGACGGTGACGACTGGAGCGTCGCGGAGGTTCGCAACGCCCTAGCTCCCCTCCAGATCGGAACCGATCTGGTGTGGACTGCCGAGAGCGCCAACGAGACCTTCACGGACCGGCTGTTGCCAGTCTCCTGTATCAGCGAAACCAAGCTGACCGCCAACAGTGACAAGGTCGCGGCGAAATCGCTCGTCGGTTGCTCCCTCTGAACACCGCGCGCCGTCTGACCTCGCGCACACGGCAGCCGCGTCTCGGCCACAACGTGTGGTGAATCGAACGCCACAGAACCGTCACAGACAAGCTGAGCGCAAAGTTGTCGGAACGCTAGCCTTCGACGCAGAAGAAGAACTGTACCGAATCGATCATCGCGTCAGAATCCTCACTGGGACACTGCAGGTCGATTTCCCAAACACCGGGCATGAAGAAATTCAGCGGGCTGATGACGTACTCCCGCGCGTCGGGGTCGAACGTCACCTCTGGTGCGACGCGCGCGCCGTGCCCGTGGTCAGGCATCTTCGCATCGACGAGCAATGGCCCATCGACGAGCTCACCTTGCTCGTCCCGGATCTGGACGCGGAACGTGTTGTCGCCTTTGGCCGGTGGAAACGGCTCCGTACCCAACACGACAAAGTCCAAAACACCGAGATCGCCAGACTTTTCGAGAGATCGTGCCTCGACGTCTTCGACGCGAGGGTCGGCGACGCAGGAGACACTGCCTGCAGCCGTGTCCCCCGTCGTCGGCATCGAGTGCACTGCACCGTCGTCAGCGCCCGACTCACCGTCGGTCGACGACGAACAGGCCGCGAGCAAGCCGCTTGATGCGATCAGAAACGACGAGATGGTGCGGGCGAGCCCGCGCGAGGTGAACAGCATCCTCGACATGAGTCGCACGCTAGCACTCGTTTGCTCACCTGTCACCCGAGCCTTGGACTTCGGCAAGATTTGCCGCGCAGCAGCACTGTAGCGATCGCGCCCAACAAGACGATCGAGTCATGCCCCTGTCATTCCGTACGGGACCGCTGACGATTCGACAACCGCAGCGCTCGGGCTCTCTCTGCTCCTCGTCCTCGCTGGCGACCCCCAACACATCTCGAACCGCTGGCCACAACAAGCAACCCGAGCAGAATTGGTTCAGGTGTCGAGACGCGGCGCCACGCGAAGCCCCGCGTCTCGATTCTCATCGACCATGTCCGACAAAAGCAGTGCACGCCATCGTTGCTGCGCTGTCCAGCGGGAAGCACGCAAGCCCCATCTGCGAGCCTTCAGTCAAGGCCTCGGCCACGGGATGGTGGCGTCTTCGGCCAGCTCAATTCCGCGGGAAAGCAGTCGCTGCCGGCACTGAGGACACAGATCGTATTCGTGGTCGGTCGTGAGCACGGTCCCCTTGCCGTCTTCCATCAGGCAACCGAAGTTCGGACAGTGGCGCAACCCGAGATTGTGGCCGATTTCGTGAACGGCGGTCTTCGCGAAACGTTCGGCGGCGTGACGCGCGCTCTTTGCAGCACGTCGCGTGCGAAAGGTGGAGATCACACACGCCGTCCCGGCGATGTCCGCGAGCCCGAGCACCCCCCAATCGTAGGTCGAGCCCTTGGTCGTCGAAATGTCCGCTCCAGTCATACCGAGCACGAACCGCGCCGACGGCGGCTTGCGCGCGGCAAGCTCCTCGAGCAGCACTTCAGCTCGATAGCGGCTGCGCGGACGGTAATAGGCTCGCTTCGGCAGCGCGATACGAGGAAGCACCTGCACGTCGCAAACGTAGAACGCACGCAGTGCCGTCTGCACCAGCTGCAGCTGAGGGTCCGGCAGTTGTTCACCCAGAGGTTGTAACGCCAGCTGCGGGAGAGGCTCCGACGGCGGTACACCCTGCGCCGATTGGGCCTCAGCCGACGCCGGGTGGGCGATCCACCCGACGCCGCCCGCTGCGGCGCCGATGAGCCACTGACGACGGCTGGTTGGAACCGCTCCCTCAACGCTGCGAGTGAGGCTCTGCCGGTGCCCCCGAGGGTCGTTCGAATCTGACATGCGCTTCATGTCTCTACGGACACCGCCACGTGCTCATTCCATGGGTGTACGCGATGTCCGAACATTTTGGCACACCGGTGACCGCGAGTCCCACCCGGGACACTGGCGAATGCTACTCGTCCTCGCTGCGTCTCAGGTCTGACAGACTCAACTGAAGTTCACTGCACAAGACCGGGCACAGGCTCTGTGGGTCGACGGGCGCGCCATCCAGATCGCTGAAATCGACTTCCAACAGGCGCACGTCTTCTTCGAAATCCGACTCGCCAATGCCGTAACCCGAGTGATGCAAGGTCACGATCAGATTGCGACCCAAGAGCTGCAAGCTGTCGGTGTAAACGATACCGGCATCCATCGGTTCGCCATGAAACCAGCGGTTGCGCCGCCGCCATTTGGAGAAGCGCTGCAAAGGGGCCAGCAGCCCCGCAACCTCGTCGAACTGATCGGCAGAAAACGTCGCCCGCCTGGACTGTTCGATGGCCGGAGGCATGTGTAGCCCCCGTTGCCAAGCCGCGCGTTGCGACTCGTCGAGCTCGAGCGGATGGGCCAAACGGATGCCCCCCACCGAGTCGAGCTCTGCGGGGCTGAGCGCGTGACTGTTGCCGCTCTGGGCGTCCCACCACCGCCAAGCGCCGTTCCAATGACGCAGCAACGCACCGTTGGCCGAGCGAAGCAGCAACGCTTCTCCGCGCAGGTAGCGTTGCATGGTAAACAGTCGTTCGAACGCGGCTGGTGTCCAATAACGGCCAGTGATCCACGCCCGCTCGATATCGCGCAGCAGACGCTCACGCAAGAACCCCTCGGGGAGTTCCTGCTCCAAGGCAGCCTCCTCGCGTGCCTCCAACAAGAAGGGGTCGAACTGTTCGCGCAATTGCTGCAGGGTGCAACCGCGCTTGAATGCCACGCGATCCAGAAGCTGGCGAGCCGTGGTTCGGCCTCCCATCGAGGCGAGGTTCTCCGACCAGTAGCCGAGCCAGGCCACCGCCTCATCGGAACCGTGCCACTGCGCAGCCCGCAAGTGACAACCGATGGCAGTGTGTTCCGAGCCACGCCACTGACCGATCTTCGACAAGGCGTCGCCGATGAGCGCTTCATCGGCGAGCAGGCTCAGTTGCAGCATCGCCCACTTGTGCTTCGAGTTCCGTGCCTTGGCCCAACCGTCGTAAACCCACCGGCCCCAGGCGTGAACATCGCTCGGGTCCAGGAGCTGCAAGAGCCGCCTCACCGGTCTGCCCTTCAACGACGATTCCAGCATCGTCAGACGCGCGAGAAAGCCGCGCCGCGCCGCTTCGGTCAGGTCGGCGCCATTGCCAAAGCGGAGCGCGGGCAATTCGTCCAACCGCAGAAATCCAGGCAACTTCTTGGGCAACTGTTGACGCGCGAGGAACGCCTCGACTGCCTCGTTCGACAGTGGCTCGCCTTCGAGGAGCTCGAAAACCAGGTCTTCGCGGCCACACGCGAGCAACGTGTCTTCGAGGTACGGTCGCACCTTGCCGCTGCGTTCGTTCGACCAGGCGCGAGCCACTGCGTCGGCACTCCGTGCGTCGCCCCAAACCGCCAGCAGCTCGGCCGCAGCGATGCGCGTCCCCATCTCCGTTCCTTCGAGCAACGCCGCCGTCTGATCCAAGGGGCCGTCGCTGTTGCGGCTCAGGCCGTCGACCGAATGGGTTCGAACCGCCTTGCTCGGATCGCTGAGGCCGCTGAGAAAGATCGCTGGGTCGACCGCCGCAGCGTGCGCAGCTAACAAGCCATACAGCACCTCGCGATACTCGGTGTGGACGTTGCGCAAGCAATGCACGATGGGCTCCCCCAGCAACTGCCCGCAATGTCCCAGCGCGCGGCGCGGTCTCGCCCACAGCGATGCGCTGAGCTTTGGCATGCGCGCGAACGTGTCGACCGCAACCCACACGGCAGCAGAGTCGTTGCGCAACTCTTCGACGGCATAACACCACAGCCGTGTTTCCCCTTCTTCGACCTTTTCGGAAAACCAGTCGCGCAGGAGTTCGAGCGCCACGGCTCCCAGTGCTTGAACCTGAGGCTTGAGCTGAGTATGCCACGCAGCCTCGCCCACCCCCGCACCTCGAAGGGCGAGCAGAAACTCGTCGCGCGCCCCGCGAGGCAACTGCTCGACGGCGCCGCGCACCTGGGTCAGTGGTGTCCTGACCGAAGTACTCTGATCCACCAGCCGCGCGAGAAGGCGGGTGCATTGGTCGCGAACCGCCTTCTTGGTCGAGCGGATTCCGTCATCGAGCGCGACGCGCGAAAGCTCGTCCAAGCGTTCGAGGGCTTTCGCGGCGGACGCCACGACGCGCTTCGAGGAGTGCCCCAACAGCGCCACGAGTGCGGCTGGACTCTGCGTGACGGCCAGGCGCCCCAACACCTCGGCACAGGCGGCTGCCAGTGCCGCATTGGGCCCTTTGCGCGTGCACACCTCGACGAGCAAGGGAACCGCCCGTTCACCACAAGCAACCAAGGCATCGATCGCGACGGCGCTGACTTGCCCTGTTTCCTCGATCCTCGAAAACAACTCGGCAATCACGCCGTCGTCGCGGATGGCCGGTATGAGAGCGATCGCGCGCTCCTCACTCATGCATTCGCGCAGGAGATCCGCTGCCAGCTCTTCGGTCAGGTTCGCGTAGGCGCTGAGCGAAACGGCGGCCTCGACATCGTTGCCGCAGCGCAGATCCCACAACAGGGCTTGGCGGACCTTCTCGGGGATCTGCCCGGACCACTGACGCCCCTTCGCACGAGTCACCACCAGCGCCGAGGAAATCGCGCCGGCGAACGAGAGCTTCCCCGCCTGCAACGAGGCCTCGGCGCGCTCAATCAACTCGTGCCCAGATGCGTCCGCCAACCAGAACGCTCGCGAACGAAAGTCTTGGGCGCAGTAGTTGAACAGGATCAGCGCCCGAAACCCGTCATCGGCACCGACGAGCAAGTCCTCGACGCGGACCCACTGCAACAACGGCAGCGGTTCGCTCTCGAGCAGCGCGCGAGTCGCATCGACGAGCGCCGCCTTGGGGATCTCGTTCTCGTAGAGAAACGAGCCGGCAGGCGTGTTGAGGTAACGTCGAGCAACGGCAGGCATGCACTGCTCGGGCCACGGACCTCGACCGGCCAGTGCCAACGCGAACTGCATCTGGTCGACGGCACGATCAGGAAAGCGTGTTCGCCAATCTCGTAGCAACTCCGGCGCATGGCGAGCGACCGCGTCGAACAGCACTCGGAGATCGGAGTCCCAACCAGGCACGAGGTCCGATGCGTCGTACTTGGGCGCCAAGTACTTCGCCGCCCACTCCATCGCCGTCGAAGCGCGCTGCTTGGAGAAGCTCTCCGCCCCAGACGCGGCAACGTACTCGATCAGCAACGACAGCACCTCGCGGCTGGCTGAATCTCCCGCACTGCGCAGCTGCGCTTCCAGTTCGGCGGCGAGGTCGCCCGCGGTGTATTCGGGTTTGAGCGACTTGGCGGGCACCTCACGGCGGGCGCGCTCGGGCCATTCGACAGACAACGGACACATCAGACAGTCGACTTGAAGCGCGCTACTTCCAGCGGCTCATTGCCCCGAGATCGGCCACCTGAGAGAACCCCTGCTTTTCGAGCGCCAGCCGCGCGGCGCGACTACGGGCCCCACTTCGGCAATACACGACCACCGGCTGCTCCTTAGGCCCGATCTCTTCTACGCGTGTCGACAACTCGCCCAAGGGGATGTTCTTGGCGCCGTCGAGATGCCCACGGGTGAACTCTTCCTTCGTGCGCACGTCGATCAATGGAGCACCCTTGCTGACCAGTGCTTTGACGGTATCGACCGGAGCCTTCCCGACATGCTTCATCAGCATCAGATAGGCCCAGAGCGCCAAAATCACCAGCAGGACGATGTTGCTCGCAGTCATGTGACTTGCCACTCGGGGTAAGTTTTTTTCGACAGGAAAGCTAGCCCTATTCGACCCAGCCGATGTTGGGTCCTGAACCATCGCTCCGGCCAGTATCTCGCGGTTACTGCGAAATCGACGAGATGGGCGCGGTGCCGCATCGGGGTCGTCACGAAGCGGTGCGTCGCTCAGCGGCGAGCGTCAGCGCCGCAGGACTTGGGCGCCGTCGCGTCTCGACCCCCTCGATGCCGTCAAGCCCGGGCGACTTCGACGAAGGACGGCTCGTAGTCCACCGGGAAGTTGACCGAGCGCGCGATGTAACAGTACCGGGGAACCTCCCAGTGCAGGGCGCGCGCGTGCGCCATGTCCGCCCCTGCAACGACGTGAGCGGTGGGGCGCAACGTCGCGTGAATGAAGCGCCCCGCACCGAACGAGCTCGTCTCGCCGTCGGCTACGGGAGCGTCCTCGTAGTGAACGATCTCGATCTTCGCGTTGGATGCGAGGTGTAGGTACCAAAGCATGTGGCATGCCGAAAGCGAGGACAGCAGCAAGTCTTCGGGATTGTGCAAAGCCGGATCCCCCCCCAGTTCAGGATCGTTCGAGCAGCGAACGGGTTCCTTGGTTGGCATTTGGATTTCCCAGGTTCGGTCGTAGCTCTTGTAGGTACGTGTCCCCTCCCCGCGGTTTCCAGTCCACACGATACGTGAGTTGAACGACTGCTGTTTCATGGCCGACAGACTACGGTTTCACCACGCGCCATTCAATCAGCGAACGCACCGAACGTCCTCTCGATTGCAGAGCACGTGTGTGGCACGTCTCGCAGGCCATCGGCGGGTGTGCGCTTGGTGGCGAAAGCTGGCCAGCGATTGACGTCACTCGCGCGCGCGATAGGTAAGGGCGTGTCGCCAGCGACGTCCAGCCAGGCTAGAAGGGAGCGGCTCGAACGATGTTTCAACTGAGGGGATGCTCCCCTTCCTTGACCGCGACAGCCCTGGCGCGGCCCGACTCGGGAAAATCGCTCGCCGGCGCCAGTGAGTGGTCCAGGGGTCGCTGCCGGACGGCGCCTCAGAGACGCTGCTGGTCTAGGGTTTCCACTTCGAGGCTGTAACCGAACCAGCCGTTGTCGAGCACCGCACGCGACGGCGCGTCCGCGTCAGCTTCCCACCCCTCGTAGCGGACCACGATCTCCCCGAGCGCGGCATCGTCGGTCCGACGAAACCGACGCTCCACGATCTTGCCGCCCGCCCAACGCTCGCTGATCGCTTCGTCGTTCACTTCTCGCTGCCGCTGCCCCTGCACGGGGCCTGGTTCGTCGAACCAGGGATAGAAGACGCGTTGCACGTCGAGCAGAATCACTCGAGGCTCGAACGGCAACTCCTGGTCGGTGCGGTTTTCGAACTCGACGCCCGACGCGGTCAATCGCAAGACGAAGCCGGGCATGCCCATGGGATTGAGCCCCAGCAACTGCAGTTCGCCATCGCTCTTGGCAAGTACGGCGTCGAAGCTGCGTGTTCCCGTCTTCCAGTGTGCCGTCACCTTTTGGCGCCACTGAAAGTCGAGCGCCAGAGCAGCCGGCGGAAGCAACTTACCCGGATACTCCCGTCGGGCCTGCGACTGATCGTTGGGGGGAGGTCGCTGGGGCACAGCGGGTTCACACCCCGCATTCAGCTGCAGCACAACCGCGACGCACAACACCACGACCCACGAGCCCCTCGGCGGCCGATACGATGACGGACGTGGTTTCATGCTCGCCTTCCCTTTGCTGGAGCGAATCGCTTGGCAAGTGCCAATGCTACAGGCGCCAGCAGCAAGCAGGCGCTCACGCCCACTCCTGCAACCACGCCGATGATACGCATGGCCGGGTGTTGCGATAACGCCAACACGCCGAAACCGAATACCGTCGACGCCCAAGCAACGACCAAAGCCGTCAGCGTCGCGCTCAAAGCGCGCCCATCGTCTGCACCTTCCACCCGCAAGTCTCCCAGCTCCGTCTCGGCGAGAAATACCCCGTAGTCGACGCCGATGCTCAAGACCATCAACAACGCCGCCAGCCCAAGCAGATTGAGCGGGATCTGAAGCACCGCCAGGGCGCAAACCGTCAGACCCGACGCCAGCAGCGCCGGAGCAAACGCGGCCAGCGCCATGCGCAGATCGCGATAGCGGCCGAACAACAATCCAAACACCAGCGCCAACCCCACCCACAGTAGCTCGACCACACGCGTCCGATAGCTTTCGTTGGCCGCGCGCATCAGACCCACCTGATCGATCAGTAGCGCACCCGGAACCGCCTCGACTCGACGTTGCAGGGCCTCCACGTCGTTCACGCCGCGCAAGTACGTCACGAACGCAACGCGATCGTCGAGGTGGACGCGAAACGACCGCACCAGCGGCGCAGCCTGGGAATCGAGCAGGGCCTCGAAATCGAGCGGCGTGGGTCTGGAAGCGGCGAGAGCGGCGAAGAACGGCTCGAACGATTCGCGATTGAACCCCTTCGCTTCGAGCAGTGCACCGAGACGCTTCGGCAATTCCGCGTTCACGAGCACGTCAAAAATCGCGTTCTGCTCCGAGGCACTGGGTAACAGCGGCCCCAGCCCTTGCCAACCATCGAGGTCCCCCGCTTGCTGAGCAAGTGGCAACAGTTGGGACACGCGGTCGTTCACCTCGAGAGCGCTCTGTTCATCGTCGCCCAGCGCGACGATGAAGCGACTCTGCTCGAATTGTGCAACTTTGCTCCGCACTTCGACGTCTTCGGCGTGCATCGCGGGGTCGAAGCTGGTCATCTGGGTCATGTCGTCTTCCCAGCGCACGGTCAGCGAACCCGCCAACGCGGCGACGGCACTTGCCACGGCCAGCGCACTTCCAATCCGTGGACGGCGAGCCAGTGACGCAAACGAGACGGCCAGCCTTTGCGAAAGCCGGATCAGCACTGGACGCGGCGTCGCCCGTGCGAGCACGAGGTACGGCAGTACACACGTGCTCCACAGCGCTCCAACGATGCCCACCGACGCGAACACCGCAATCTGCCGAAGCCCGGGGAACGACGAACCACCAAGCGCGGCAAACCCAACCACCGTCGTCGCCGCGCCGAGCCGCAGCCCCGGCCAAATCGTTCGCAGCGTTCGATGTGGCCCCTCTTCGCAGGGCGCCACCAAGTGGTGCATGTAGAAGTGCAGGACGTAGTCCAAACACACGCCGATGAGCGAAGCACCGACGGCGAGCGTCAAACCGTGAATCGAGCCGAAGACGAGCAACGTGGCGGCAGTCCCAAACAGCATACCGCAACTGATGGGCACGAACGCCAACACCACGAGCCGAAGCGAACGGAACAAGGCGATGCAAAGCACCAGCATCGCGACGATCGACAACGTCGATATGCGCTGAATGTCCGCCTTGATCGACTCTTCTGCCGCTACGGAGAACTTGGCGAGACCACTGGTGCGCAAGATCAGCTTGGCATGTTCCGCGCTGACGGCCTCGAACGCGCGCTTCACACCAGCAAGTACGATTCGTTGCGCGTCGGCATCGAACGCCGACGCTTCGCTGCCCAACAATACGATAGCGGTGCGTTCGCCACTGATGAAGCGTCCATCGCGCACGGCCAGCGTCGGGTTCGATTCGCCGAGCCGCTCGAGCAGGCGCGGCACCGCCAAGAACGGATCCGATGGTGCGACGCGACTGACCAAGGTCGACAGGGGCGAGGCCAGCCGCGCCTGGAGATCTGCCACGGTCGCTTCGAGCCCCGCGTCGCTGACACGCTGACGAGCCAGATCGATGCTGGGCTCCACGAACGCAAACCGACGCGGTTCGTACAGTTCCCACAGCGCGCGGTCGATCTGCTCCGGTGGCCCGCCTTGAACGAACGCCAATTGGCCGCTCAACGCCTCGTCGTTGGCGAGTTCGGATTCGAAAGCGCGCGATGCGACGACGGCTGCATCCGTATCGGGAGCTTCGATGGCAACGATCAGCGTGCGGCTGAGCTCACTGCTGACGATCGCCTTGGACAGACGCGCACGTTCGCGATCTTCACCCGCCGGAATGAAGTCACTGATGTCGGTGACGAACGAAAACCGCAGCGTGACGAGCAGTGCGGAGCAGAAGCACACCAGCCCCAATAGCAGCGGGCTCAGGTGCCGGCTCACGGCGTCGACTCGAGCCCAAACAGCCGACGTCGTTCCTCGGCACTAAACTTGCGCTGCGCGCTGACGACACTGATCTGAGTCTCGGCGTGGTCACCGCTGGCCTCAGCGACTCGAATCGTGGTCACTGCGTATCCTTTGCCGAGCAGCTGCACCGAACGAATCAAGTGGCGCAGGGTTTCGCTGCGAGGTTTGAGCGTGAGTGTCCACGGCTCCTCGGCGCTCTTCTGGGGCTCGAAGCCGATTTCGTAGGTCTTGGAAAGGGTTTCGTAGTCACCGGCCAGCACGCGTGTAAACGACTCGATGAACGTCTTGACGTCAGGTCGCCCCTGCAAGTCGATTCGCTTGCGCTCCTTGCCATCGCTCACTTCCAACGCACCGGGTCCGATACGCACCGTCGACGGGCTCGGCTTGACGACTTCGCGCACCAAGTAACCGGGACGCATGTAGAACAACCGGCCTTCGGACACCAAAGGCGCCTTGAGCAACGCCAAGTGCTTTTCCTCGCGGAAGGTCGCTTCCAACCCCGGCAGCGTCGCGAGCGCCTTCAGTAGTGTCTTGGCATCGCGTGGACTCCCTTCGGGCTGTGCGGTTTTTGCAGCGGGCGGAGGCTGCGCGAAGGCCGGCGCTGTCGGAAGGCCCGCAAACGACATCACCAGCACTTGCAGTTGGAAAAGCTTACGCATGGCTCATCCCTCGTCAGGTGGGCAGGCGCTCGCGCACCGCATCCGGCAACTCGGGCAAAAGGTAGCCCCGAGCGTCGGTCAGAGCAAGCCGAGTGTGTGCGCGCGCCGCTTTGCGCCCTTTGGTCAAGTTGCGAATGTCGTAGGAAACTCTGAGCAGTGGTGAACGCTCGCTGAACCAGGATGTGACTTCGACGTCGTCGCCATAGCTGAGTGGGAAGCTGTAGTGGCAGCGCACTTCAGTGACGAACATGCGCAACCCGAGCTCGATCATGTCGGGAACGTCGAGGCGACAATTCTTGAGCAATTGCGAGCGGCTGACTTCCATGTACTCGAAATACCGGCCGTGCCAGACGACGGCCAACGGATCACAGTCGTGAAACTGCACCTGCAAACGCGCGCTCACCGCGTGCGCTGGGCGCTTCAGCAATTCGCCTCCGCGGGATCTGACAGCTGGTCTGAGCGCAACAGCTCGAGCACGCTACTGATGTCACCGTCCATTCGGCGATCTTCGACCAGCGCGGCAACGCGACCACGAACAGCGCCGTGAAGTGGTCCCAAGGATTTGCCGGGGTGGCGTAACTCCGCCGCCTGACAGGCACCCAACGTGCAGATCGCCGCGACCTGCTCACTCAACTCGATCACTCGCAAGGCATCCCGAGCGGCAATCGTCGCCATCGGTACCTTGTCCTGATTGTGCGACTCGGTAGAGCGACTGAATACCGTGGCAGGCATCGTCAGTTTGAGCGCCTCAGCAGTCAGCGCCGACGCGCTGATACTCATCGCCTTGAAACCGTGGTGGATACAAGCGCCGGCGCCGGTGACGCCAACCAGATTCTCCGGCAGACCGTTGCTCTCACTGGGTAAACACAACAGCACCAGCTGCCTGTCGAGCAAGTCGGCGATGTTCGCGACCGCTGCTTTGAGCGCGTCCATCACGAAACCGACGTGCCCTCCGTAGAAGTTACCGCCATGCAGAATCACTTCGTGCTCGGTGTTGACCAGGGGATTGTCACTGACGCCGTTGACCTCTGTAGTCAGCACGCTTTCGAACCAATCGAGAGCATCGACCAGCACGCCCAAGACCTGAGGCGCACAGCGAATGGAGTAACGATCCTGCAAACGCACGGCCGCAGACCGCGCACCATGCGCCGCGAGATCGTCACGTATCCAGCGGGCGACCTGCACCTGGCCAGGGTGCCCCTTCGCCTGATGGAGGATCTCGTCGAAATGGTCGGGATTGCCGTCGATGGCGCAGCTCGCCAGCGCGGTGACCCGCGACGCAAGTCTCACCAGACGTCGCGCCCGGCCGAAGGCCAACACGCCGAGGGCGGTGGCCACGCTGGTTCCATTCATCAGCGCCAACGCTTCTTTGGGACCGAGCGTCAGCGGTCGAAGGCCCTGCTCGAGCAACACGTCCTTCGCCGGTCGCAAACCGGAAGGGGTGATCACCTCGCGCTCGCCAACCAAGAGGGCAGCAACGTACGACAAGGGGGTCAAGTCGCCACTTGCCCCAACCGAACCCTCCGCGGGGATCGCCGGCAGGATGCGCAGGCTCAACAACTCCGCCAGTCTCTCGGCGACCTCGGGACGCACGCCGCTCTGCCCCGCGCTCACCGAGCACAACCGAACCGCGAGTACCGCTGCAGCTTCGGTCTCGTCGAGGTAGCGCCCCGTGCCACAACCGTGGAACCGAAGCAGATTCAGTGAGAGACGCGCGGAAGCATCGGCAGGCACCTCGGTGCTCACCGAGTTGCCGTAGCCGGTGGTCACCCCATAGATCTTTTGGCCGTCCGCCAGACGCCGCTGCGTCAGGTCGTAGCTCGCACGCATTCGGTCCAACGCCGCGAGCGAGAGCCGGGGCTTGGCGTGCCCTGAAGCCAGATGGAGGATTTGAGTCAGGCTGAGAGGTTCGCCACCGATGACGACCTCGGTCGAAGTATTCATGCGTCTGCTTGGGGGGTAGGGGAAAACGGCCGGTTCGCTTGCCGAGTCGACCGGCGGCCGGTCGTACATCGGAGGCGCCCGCGGGTCAATTTGCCCCGTCGAGGCCCGAAGATCGTAGGCGAAGGCAACTACTCGGGAATTCATCACCACTGCAACCACAAAGGCGGGTTTCGCGTGTCTGAATCGAGGGCTGACCGCATCACGCGTCCATACGCCCGCCGACACGGGTTCATCCCCGCGATATCACGAGCGTGGTCAATGCCTTGCCGCATCGCCGACTCTTGGGCCGACGGTCGACGCGCCACGGCGTCGTTGGCGGGACGCCGCCGCAACCGAGTCTCGCGACCTCGAACCAATTCGCGGTGGTCGTGGCCGTCGACTCATCGCTGGCGTCGCGACGCCTCGCGCACCACTGCGCCGTTTACTTCACAGCAGTACGTTGGGTAACTCACTTGCCCGGCGGAACGCACGCCTTGTCGGTCCGCGATGAATCGACGAAGTCGACACTCGACGAGCAGTTCGACTCGAGATCCGCGTCGCGATTCACGTTGCACTCTGGTTTGTCGCGGCAGACACGGAAGCAGTAGTTCACTCCATCGTCATGGGTGACGCATGCTGATTGCTCCGGACAATCTGCATCGGATTTACACCCTTCGACACCGCAGTAGCCGCCTTTGAACGAGAGGCAACTCTGCACGAGCTTCTCAGATTGGTTGCAATCGTCGTCTACGTTGCACTGCGCGCCAACGCCAAGCCGATCGGCTTCCGTTCCAGAGTCGTCGCCGCACGACGGGAGAACGCAACAAGCAAGAGCACACGCGATGAAAGCGAAGAAGAAGCGCATCGACGTTCCTGCTAGCGCAATCCCCGCGGGCGAACAAGCAAGCGCTAATACGCCGGTCCGCCCACCGCCCCGTCGACGCGACGCAGCACCCACCGCATCGGGCGAACGCGCTGAATTCGCGCAAGGTTCGTCCATGCGAGGGCCAAATGAGTCCATGTAGGACAACGACCGAGCACATTCACATCCCACCCACCCCTGCGCACGAAGAGCAACTGGACTTCTTTCGCCAGTCGACGCCCCAGCCCTGCCGTGCCAATTCGAGCGAGATTCCCTTGCCACTCGCGACGCGAGTCGAGTAACTCATAAACTCGGTGGGGGGCCTCCACTACTCCCGACGTATCTTGGAGGAATATCATGAAAGTTGCACGGTACACACCGGGCACACTGCTCGCTATCAGTGGCTCACTCGTTGCGCTCACAAGCTGTTCACACGAAGTGGAAAGCCCCAAGGTTTCGGTCGACCATCTCGAACCTGACCTCATCTGCAACGAGCAGTTCCCAGACGAGGGACTGACAATCCTGGTTCACGGCGACGGATTTACGCCGATGCCGTTCGACGTTCTGGACGAGCCAGACCTCGAATTGCCGAACATCGAGCTCGTCAAGCAGGCCGAATTGGACGGGTCCGAGGCGGACGAGACGAGCGTGAACTTCCCCGGCAAGGGGCAAAGTAGAAACGCTGACAAACTCGGGTGGCGCACCAAGCAGTTGATGAGTCTTCTGATCGACGACAGCAACGCGCCCGAACCCGGCTTGTACGGCATCACCCTGACCAATCCCGATCGCAAGACGAAGGCAGAGAAAGAACTGGCCCTCGCCGTCGTCGCACCACCGCGCATCGACCGCGTCGTACCGACATCACTGTGCAACGGCTTGCAAGATCAGCGGTTGAACATCGAAGGGGAGAACTTCATCGGCGTCGGTGATGCGATGCCGAACGTCTCCTTCGAGTCCGGCGACGTCAGCAAGACGATCGAAGCGGATCGACTCGACGACTGCGTGGACATCGAGGGGTTGAGCGAACCGGTACGCATCTGCAAGACGGCGTCCGTCGAAATCCCCGGCGGTGAACTGCCTGAAGACGACTACGAGGTCAGCCTCACGAACCCTGCCCCCGCAGCATGCACCAGTAGCGAAACAGCGACGGTGAAAGTGCTCAACGAGGGCCCCATTGTGTTCTTCTCTGACCCGCCGGTCGTCTACAACGGCATAAACACTCGCGCGACGCTTTACATGACCTCGGTCGCGGAACCCTTCGAGGTGAGCATCGTTCCCACCGGCGAGTTGAGCCCCGAGGTGCAACTCGACGCGGAACTCGTAAGCGGCCGAAATAACCGTATCCAAGCGACGGTTCCCGACGGACAAGACCCAGGCGTCTACGATGTCGTCGTCAACGACGACACGGGGTGTCGCACCGTGCTCGAAGCGGGGCTGACGGTGACGGACAATCTGTCGATCGACATCCAAGGCGTCGTCGATCCCTTCGGCTACACGGCGGCCTCGACGGCCGTGTCGATCTTCCGCGACGATGGGGATGACTTCGAGGCCACGCCTCGCGTCTTCCTCAACCCCGCGGACGGCAGCTCCGACGATGCCGCCATTCAGCTCGGATCGGTGACTCAGGTAAACAGCGACGAGCTCAACGCGATCGTCCCCGAGGGCACGGCCGTTGGAACGTACGACTTGGTCGTCGTCAACCCCAGCGGCGAAGTCGGCGTCCTGGAAGATGCCTTCGAGTCGGTCGGCGATCCACCGCCGGTCATCGCGGACATCGTTCCCCAGTCGATTGTCGACCAGGCCGATCAGGACATCGAGATCCGCGGAACGGACTTCCGCAACTCTGCAGTCAGCTTGCGCTGTCGGGCTCCTGGCGGGAACGAGACGGAGCTGTCGAGTCAGGCAGGCGATGCAGACTGTGACGACAACGGCTGCACCATCGCGGCGACGGTCGACGGTGGCTCGCTGTCGCGCGGCACGGTGTGCGTGGTTCGCGTAACCAACGACGACAGCAGCTACGGAGAGTTCTCGGCCATTGGCGTCACCAACTCGGGCTACAACCTCTCGGCACCCATCGCTGGAGAGCCCATGCTCGAGGCGCGCCGCGCGCTTGGCTCTGCGGCGGTCAAAGCGACGTCCGCTTCACGCTTCGTGTACGCCATTGGCGGCGACCCCGGAGACACCAAAGCGCCACTGGCGAGCGTCGAGTTCTCACCAGTCAACGTGTTCGGCCAGATGAACCCATTCATCGCCTCACCGAAGAGCATGCGCGAGCCACGGCGAGCCCACGCCGTCACTCAGCACGGGCGCTACATCTTCGCGCTAGGCGGCTCCGGTGCGGATGGCAGCCTGGACAGCGCCGAACGCGCATTGGTGCTCTCGCCAGAAGAAAGTCCCGTCATCTCCGACGTCGATTTGTGCCTCAGCGGTGGCGACGAGGCTTGCTTCGACATCGACGACGCGGGCGACGGTTTGAGCAGCGGCGTGTACGCCTACCGCGTTGCTGCGCTGATTGACTCCAACGATCCACAGAACCTGGGCGGCGAAACTCTGGCTTCCGACCCGATCAGCATGAAGCTGCCGGGCATCGATGGGCGTAGCATTCTCGTCGAGATCAGTTGGGATGCTCCGCGCGACCAGTTGGGAGACGAGCTGAGCGGCATCCGCGGCTGGCGCATCTACCGTACGCCCGTCGACGGCGTGGCTGGCCGCGACGAAGTACTGCTCGCTGAGCTCGACGATCCAGATCTGCGCAGCTTCGTCGATGACGGCGAACTGAAGCTCGGCACGCGGGTACCCCTGCCGCTCGGTTCGACGAGTTCGTGGCAAGCACTGCCCACGATGGGTGACGCTCGCGCCGGCCTGGGCGCGGCGACCGCCATCGACCCCGACGACGCGGACACGTTCTACGTCTACGCATTGCTCGGCGAAGGGCTCGACAGTTACGAATTCCTCGAGGTCACGTCGCTTGCCAACGGGCGGCAAACGGTCGCCTCGAGTTGGACGGCGGGCACCGAACGCGCCGCGGTAGCCCGCTCCGAATTCGGGACGTGGCGAGTGGACAACGTCGTGTCGGGTCTCGTTTCCGGAAGTTCGACGTACTTGTACCTCGGCGCCGGGTTAGCTGCTGGCGTGCAGGATGGTCGCGTGGAGGCAGCACTGGTGACCAGTGGTGGTCAGCTCGACGCTTTCACCGACGATCCGACTTCACGTGACGCAGTCGGGGACTTCTCTTCGACACGCGTGGGTTACGGTACGGCCGCAGCAGCGGGGCGACTGTTCGTCTTCGGCGGCATGGCCTCTCAGGTGCGTGACAACGCGATCGCCGCGGAGATTGTCTCTCCGGCGCCGACGTTGGCGAACAACGCCTGGAACAACGAAGGCCTGACGATGACGACCGCGCGCTACCTCATGGGTAGTTCAATCCAAAGCGCGTTCATCTTCCTGGTCGGTGGGCAAACGGAAACGTCCAACGCAACGACCTCGACGGAATGGGTGGTGTGGTGATGAAATCTCGAACGACGAACAACGCAAAACGAGCGGGCCGAGCCTGGAAATCGTTACGACCCTTCGTTGCACTCGCGGCCGTGGTGGTGGCGCTCGCTCCGAGCCCAGCCTCAGCACAAAGCGGCAGCGTTTCGACCACAGACATGGGCACCAATGACGACGGCTCATCGATGAGCACCGAAGGCGGATTCCTGCTCGGCGCGAAGGTGGGCGGGATCATGTCCTTCAACGGTCTGGACCCCTTCGTCCGTGGGGGATTGGAACTTGGCTGGGACTTCGGCGGAACGAGCGGCTCGATGGCAGGCCTGCTGGACGTGTCGTACACCTCGCCGAGCGCCAGCGGCTCGCGCCAAGACGACCGCTTGGCCTACGACGACGCGACGGGGAAGTACGACTGGGAAATCGACCAGCGCGAGCTCGTGTTTCAACCGACCTTCCTCTATCGCTTCACAGGAGGCAGGTTGGTGCCGTTCGTCGGGCTCGGAGCGCGTATTTACCTATTACAAACCCTCAGCCGCGGCACGGCGAACGGTGAGAAGATCCTGCAAACCGAAGAGCAAAGCATGAAATTCGGTGCGGGGCTTCCGTTCGGAGCGGAGTACGGGCTGGGGCCCGGTGCCGTGATGGCCGAAGGTCTGGTCGAATGGGCTCCGCTCAATCATCGAATCACTGGCAAGTCGAACCTACTCGCCGCGAGCCTGCAGATCGGGTATCGAATGATCTTCTGAACACTTTCGAGGTGGGGGCAGCAACAGCCGAGGCGCCATCGCAGGCGAGACACGGGGGGGGCCCGTTTTTCGCCGAGGTCTTTCGCTTTCCAAGACTTCAGCAAACACAGGGGTCTGTGATTGGCGCGCGGGGCTAGACGGCAAACCTGTCCCCACCTCACTTTCTTGCGCCTCATCTACGGTCGTGCACGGGACGTTTTCGGCCCAGTCGTGCACATTGGCAAACTGGTCGGAGCTCTCGCCGAGCATAGTATGCGGCGACGATGCCCGACGAAGCCCCGAGCACTGCGCAGATATGGCGTACCGCATGGCCGATCATCGTCGCCAACGTCGCGGTACCCCTGCTCGGCCTGACGGATACGGCAATCCTCGGACGGACCGGCGAAATCGAAGACCTGGGGGCTATCGCCCTCGGTAGCTTGGTCTTCAATTTCGTCTATTGGACGTTCGGGTTTCTGCGGATGGGCACGACAGGCCTCGTAGCTCGCGCTCACGGGGCGAGCGATCACGGCGAAGTGCGGCTGATCGTCGGGCGCGCCCTACTGCTGGGCTTCGGCATCGGTTTGCTACTGCTGGTAGTGCAGCGACCCATCGAGCTACTCGCGGTGGAACTGCTCGATGCGAGCGCTGACGTCGAAACGCGCATGCTCAAGTACGTTCGCATACGGCTCTGGGGAGCGCCCGCCGCACTCGCGTCCTTTGCCGTCACGGGAACCTTGATCGGTCTGAGGCAGAGCAAGGCCCTGCTCACCGTTCAGCTGCTCATGAACGGCTTCAACCTGATCCTCGACCTCGTGTTTGCCGTCGGCCTCCACTGGGGCATCGCAGGTATCGGCGCCGGCACCGCAGTCGCCGAGTGGCTGGCAGTGCTCATCGGCCTGAGCCTGACGTGGCGCGTTCTTCCTCAGTCCAGCTCGACGCCCCTGAGCTGGATACGGCTCATCGACCTCGGAGTCCTACGCACGACCCTCGTGATCCATTCGGACATCATGCTGCGAACGCTGTTGCTCCTGCTGGGTTTCGCCTGGTTCGCCCAACAGGGCGCGCGGTTCGGCGATGTCACGTTGGCGTCCAACCACGTGCTGCTGCAGTTCATCTCGTTCTCGGCGTTCTTCTTGGACGGCATCGCCTTTGCTGCAGAGTCGTTCGTGGGTCACGCCGCGGGAGCGGGTCAGCGGCGGCGGTTGGAAGCCGTCGTCCGCCGCAGCACCCGGCTTGCCTTCGCCATCGCGACGGCGCTCGCGTCGATACTCTTGGCGGTTGGCCCTTTCGCCGTCCACTGGTTGACTGACTTGAGCGAAGTCGCCGAACTGTCGCGCAGCAATCTGCCGTTTGCCGCGAGCTACGTGATGGTCGCGGTGTTCGCCTTTCAGCTCGACGGTGTGTTCATCGGTGCCACTCGCTCCCGCGACATGCGCAACGCCTCGCTGGTATCAGTCGCACTGTTCTGGGTACTCGGAACGCTGCTAATCCCCCCGTACGAGAATCACGGGCTGTGGCTCGCGTTCATCGGCTACGCCGCCGCCCGTGCGGTGACGTTGGGAGTGTTGTATCCGCGCCTGAAGGCGAGTGTCGGTGCCTCCGAAAACGCGCCGGATCGCGGGTGAGCCGTTTCGAGCGTTCCTTTACCCGCGAGCACGCAATCGTCCCGACTCGATCGCCGCGGCCACCCGGACCATGGCCGTGAAAACGAATGCCCCCATGGCCCAAATCCCGACGCTCACGAGGGTTTCCGTCACGGAAGGTCGGTACTCGACGAGATCACCTGCAGGCGTGGGAATGAATCCCGGGACGATCAAGCCCATACCCTTCTCGACCCAGATTCCGACGCAACCGGCGATGCACCCGACGCTGAGCAGCACCTTGTTCGCGTAGAACCGCGGTACGAGCAGGACCACGAAGCAGAAAACGCCGAGGGCCAACCCGGTCCAAATGTATGGCACGAGCATGGCATGCCCGTGCAACCCGAAGAACAGGTACTCGGCTGAAGCGAGGTGGGTCGAGTCGGTGTAGAACTCCTTGAAGACCTCACACCCCAGCAGAAAGTAGTTCAGCGGGAACGTGTAGAGGGCGATTTGACGCAACAGGCTGAACACCCGCGGCTCGGCGCGCACGACATCGAAACGCGCCAGCAGCGAGAAGACCAAGATCAACAGCACGGGGCCGGCAGCGAATGCGCTCACCAAGAAGCGTGGGGCGAGAATGGCAGTATTCCAAAATGGCCTCCCTCCGAAGCCGCTGTAAAGAAACGCGGTCACGGTGTGGATGCTGATCGCCCAGAACATCGAGATGAAGACGAACGGCAAGTAGTAACGCTTGGTCAGCTCCTTGCCACGGTACCGTTGATACAACTGGTACCCGGGGATGTGCAGGTTCAAGAGCAAGTAGCCACTGATGACGATCACGTCCCACGCCAAGACGGAATCCGGGAAGTTGAGGCGCAGCAACATGTGCAGCGCACGGTCTGGGCGCCCCAGGTCCACCGTGATGAACGCGAGGCACATGCAAATGGCCGACACGGCCATCAATTCACCCACCAGAACCACGCGCTTGGTTTCTGCGTGACCGAAGGCATAGCTCGGGACGACCAACAGCACGGCCGCCGCCGCCACACCGACGAGATACGTGAAGTTCGCGATGTAGGCCCCCCAACTGACCTGGTCCGACATGTTGGTGACCGCGAGCCCGATCCGCCATTGATCGACGTATGCGGCAGCGCCGATGAACATCAGCACCGCCAACAGCCCCATCCACGTGTGGTACTCGCGGCTGCCGCGTGCGGCGAAGCGCAGGATCTCGAACCAGTATGAGCCGTAGCCCTTGTTGTGGTGACTTGCTTCTGCCGACACGTGGCCTCAGTCGAAGTAGTAGTAGATGCGTGGGATCGTGTTCAGCTCCTCTTTGAGGACGAAGACGCGCTTGTTGCGAATGACCTGCGACACCTCGCTTTGTGGGTCGTTCAGGTCGCCAAACTTGCGAGCACCGGTGGGGCACGCCTCTTGGCACGCCGGCAGCGCGCCGTTGCGCGTCCGGTGCAAACAGAAGTGGCACTTCTCCACGACGCCCTTCGGACGCACGCGGTTGCTCAAGTAACCCTGATTGGGGTTGATCTCCTCAGGTGCGATGACGGGCTCCTTGAAGTTGAATCGACGTGACTCGTACGGACAGGCGGCCATGCAGTAGCGACAACCGATGCACCAGTCGTAGTCGATCACGACGATGCCGTCCGACTCCTTCCACGTGGCCTGAGTCGGACACGCCGAAACGCACGGCGGGTTGTCGCATTGGTTGCACTGCATCGGCAGATAGACCTTGCCAGGCTTCGGGACCTCACCCTCGTAGTACAGATCCCCCTTCTCGGGGTTGAGCGTGCCGCGGTCGAGTTCGATGACCTTGATGTACTGCATCGCCGGATCGCGACTTTGATTGTTCTCGGTCATGCACGCGTGAACGCAAGCGCGATTGCCGTTGCACAAGGAGAGGGAAATCGCGAACGCGAAGGACACACCTTCGATGGGAGGGGGATCGTCCAGCCGCACTTTCACGCCGTGGTCCTGCAACGTGCGCTTGCGAATGCGCTCGAACAACCGGTCCTTCTGCGCCTCATCCAACTCGAGGTAGTGCTTCTGGAAGAACGCCTCCCAACTCGTATCCCCACATCCGGCAGCAACCGCCGTCGCGGCGGAACCCGACAGCACCTTCAGAAACCGGCGACGCCCGGTCTTCTTGTCGTCGGCGTGCTCCTCAGGGCGCGCGGCAATCCCACCGGGATCGGATTGGCTGTCATTCATGATTGGCCACCTTTGGAATGCCGAGCTTCGGGCGTGGGGGAGCAGGCAATGCCAGAACTGGCTCCAACCGCGGGCTGTGTGGGTCGTGGCAGTTCGTGCACGTGTAGCGGTAGCGGGTCTGGTTCCAGCTGCCGACGGCCTTACCATGAGCACCGGTGAGCCAGTCTTCGGCCTGGCGCGAATGACACTGCCCGCACGCCCGATCCACACGGTTGAGCGGAACGGTCGTACCGTCGAGCAGCCGCAGCTGATCCACTTGGCTCGGGTTGTGACAGTGCCTGCACTGTTCCGCGCCAGCAAAGTGCTTGGGGGAAATGTCGAGATGTCGCTTCACTTGTTTCGCTGCGGCGGTCGGCGACGCAATGTTTGCGTGGCAACTATCGCAAGGGTATTGCGCGAGACGCGCGCGCTGATCATCGACGACGACGCGCGGCGGCGCGGTGGACGCGGGAGGCACCGCCGCTCGGCGAGGAGTGCGTTCGTTGCAACTCGCCACACCCAGCAGCGTCAGCAGCACGGCGATCCACGAAAGACCCCTGGGCCCGTACGCACGACACCGTCGCAAGCAACTTGGCATGAACCACACCCGCCGTCGCCTCATTGCGCGTAGCGCTTCTTGAATTCATCGGCCCGTTTTGCACGCTCCGCTCGCTCTTCCGGACTCATCTTGTCGAGGTACCAGCGGTGCTCTTCCCCGTTGAGGATCTCGTCGAGGGCCGCTGCCAACGCTTCGGCCGCCTTGACCTTTTCGGGATCCCCGGACGCCTTACCGTCGTCGATGAGCTCTTCCAGCTCGGGCACGAATTCGGTGTACCAGTGCTTGGCAATCTCGTAGGTGCCGTGCCAGTGCGTGTAGTCGGGACCCTGCATCGATGCAGCGTGCCGCGCTCGGCGCCCCTCGTGGTGCCACAGTTCGAACCAAATGAAGTCGAGCTTGTTCGAGAAGTTGGCAGGCTTGAGCAAGGGCTTGGCCAGGGCGATCAGCTTCAAGCCCGGGTCTGCGTATTTCTTGTGGTACTCCTCAATCAGCGCATCGTACTGGAGATAGAAGTTCTCCGTGTAGGTTGCGCTGTGGCACGAGATGCAGACATCCGTCATGCGCTTGCGCCGCTCTTCCCACTTCAGCGAGGCCCCCGGCAACCCCATCTTCGCGTCGCTCACTTCTGGACGGACGGACTTTGCGGGGCGGTTGTTCCAGGAGATGCGTTCGCCCACGTCGTGGGTGACACCCTGGCGCGCGGTCGCCGACATGTGACAGGTCGCACAGGTCGGTGCCGCGTTGTAGTCCTGACCCACGACCCACTTGTCGTTGTCCAGGTTCATCTCATCCTTGTTGGCGTGGAACGCGATGCCGTGCTTTGACTCTTCGTAGATCTCCATCTGCGGATGGTCTGGCCCCATGTGGCACTTGCCGCAGTTTTCCGGATTGCGCGCCTGCTCGACACTGAACTTGTGCCGACTGTGGCACGCCGCGCACGACCCACGTGAACCGTCGGGATTCAAACGACCGATACCCGTATTGGGCCAAGTGGCGGGGTCGAGCTTGCCCTCTGCAAGCACCTTCACTTCCGAGCCGTGGCACTGCCAACAGCCGTTCACCGCCGCTGCGGAGACACCATTGGGAAAGGCTTCTGTCTTGAAGTGCAATGAGCCTTCGACCACTTCGGCGAGTACGTTGTCGAGCGAACCGAGGATTTTTGCCGCCTGAGCGTGGTGGCTGGAAGCGAACTCCTTCACTTCACGTTCGTGGCAACGCCCACAGTCTTTCGGCGACACGATCACGCTGATGCGCTGGTTGTAGTGCATGAACGAGTCAGACTCGTTGGGGTGCGCTTGATGACACTCGTAGCAGCCCACGTTCGCCCGAAAGTGCCGGGAAGCCCCCCACTGCTGAACGACGGCATGGCTCGTGTTTTGATGGCACGCCACGCACATCTGAGACTGTTCGCTGAGCTCGGGAAGATTGGATGCCTTCCACAATGCGGCGGATTGCTCTTGCAGCTGCGGAGGCGCCGGATTGCTCGCCGCCTCCGGCGTCTCCACCCGAGGCGGAGGCGCGGCAGAGCCGGATCCGTGGGAATCGTTACTTCTGGACGTGCTGCAAGCCGCGATGAGAATCGCGCCAGTCAGCGACGCCAAGAGCAGGATAACCGAGACATTTCTATCGATGCGCATGAGTGCGTCCCGTCTCTCATGATCCGGGCGGATCTTGCACGCGAAAGATTTTCAAAAGGCGCGCAGACTCCGCGTCTTTCGGAGGGTTCACGATCCGACGTTTCCATTTGGATTGACATCGCGTGACGACCCAGCAACCCCGCGTCTAATCCGTCACGGCAAAGCGACCGGACAATCCACCGATCAGCTACCGCGATCAGTGCACACGCACCATGTGCGCCCCCAGAGTCCACTGGCTCACTCTGTAAACCGATCGGGTGCCTGCGGTGCAAGCATCAACAACCGCTGCCGTTTCGTGCGTCGCGTCGAAATTCGCCTGGCGACATACCCGCGACTTTCTTGAAAGCTCGGCTGAACGCCGCTTCCGAACCATAACCGACGTCCAGCGCGATGGCGCCGACCTTCGCATCCGTGTCAGCGAGGCGACGCGCCGCCAATTGAACACGCCAATGAGCAAGGTAGGTCATCGGTGCTTGACCAATCAACGTGCTGAAGCGTTCGGCGAGAACGGTGCGCGAGCTTCCCGCGCGCATGGCAAGTTCGTCCAAGCTCCACGAGTGCTGCGGTTGCGCGTGCAAGCACGCAAGTGCTTGCCCTACGACGGGGTCATGCAAGCCGCGCAACCACCCGTTCTGCTCTTGCGGCAGGCCGTCGATGTAGCGACGCACCACTTCGACGAACAACAGCTCGCTGAGACGCAGGCGCACTGCGTCGCTACCCGACCGTGGGGCGCGCGCTTCTTCGAGCGTCAGTTCGACGAGCCGCCGCAGCAGATCGCCTGGCACCCGTGGTTGTTGTACCCGCACGAGCGACGGCAACTGCGCCAGCAGCGGATTGAAGGGACTGGCATCGCACCCCAAGAAACCACAAAGGAACTTGGCGGGAGGTTCCTCGCCACCGCCTTCAGGCACGATGAACGGCAACTGACCGCTTGCCATCTGGCGGAAGAACTCGAGCATCTGCTCGCGGTCGAACTCGGGTGGTACTTCCGGCTCACTTTGCATCACGTAGGCATCGCCGTGGGGGAACACGATGATGTCTCCCTGTTCGAACTCGACGCTGATGTCCGTTCCGGGTACGCATGCCCGCCCTCTGCCCTCCACGACGACGTGGTAGGAGATGATGTGACGCGGTCGTTGGAAGAGATGTGCCGCAAACGCCTTGGCGTCGGGAACGTCGACGCACCACGGTGACGTCGCATCGACCAAGAAGAACAGCGCGCCGCTGAGGCTGACGGTCTGCAGGACGTCGGAGAGCGGATCGACGGACGCCGGGGCAGCGTTTCCGGACGATGAGTCATGGTCTGCAACCATCTCCCGAAGCTACGTTCCATGAATCGAAATCACCAGCACCCGGCGCGCTGTTCAGGCGCGAAATCACCGTTCCGCGAATCGGTCGTGGAGCGCAGCCCTCGGGGTTGGGTTTTCCCCTCACAATAGCCGGAGGCCAGCCATGTCAGCGTATTTCCTCTTCGACGTCCGCGAAATCAGGGATCCCAACAAGACGAAAGACTACCAGGACCAGGTCTTCGCAACTGTCGCCGAGTACGACGGTCGTTATCTGAGCCTGGGCAAACCGGTGGACGTGCTCGAAGGCGACTGGCGCCCGGGCATCGCCGTGATCATCGAGTTCCCCAATCTGGAACGCGCCCGGCAGTGGTATGAATCCGAGCTGTACCGTCCCATACGACAGCTGCGCCTCGACGCGACGGATAGTTGCGGCGTCCTCCTCGATGGGTTCAACGCCTCAGCGAAGGGCTGAGTCTCGAAGCGCCACGCAGGATCAACGCTGCACGACGTCACAACCCCGCGTGCAACCGATCCGCAAGCCACGTCCTCAAGTCACGGTGTGGCGCAGCAGCCACAAGCACTGTCGTGTTGCAGCCATGCTCCCGGCGTTGGCCCCATCGACGTTCGTCAGATGGGGGTCGGCGCCGAGTTCGAGCAGCGTCTCGAGCACGTCGTGCTTCCCCGCAGACGCCGCGTACATCAGTACCGTCGCACCGGTGACGTTCATGTTGTCCAGCGGGGCCCCCGCAGCAACCAGCTTGTGCACCGTTGGCAGGTTTCCTCCCACGCAAGCGAGCCACAGCGCGTTGTTGCCATCGGCGTTTCGCCACGCGACGTCACACCCCGCAGCGAGTAGAACGTCGATCACGTCGTCCTTGCCGAGCAACGCGGCGCGCATCAACGGCGACATGCCGCTGTGGTCACACCCATCGATGCCGGCAAAACCGTACTGGGAGAGAAAGCTGCTGAGCACCTGGTCCATGACGATTACGCCGGCGAGTGGGTCGAGGAGACAGGATATGCCTCACTGGTTTCGATACGCGGATCGTGCAGCGGACTGCCCACACAGAAGTGATAGATCGTGCGCAGCGGCGTCGAAGACAACCCGAGTGCCTCCGCAACGGCTTCGTCGAAGAAACAACCGATCGCGGTACCGCGTTGGCCTTCGACTTCCGCCGCCAAATACAACGAGTGGCCGACGCGCCCCGCGGCGCGCAAGCCATGTCGGTACGCGTCGGGCCGAACGTCGAACAGTCCGCGATCGACGATCATGCCCAACGCGAACGCACCGCTGCCCGCCAGCTCCTGATGACAGTGGAGGACCCGTGCCTGAGCCGACAGTTGGTTGCTCACCATGGGCGCTAACAAGTCGAGCTCGAACCGCTCCGCGACGTTCACCGGTCGCGATTGGCCCCCCCGGCTCAGCGCGTCTCGCGCGACGCTGGACCCCCCGCGCGGGCCAGCCCAGTACAACCCCGGCTCCAGCGCCTCGACCCGATGCACCCACAGCGCCAGTTCGAACCCCAACGGATGATCGTTGCCAAAGGCGCTGGGCTGCAACGCGGCACCAACGATGCGGACGAAGCTCTCGAACGGCAGCAGCGCCGTTCTGTCGAAGCGTTGTGCGCTTCGGCGCGACAGGATCACGTCGGCCGCGCGCGCATCGGGCGATACCCCAACGTTCAGATTGCTCAGCACCTCGGGGCGTCGCGCTGGCGCCGGTTGAGAAGCAACCGGGACGGGGAGTGGTGCACTCGGCGACGCCCAGCGCGTCGCGGCCAGCACTCGATCGATGATCGGCCAGGAGTACATCGGATGGGGATCGATCTGCGACGCTTGACCGAAGAACTCGAAACGTTCAGAAACGGCCAACAACTGACGAACATCACAGCGCGCCAGTTCACGACCCGCCGAGTCTTCGTGGATAGATGACACACCACCGACGTCGAGCTCGTACAGTGTTTCGGCTTCCTCGTGTTCACTGCTACCGCGACGCGATGGCGGAAAATCGCGCTCGCGGTCCAAGCCGAGCAACCCCTGCAGCGTCTGCCAACCCACGTTCTGCTCGCGCAACGACCAATTCAAAGCCGCTGCGGCGACGTCGAGCGCGGCGAGCGCGTGACCGACGTCCAGCTGACAGTAACGAAACGCGCGCTCTCCGTACTTCCACGTCTCACGCCATGGCACGGTGGACAGCGCAATCCACACCCGCGGCCCGAGCCGCTGTTCGCTCGATACCGGCCCCCAGCGCGCACGTCGCGCGAGTCGGTGTCGTTCAGACTCGTAGTGGTAGACCCCAGATTGCAGACCGAAGGCCTCATGGACCAACACATACGCCTCTACCGGGTGCAAGTTACCACTCGACGGGTTGGCTCGCACCGCCCAGCGATCGGGCCCGAGGGACTTCCATGCGGTGATCCCCAGTGACAGCTCGAGCAGCACGCCCAGACTGAGCAACGACGCTGGCGCCGGCCCCTCACAACCAGCGGAACTCGAGCCCGCACCGTCGTGAGGCGTTGCCTTGGACAATTGCGCGAGCGGTCGCGCCAGCAGTGGGCGTATCATCCCATCGCCGCCCAGCGCGTCGGCGACGTGGGGCAGCTCGATGGTCTGGGCGCTTTCGTAGTGCCGAAAAGGATTCGGCTGGGCATCCCAATCCAGGGTTTGCGGGCCCGCGGCGTAGCGATGCAACGCGTGCACGGTCCGAGCGTGGTACTCAGCCGCAAACGACTGCCGTCCAGCATCCTGTCGTGCGTTCACGCCGCCGACCGGCCCAGGCACGACGGGGGCTGTATTCGACTCAGACAGATGGATGCTCCGTTGCACAGCGCGACAGGTCAACGGTGACAGCAGTTGGCGTCGCCACGCACCTTTCCCCGGGTGCAAGGGCCGAGCCAACCGATACAGTGGCTTTTTGCTTCCGCCCGCGCCGCTTGTCGGGTTTGCGACACCGCCAATGGGCGGTTCACGACCCGAACCCAATCGCAGGCCGGCTCAGCTCTTGGACACTTGGCGCGGCGTGCCGCTACTCGACAGTCGGGATACCCCCGAGGTCTCGGACACGGGCTCGCGCTCCTCTTCCCAGAAGTCGTAGAAGTTGAACCAGTTGTACGGCGCCTTGCGACAGTATTCCTCGAGGCGCGATGCGTAGCGTTGGACGACCGCCTGCAGTTGCTCCTGGCGCTTTTTCCGCGGCAGATCGACACAATCGGCAAACGGCTCGCAGAACAAGTCGTAGCGGTTGGGTTCTGAGTAGAGGCCAAAGGTGAGGTACACCGGGCACTTGAGCACCGACGCCAGAACGAACGGCCCCGTCGGAAAGCGCGCGGGTCGCCCGAAGAACTGGACCACGACGGATTTTTCGTTCAGCCCAACGCGGTCACCCATCGTGCCGACGAACTCGCCCGCTTCGATGCGATTGCGAACGTCGAAGATGAACTCCACCGAATTGGTTTCGATGTGAATGACGCGCGCTGCCAGATCGGGGTTCAACTTCTCGAACAACGCGTTGATCATCCGAGCGTTTTCGAAGTGCCCCAAGATGTTCAGCGGGATGCGCACCCGCGCGCTGTCGGCGCGCATCGCTTCGAAACTGCCCACGTGCGCCCCGAGGAGCAACAACCCCTTGTTTCGCGCTGCCGCGTCGAGCAGGTGCTGCTTGCCGGTGGTCGTGACCTCGAACGAGTCGATCTTGCCGCGCAGCAAAAACAGTCGATCCACGGCGGTTTGAGCAAAGTGCAGCACGTGCCGATACACCATCGCGCGCGTCGCCGGGCGGCCAAACACGATCGAAAGCCACTGCCGCGACAGGCGATTGATGCTTCGACTAAACAGTGCGTAGGTAGCGGCGATGATGCGCACCACGATCCGAGTCGGGGCACGGCCGAACAGCGTCGCCAACCAGTACAGTGCGTGGATGCCCAGTAGCGTCCCCCGCTCGCGTTGACTGAGCCAAGTCGTCTTCGATGAACTCACGACGTCAAGCGAGGCACGCTCGCTCCCCCCAACACCGCTCGTACACAGCGCAGCGTGCACAACTTGCTGTGCAGCCAGCTGAACCGAAGGTTGTCCCACAGCGGCTGAAAGTGAGACACGCCGCCCTCGTCGGCTGAAAGATAACGCACTTCCACAGGCAGGTTCACGACGGGAGCGCCACTCCACGCCAGGCGCACGGCGACTTCGATGTCGAAATCCATGTGATCACCGGTGGGGCCGATACGCCCGACGGCGTCGAGCGGATAGACGCGAAAACCGATCATGGCGTCTTTGATGACGCCCTTGCCGACCTCGAGATCGACCCAAAATTGGGTAAACTTGCGCGCGATGCGGCGCACCGCGGGCACGCTCTCGTCATACTGGGGGTAGGCGATGATCAGCGCGTCGGGTTGGCCCTTCGACGCCTCGAGAAACTGCTGGCAGTAACTCAGATCGTGCTGACCGTCGGCATCGACCTGCAGCACGTGGGTGAAACCGAGGTTCCGCGCGACCTCGAATCCTGATTTGACCGCTGCTCCTTTGCCGCCATTTCGCTGCCGGTGATGCACGTGCGCCGCACCGGAGGCGGCCACCGCCTCACACGCAGCGCGCCCCTCGGGACCACTGCCGTCATCGACGACGATGACGTCGTGCAAAACCGCTCTTGCCTTGTCGACGACCGCCGCAATCGTACGCGGATTGTCGTAGGTGGGAATGACGATACAGGTGCGCGGCCCGACGCCTGCCGGCTCTTCCCCCTCCCTCGCCGGCACATTCACCGCTGCCGCTCCCATCGCGAGGAAGGTACACTGGGTGGCAGCGAGTCGGGCGGCAGCGTTGCCCCGTTTGGATCGAAATCCAACCGCCCCGCCGAGCAGACACTGCCGTCCTTGCTGATCTGAAAATCGCAACCGGCATCCGTGGCGGGAAACCCGAGCTTGACCTCGACCGAATCGCCGGGGCCGATTCGACCTAGAAACTTCACGCGTCGTAGACCGCGCAGGTGCCCGAGATCCGGACGATGGTGCGCAATCAACGGCATCAACAGGTCGTGCAATTGGACGACGCCGGCCATCACCGGGTAGCCGTCGAAATGACCGCTGAACCCGAGGTAATTCTCCGGAACCGAAACCTGCGCGGCCACATGCCAAACGGGCGGTGGAGGCGTCAGGCGCGCCGCGTCGACCTGCTCGGCACCGGGTGCCGTCGCTCCGGGGAGCGGGTCGTCACCGATTGCCACAGGCTGTCCGACAGACAGCTCGCGCTCGAACGGTGCGCCCTCGGCATCGAGGCCAAACAGGCGAAATACCCGCTCTTTCTGGAGCTTACCATTGGCTTCGCGGGGCAACCGGTCGACGAACAGAATGCGTTTGGGCAACGTCGACGGATCGAAACGCTCCGCCATCGCCGT
The DNA here is from genome assembly GCA_003235365.1 of Deltaproteobacteria bacterium. Taxonomy (GTDB): domain Bacteria; phylum Myxococcota_A; class Polyangia; order Polyangiales; family Polyangiaceae; genus SZUA-265. Next base: position 37,358 of record QJWJ01000124.1, read on the forward strand.
TCGCAAGCCCGCCTCGATGCTCGCGGAGGCCACCACTGCCGCGAGGACTCGGAAGCCACGTGCCAGTTCCGGCGCCGCGACCACGACACAATCGTTCACGCCGGGGTACTGCTGAAGCCATTCCTCGAGCGCGGGAAGCGAAACTCGGAGCCCCCCCACCTTGACGACGCCGTCGTGCCGGCCTCGGTGGATGAAAGTGCCGTCGGGTTGCATGTCGACGCTGTCGGCCGTTTCGAACGGACGCGTCGCCCCCGGTCCCAAGAACGGCGAGTCCACCAGCAGGCGGCCTTCGTCGTTGGCGCTGACTTTCACGACGGAAAACGGGTGCCACGCCTCGCTCTTGGTGCGCTCGCGCCACGCGATGCCCCCGGTTTCCGTCGACCCGAAGATCTCCGTGACGCTCTTTCCATGCTGCTCGACAAACCCCTTCGCCGTCGACTCGTGAAGCGGCCCGGTCGACGAGAAGACGCGCTGAACCGAGGAGAAGGCGCCGGACGCCACTGTCAATGCAGCGCGCAAGTGCACCGGGACGCTGACCAGTACGCTCACTGCGTGCTGGCGCAAGCGCGACGCGATGGCTTCGGAGTGCAGCGGCGTCTCGCGCATGAACGCCCCGCCAGAGGCGAGCGGCAACAAGACGCCAAACAGCAACCCGTACAAGTGTGTGGGCGGGACGGTAGCGAGGTGGAACTGGCCCGGCTGCAAACCGAAGGTCTCGGCGTGCAGGGCCGTTTCCGCCAATTGATCACCGGTCTTGCTCCAGGCCTGGCTGGTGCCGGTACTGCCCGAAGTCATGGCGTGAGCGATCACGCCCGACGGAACGATCGCTCGCGACAACGGCTTGGCGGGCTCACCACGAAGCAGCTCGCCGACGCCGAAGTGGCCGCCAGCCTGAGTGTCGTGGAGCAACCCCGCGATGTTGGATCGCGACAGCAGCTCGATCACGGTGGTGCCACGTTGATTGGGCGGCAACGTGACCGAGTGCCCCGCCGCCCACGCGCCGAGCAGCGCCGCGGTGAAGGCATAGCGGTCGGTCTTGAATACCATCAACATCGACGAGTCGGGACGGGCCTCAGGGAGCGCCCGAGCGATCGTCGCGGCATCCCTCAGCAGGTCGGCAGCGCTGCGCACCCCACCCGCGCCAAACGCGACACAATCCGTCGGCTGATGCCGTTGCAGTAGAGAGAGAGTCACCGAACCTTCCGAAACACGCTGAAGATCCGCCCGAGCGAGCGATCGAGCCAGTGTACACCCAAGCGCCCGAATCGGTACTTTCGGATTGTGTACTCGACGCCAAATAACGTCCCAGCGATCAGATAGCTCACCAGGCCGTTGTACGTCGTCCAGGCGAGTACGGAACCCCGATACGCCAGCAACGCCGAAATGACGACGTTCGTGGTGAAGAAACCGCACCAAATCCACGTCCAAAGCCGGCACCAAAGCACCTCGGGCGGACGCAAGTCGGGATCCTGCAGCCGGGCGAAGCGCTCGATCATGGGTTGGGCCTGAGTCAGCGTGACGCCGAACGTCACGAGCAGCGCTCCGTTGATCAACACCGGCACGAGCAAAACGAAGCCGCTCGAGTTGAGTACCGCTCCGCCGACGAGCAGCAGCAACGTGACCAACGGCACGATGACCAGTGAACGCAGCGCTTTTCGGTCGGCACCGCGCAGCCGCTTGAACAGCCCAGGGCCCAACGCGACGAGCAACAACAACGCCGCGTAGCGCGGCGACGCGTAGCGCAACGTCAAATAGACGAGGATGGGATAGACGACCAGCAACACGACCGAAGCGATCGCCCACAGGCGACCAAGCCGGTCTCGCGCAGCCACCGCGCCCACACCCTATACGCGCGGGCTACCGCTCACGCCTCGGGGGGCGCGGCGGGGGCTTCCTGTTCGCTAGCTGGAGCGCTCGCCTTGGCTTGCTCGGTGCGGATGAACTCAGCCAAGGACTTGACCGAGTGAAAGATCTCTCGGTTCCGCTCGTCGTCGGGCTTGGTTCTTACGCCGAATTCCGTGTGCAACGCCACGGCAAGTTCCAACGCATCAATCGAGTCGAGCCCCAACCCCTCGACGAACAATGGCGCATCGGTTTCGATTTCCTCGGGCGAGACGTCCTCCAACATCAACGACTCGACGATGACCTCTTTGATGCGCGCTTCCAGTGATTCGCTCACTTACTCACCTACTACTTTCGACTCCCGGCCGCGATTGGACACTGACCGCGACCCCGAAGGCCGCTCGACACCAAATGCCTCGCGATACAGTCCCTCCACGTAATCGCGCAATCTGCGGCTGTCTCCAAAAAAATCTGCGGGGTCTAGGATCTTCAGCACTTCCAGCCGTTTGACGGCGAGAGCTGCCGGCGGGCCAAATAGCCCACTGCCCTTGGCGAGGTAGGTCGGTTGTTCCCGGATCAACACCGCCACCAGCGGAACTCCCGCCTCACACGCCGCCTCGAATGCGCTGCGCCCGAAGCGGTAGACGCCCTGGGGCGGACTGCGCGTTCCCTCAGGAAAGATCAAAACCCGAAACCCATCCCGAACACGGGCGACGATGCTTTCCAACATGCTGCCGCTGCCCAGAGGGTTCTCAGGGCCGGCATCGAAGTGGCCCGCTTGCGCTAGAAGTGGACGCAAGAATCCCTTTTTGTAAACGTCGTGCCGCACCGACAAGCACAGGTTGGGCACCGAGGCGACCATCGCCGTCGTATCGGTGAGTGTCGGGTGATTGGCGACAACGATGCAAGGGCCGTCGGGAAGCTGCTGGGCAAGCCCCCGATGGTTGAAGTCGACGATGCCCGAGAAGCGCGCCCAGTCGTGAAACAGTCCGAACGCCCGCCTCACGATCCCCTGGACCTGGCGGGCGCGGTGCCAACGATCGCGCGTGGGGAACAGCGACCACAACGCAAAGAGCGCGTAGCCAAAGGGCGCCATTGCCGTGTAGAACGACACCGATACGAAGATCAGAGCCAATCGGTACCAACGCATCCAGCGTCCGGAACCGGCAACGCTCATGACGCGCACTGTAGGGAGCGCGAACCGGGGTTGTCAACGCACTTCCCGGTCTTCTCGGGTCCACCCACCACGGCATTACCACCATGCAATCCCAACAACCCAACAAGAACGTTCAACACTTCGACGTCGTGATCGCGGGCGGCGGTCTGTCCGGTTTGACGCTCGCCAAACAGCTGCGCATCGAACAGCCGGAGCTTTCTGTCGCAGTCGTAGAAAAAGTACCGAGGCCCCTGCCCGAGGCCTGCCACAAGGTGGGGGAATCGAGCGTCGAGCTCGGCTCACACTACTTCGAACGGCTGGGGCTGCGCGAGTACTTGCTGGAAAAGCACATCGTCAAGTTCGGACTGCGCTTCTTCCCCGGTGGTGGTCACCTGCCGATTCAAGAGCGCGCCGAGATTGGCCCATCTCAAGAACCGCCGGTACCCTCCTATCAAATCGACCGCGGTCGTTTCGAAAGCGACGTTCGCGACATGCTCGAAGCCGACGGCGTGACGCTGATTGAGGGCGCGCTGGTACGCAACGTGGAGTTCGGTCCCGGCAAAGAGCCCCATCTCGTCACCATTGCCGACAAGGACAGTGGCGACGAACGCCAGCTGAGCGCGCACTGGATGGTCGACGCCACGGGCCGCAACGGCCTGCTGCGTCGCAAGCTCAAGTCCAAGCGCGGCACCGGTCACGCAGCAAACGCCAGTTGGTGGCGCGTCGAAGGCCGCATCAACATCACCGACTTCGTCGAGGACGATGCCAACGATCCCGCTGTCGCCGCCTACAAGCAGCAGCCCTTCGCCGACATCCGCTGGCGCTCGACCTGCCACTTCATGGGTGAGGGTTACTGGGTGTGGTTCATTCCGCTGTCATCGGGCAACACCAGCATCGGCATCGTCGTACACGACGACGTGCACTCCTTCGACGAGGTGCGCACCTACGAGCGGTCGATTCAGTGGCTGGAGAAGCACGAGCCCTACCTCGCGGAAGCGATCAAGGACACCAAGGTCCTCGATTTCTTGTGCCTGAGCAACTACAGCCACAACGCCGCGCGCTGCTGGTCCGAAGAGCGCTGGGCCATGGTCGGCGAAGCGGGCGCCTTCGTCGATCCGCTGTACAGCCCGGGCAGTGACTTCATCGCCTTCGCCAACAGCTTCACCAGCGAGCTGATCCGCGTCGAACGCGCCGGCGAGGATCTGGTGACCCGCACGCGCGAGCTCAACTTGCAGTACCGCGCGCTCGTGATGGGCGCCGTCGGCGTGTTCAAGACCTCCGCACCGACTTATGGCCACGCCCGCGCCATGGCCTCGAAGATCTATTGGGACAACTTCGCGTACTGGTCCTTCCCCTGCCAGTATTTCATGCAACGGCTTTATCAGACGACCGGCGAGATCCACACGGCGCTGACCATGGTCGGCGCGCGTTTCGTCGAGATCTCGGGCTTCATGCAATCGCTCTTCCGCGCCTGGGCCCAGCTTTGTCCCGAGAAGCCCTCCCCTGGCTTTTTGGGGTTGCCCCACTTCCCGTCGCTGCTCGTCGAGGCCCACCTCGATTTGCGCAAACAGATGACGCCAGAAGAGAGTCTCGAGTACTTCAAGATGCGCCGCGGGCAGGGCGAAGAGATCGCCGCCGAGTTGGTCATGCGCGTCCTGGCCGAGGTCGGACCCGAAGTGGGTGCGCAGCTACTCGACCGTGCCGGCGCCAGCTCCTGGGATCTGCGCTTTTCCAAAGCACGGGTCGAAGCCGAGGCCACGACGGGCATGGGCCGGCGCCATGCGCTATCACCCATCGCCCGCGACGTCGAACGCAACCTGGGTCGGATTGACAAACACCCCCAATGGCGCCAAGCCCTGGAACTGTTGCCGCTCACCGACGTCAGCAAGTCCAGCTCCACCGAACCCCGGGTAGCGCCATCCGCAGACGCCGAATGACCCCAAAAACGGACCGCCCTCACGCCACTGCACCCAGGGGGACCGCCTGATGCAGTTCGGCCCTCCCCGAGATGCCCAGGGGCAGTTCCTGCAACTGCTCGGCGGCAAGTGGATCGTGCAAGCGCTGGCAACCGCTGCCGAGCTCGGCGTGGCCGACGCACTGGAGCAGCCCCAAACCAGCCAACAGCTCGCGGCGCGGCTGTCCTGCCACGAACCGTCGCTGCTTCGCCTGCTGCGCGTCCTGGTCGGCGAGGGCTTGCTCGAACACGGGGCTGACGGCCGCTTCGCCCTCACTGCCCTCGGTGTTCACCTCAAGCAAGGCCACTTGCGCGATCTGGCGCTGTTCGTCGGTTCGCCCAGTCAGTGGTTGCCCTGGACGGCACTGACCTACGCAGTCCGTACCGGCGAGAGCGCTTTCGAAAAGGTCCACGGCGCGCGCCTGTTCGAGTTCCTCGCATCGAACCCCGGCGAGGCGCGGCTGTACGACTCGGCAGTCGATGCTTTCACCACTGCTCAGGCTCGCGCCCTCGTCGATTCTCGTGAGCTCGACGATGTCGAGCACGTCGTCGACGTCGGTGGCGGGCGCGGCACTCTACTACTCGAACTGCTCCAGCACCGCCCCACCCTTCGCGGCACGCTGGTGGACCGCGCCGACGTGGTCGCCGCCGCCGCCCAACGGTTTGCCGACTCAGGGCTCGACGACCGCTGGCAAGTCTTCGCTGGCAACTTCTTCGAAACCCTCCCCGACGGCGCCGATTGCTACGTCATCAAACACGTGCTGCACAACTGGGGCGATGAGCAAGCCATTCACCTGCTGCGTCGCTGCGCCGAAGCACGCCGCCCCGGCGGCAAAATCTTCGTCGTCGAGGGCATCTTGCTCCCGGGCAACCGGCGCGACGAAACGCGGCTCATGGACTTGGAAATGCTCGTGCTCACCGCCGGTGGCCGCGAAAGGTCGAAACCCGAGTTTCGAAAGCTGTTCAGCGACGCCGGTTTGAAGTTGGAGCGAACGCAAAGCCTCGCGATGGGCGCGTGGCTCATGGTCGTAGAGTAAACCGGGCACGCCGTAGCAGCAGCAGCACCACCACCACCACCACCACCACGACGTGAGGATAGTCCACGATTGAGGCGCGCCCGACCGCGGCGCCTCCAGTCTTCGGGACGCCGCGTTCACGCCGCACCGGTCACAACACGCCGAAGACCCCCACTCGGAAGCCAAACTCGAAGAACGAGGTCTCCGCGTCCGCGCTGGGCAGGTCGGAGTGCTCCGTGTGCGCCAAACCGAGGTCGAACGTCGGCCCCAGCATGAGCCCCCAGCTCGACGCGGGCATCAAGGTCAGCGGCAAGTCGAACGTCAACGCCACGTCGCTGCTCGAGTAGTGGAAGTCGAAGTCCTCGTCATCGGTCTTGAGGGATGCGTACGACACGCCCCATCGCGGCCACAGCCCCACCACGTCCGAAAACGCCATCGAGAAACCAACTCGGGGAGCGAGCACCACGTACGTCCACGTCGTGCCATCCATCTCGTCCTCGTCCTCAACCTGGCTGTTGGAACCTTTGAAGCCAACCCCGATTCCACTGCCAAACGACAAGCCAAAAGGCAGGATGTAGTCGACGCCCAAACGGCTCACCGAGAACAGCCCTGCACCACTCGCGATCCCGAGTGAAAAGCCTGATTCTGTCGTAGTCGTCTCCGTTCCCGCTAGCTCTTGCGACTCACTGTTGTAGAAGAAGCCGAATCCCCGTTCTATTCCCAAGGCCAAACCGGACGCAGCCGGCTTGGCACTCGCAACAGCACTCGTCAACACGCTCGCGACGACTATCACCCCGCTGGACCAGACTCTTCTCATTCGCCTCTCCCATCTGTGCGCAGGGCCGTCCTGCGTCCTCATGCATATACCAAGCACCCACGACCGGATGACACCGAAAAATGTGACCACACCGACCGACGTCGTTCGCCCCGCACTCTAATCAGCACGATTCGGACCGCGAGCCTCGACTTACGTTCAGCGACGTCGGATTATCAAGCTCCACCGCGGTATCGCGTCAGTCGCCGCAATCTAAATCTTCTCATGGCGACCATCAGAACAACCACGCACAGGCACAACCGCGACCAACCGGAACTGTTGCGCGAGCGGCCGCAAGCACGACTGGTGAGCGGCGGCTACGACGACTGCGAACCCCGAGTGACCGCTGAAGCCGGCAGAGGCCCGTTTCCTGTACCCATGTCGACGAGTCGAGGCTTGACACTGTTGCCGACTCGCTTTGCATCTTCGTCTCAACGCGGTGACGCCCTCGGCGCAAGTCACGCTCGTGTGACGCGGGCCGAGCTACGCCCTTTACAAGGTCGCTGGCGGTCGCTAGCAATCCTTCAGACCATGTCGAATTCGCGCTGCGGGCCACATAGAAGTCGCCAGCGACGATCGCCAGCCCACATACTCGGTTGCGCGTTGACCGTCGCCGTGGCGGCGGTGGGTGCGCCGAGATCGGTCCGCGCCGGCAACCTGGACAGCTACTACTTCGACGATACCGCTCCCCTGCAAGGCGGCGCGGTCACCGCAGACATCTCCACAGGTGGGGCGGTCTGGTACAACCCCGCGGGGTTGGCGGCGACCAACGCAACTCGGCTCGACGCCAGCGTCGCCGCCTACGGGATCCGCTTCGGAGCCCGCACCCAGGTCGAGGCGTCGTCACCGTCGGCCCGCATCGAGCGGCTCGAAATGATCGACTTGAACATCGTGCCCGCCGCCCTTTCCGCGGTGCGCGTCTGGGAACCGTTGAGCGTTGGCTTTGGAGTGTTCGTTCCGCAACAGCAGTCGACGGTGTTGCGAACGCGAGTCGTCCATGCATCGACCGCAGACGAGTCTCCGCCCCAGTTGGCCGTCGACGCCTACGGCCATTCGCAGACCTACGCCGCGGGGCCGGCCGTCGCGATGACGTTGGATCCCCGGGTCCGGGTCGGTGTCGCGTTACTCGGCACGTACCGCAACGACCTATCGCTCACGGATGGAGCGCTGCTGGTGAGTATTGGCGGCGAGAAAGCGGAGGTCGTGTCACACGACATGCTGGACTGGCAGCAGTTCGGTGTTCAGGCCGTCCTCGGCGTTCAACTGCTCCCAGCAAGGGCCTGGAAGTTGGGCTTCACGCTGCGTCTCCCATCGATGCGCATCTACGAGCTGCGGCAAGAGATCACTGTCGACTCGGTGGGGGCAACCGCCGCCAACGACGACGACGTGGTCACTCTCGACAGCGAGTTCGAGGAGTTCGATGGCTTCTCCCCCGCGATCGTCGGCCCGCCGCGCTTTCACGCCGGGTTGGCCCACCAGCGCGGACGAAACCGCTTCGCGTTCGACGCCAGCTACCAGGCGCCGTTCAGCTCCGCCAATCCGCAAGTCGACTGGAAACCGACGCTCAACGGTCGAATCGGGTGGCGTCACGACGTCGAAGGCGACGTGGCCGTCGGCGGTGGACTGTTCACCGATATGTCGCCGGAGCGCCGCCCGGGCGGGTCGTCGAATGCGCAGCTGGACTACTTCGGGCTTACCGTTTCCCTCCACCTCGGTACCCCCTATCGCCTGGTTGCGTCCGACCCACAGGAGCGTGCTCCTTCCACGTTCGTATTCGGCACGACGTTTGCGCTGAGCTATGCGCTCGGCATCGGTCGCGTCGAAGGCGCACGCATCGACCTGTCGACGATCGATCTCCACAGCACGACCGAGGACGCCGTCGCCCACGAACTGTTCCTGCACGTGGCATCCTCGTTGAGTGAATGACGCAAACGCGATCGATGGCTAGCCAGCCCCGGTTTCGGGTGTAACTGGAAGCGGCCAAACCACCGCGCAATTGATGCGGCTACACCTTGCAATACGCTGATGGATACGTAGGGTGCGCCTCCCTTTGGGACTTCCACCGCGCGCAGCGCGGCGTGGTGCCTCGCACCCGAGCCCCGACCGACTCGACCGTTGCGCTTTGGTGAGCCGCCGTGCCGCCGCGGGCGCAGATGAACACTTGATGCTTCTCGCTACCCTGATCAACGCCCTTCGACCCGTCCGTGACCCACTGCTGAGACTCTTCGCTCCGCCGCCCCCGCTCGGTGGGGCTCCGCTGATGATGCCGCATCGCGGACTGCGGTTCGACTCGCGGCAGGCCAGAGCCGACCTGCTCTCCGGATTGACCGTCGCGTTGGCCCTCGTGCCCGAAGCCGTCGCCTTTGCTTTCGTGTGCGGCGTGCCGCCTCTGGTTGGCCTCTACGCTGCCTTCATCATCTCGCTCATCACGTCAGTGTTCGGCGGACGGCCGGGCATGATATCCGGAGCCACAGGCGCCGTGGCCGTCGTCGTCGTCAGTCTGGTTCAGAGCCACGGCATCGAGTACCTGTTCGCAACGGTCGTCCTGGCCGGCGTGCTGCAGGTGCTCGCGGGCCTCGCACGCCTGGGCAAGTTCATTCGCTTGGTACCGGAAGCCGTCATGTTCGGCTTCGTCAACGGACTGGCAATCGTCATCTTCTGGGCGCAGCGGGCGTCGTTTCAAACTGCACCCGCCGACGGCGCCGGAACCAGCCAGTGGATGCAAGGACCCGAGCTGGCGTGGATGCTGGGGCTCGTCGCCCTGACGATGGTGGTGATCTGGTTCGTCCCCAAGTGGACCAAAGCGTTCCCTGCGCCCCTCGCTGGGATCCTCACCGTCAGTCTGCTGGTGATCGGCTTCGGTTTGAATACTCGCACGGTCGGCGACTTGGCATCCATTGCCGGGGGCCTACCCAGCTTTCACCTGCCGCAGGTGCCGCTATCGCTGGAAACCCTGCGCATCGTGTTCCCCTACGCACTGATCGTCGCATCGGTGGGCTTGATCGAATCACTGATGACGCTGCGCTTGCTCGACGAGCTGACGGAAACGCGCGGGCGCGGCAACAAGGAGTGCCTGGCCCTCGGCTCCGCCAACCTGCTGACGGGTTTGTTCGGCGGAATGGGCGGCTGTGCCATGATCGGTCAGAGTGTGATCAACCACAACTCCGGGGGACGGGGACGCCTGTCTGGATTGTCCGCGTCGTTGTTCCTGTTGATGTTCATCTTGTTTGGCTCGAGCTTGATCGAGCAAATCCCGATCGCGGCACTGACCGGCGTGATGTTCATGGTCGTCATCGGAACGTTCGAGTGGTCCAGCTTTCGTGTGATGCGGCGAGTGCCCCGCGCCGACGCCTTCGTTATCGTATTGGTCTCGACGGTCACCGTGTTGTTCGATTTGGCGATCGCCGTCGCCGTCGGCGTCATCGCCTGTGCGCTGGTGTTCGCTTGGCAAAAGTCGCAGCACATTTCCGTGTCGACCTCGACCGATGCTCGAGGCGCCAAGATCTACCGTTTGAACGGACCGCTCTTCTTCGCATCGATCTCGAGCTTTCACGAGCTGTTCACTCCAGCGCAAGATCCTCGAGAAGTGATCGTCGATTTTGCCGACTCTCGGGTACACGGGCACGCCGCACTCGACGCCATCGACAAGCTCGCCGAACGCTACTCGAAGGTCGGCAAGCGCCTACGCCTCGTTCACCTCAGTCGCGATTGCCAGCAGTTGCTCGACAAGGCGGGTGATCTGGTCAGTGTCGACGTCCAGCGCGATCCGCACTACCGACTGGCGGTCGACGAGCTAGCCTAAATGAGCGTTTGCCATTCGCTGACGCTCATTCGCCGCGCCTGACGAGCAACGCGGCACCGGCAACAGAGAATGGAGCCGTGAAAGCGACTGCACCTAGGGACGGTTTTCCGGCCCTCACCCAACGTGGGATGACTTCGGGAAATCCCCGCACGGCACCCTCGGTATTTCGAAGCACCGAAGATCCGGCGCACAGCTAGAACTTTCTCTCGGCGTCGGACAGCTCGTGGTTCACCTCCAGCACACTCGGCTCGTCCATTGCCCGATCGAGGCGCAGCGGCGGCGTTTGCGCTAGATTCTGGCGTCCCGACGTGGCAGCGGGGCATGGCCTCGAGGGCAGTGCTTCGGGGCGCTGGAGAATACGCGATGTTCAGAGTTTTCGGCGAGCCGGCATTCCCCTGGTCCCTCCCGTTGCTGGCGCTGTACGCCGCGGCGTGCTCGTCGAACTCGGACCCCACGGGTAAGTCGGGCAGTGGGCATGCTTCCGAAAGCGACGCTGGTGACACACCCGCTGTTGACAACGGCCCCGTGCTGGGCGGCGGGGGCGCATCGACGGTCGACACGCCGAGCTCTCAGCGAGACGCCAGCGCCCCGGGAGTAGGAACAACGGGCACGGGCGGGGCTCCGTCTGACTTGCCCGATCGCCCATCGCCCGAAAGCTCCACTGCCACCCCCCACGAGGCTTCGCCGACCGATGACCCGCCGTCGCCCGCGGCTTCCAGCACGGCTCCGGCACCCGACGGCTCGACGGCTCCGAACACGCTTGGCGAGTGCAGCAGCAACGTGCAGATCAACACGGGGGTCCTCAGTGGCAGCATCACGGTCGGAGGTGCACAGGCCAGTGCCGACTATGGGCGCCTGACGTTGACACGCGGCGCCGACGTCATCGAGCTCGCCGGCACCTCGGCGCACGAATTCTCTCGTCGGCTCGTCGTGGGCACCTACGACGTATTGCACACCCGAAACGGTGAAACGTCGGTGGTCGAGTCGGGTCTCGAGATAACGGCCGCCGGCACCCACGTCGACATCGACCTCCCCAACCCGACGATCTTGGTGCCCGAACCAAGCAACGCCTCAACCCTTGGTGTAACGTTCAGCGGCGACGTCACCGTGAACGGTGAAGAGCCGCCACCCGTGTCAGGCACCGGGCTGAACATCTTCCTGCGACGAGAGGGTGGCGATTGGCGATCCATCGAAACGCTGAACGGGACGAGCTTCTACGGCACGGTTACCGCGGGAACCTATGACGTCGCGATGTACGGCGCGGCAAAAGAGCTGCAAGGCTGGTTACCCGAGAACGGGGACATCACCGTCGTCCTGACGGACCTGGTCGTCCCCCAAGAGGGGTTGACCGGCTTCGTCCTCGACATCCCGGCTGCCACCGTCAGCGGCAAGGTAACCCTGAACGGGGCCGACGCTGGTTCGTTCGGCACGTTCACCCTGCAAAGCGAAACCCTCGGCCCCGTGGTGCTTCAACCGAACGCGAGCGGCAACTATTCACACCTCGTGGTGCCGGGCGAATACGAGCTTCTCTACCGCGGCAAACCGACTGGACCTGGCCCACGCAACGGCCAGCGACTGCAAGCCGGCGTTCAGGTCTCCTCCACGGGGCTCGCCGGCTTCGACATCGACGTCGATGCCGTCGCCTTGTCGGGAACTCTCACCGTCGATGGCTCCCCGCCAGCGTCGGAGCGCGACCTGCTGCGCTTCGAGCCGGTAACCCAAGACGGAACCGTGCTCGAGAACGGGGCCGCCTCGGTGATGCCAGGCGCCGACGGCCGCTTCGAGCTCGAGGTCACCCCGGGCAAGTACGACGTGTTCCTGAATCTCTCCGGCGTTTCGCTCGACTCGGCACTGCCGCAGAACGTGCGCGCCCCGCTCGCGAAAGGCATAGAAGTAGTCTCTGGTGAACCCTCGACCTTGAACCTCGACATTCCGACGGGCGGCGTCAACGTCGCGCTCACCCTCGATGGCACCCCCATCCGCAGCCTCAACGGCTGGGGCGAGTTGGGGCTTCGATCGCCCGAACACGGCAGCGTCGCGCTCCAACTGACCGAAGACGGCCAGTACGTCGCTCACGCCATCAAAGGCACCTACGACGTCATCTACTCGTCCACCGGCGCCTTCGACGGCCTGCCCGAAAACGGCGACGTCGTGATCGGCTGCGTGACAGTCGAGTGAGCGAAGCAATCACGCGTCGCCCAACAGACGAACCCGTTGGCGTCACAGCACAGCTGATGTCCCCGTTCAGCTCCCACGTTGTCGGGCAAGCTCCTTGACGAAGCGAGCCAAGGCGCGCGCCTGTTCGACGTCGAGGGCATGACCAAAGGCCGGCATCTTGGTTCCCGGTTTGATGGATTGAGGATCCCTGATCCAAGCGGCCACGTCGTCGTCCGATTTGTCGAGGGCGCCCACAATCTCCCCGCGATACGGCCCGCCCTCGCCGTGGCACGCCGCACAACCCAAGTTGACGAACAACGTCTCAGGAGGATCGCCTGAGTGTGCTCGTTCGAGCGGGTGCCCCCCCGGACGGTTTTGCCGCTTGACCTTGTCGACAGTTCTCAAGAACAAATAGAGAGCCTCGGCGTCGATGCGGTCGAGGCCCGAGAACAGCGGCATCGGCTTGCGTACCAGGTAGCCGTCCGGGGTGACGCCACGGGTGATGGCGTCCGCGAAGTCGTCGACGCTGAAGCGACCAATCCCGGTTTCTTCGTCAGGCGTGATGTTCTTGGACCAGATCTTGGTGCCCGTCGGATCGGTCAACTCGAATCCTCCGGCAAATGCCTCGGGGTCGTCCATCTTGGCGCTGCCGAATCCGGCGGTGTGGCAACCAGCACAGTCCAAGACGTTTGCCATGTAGCGCCCATACTCGACACTGGCCTCCTTGACCGGCGTGGGAACGCCGACGGCCGGACCGTCCACGTTCACTCCGCCCACTGAGGCAATCAGCAACGTTCCCACGACGGACAGCTGGGTGCGAGGCTGCACTTGCCCACCGGGAGCCAGTTGCGGCGGCTGTGTCCGGATGAAGCCGAGCAGCGCCGCAACGTCGGCGTCTCCCAGTTTGCCAAAGGCGCTCATCGCCGGCGAGAAGCGCCCATCAGCAAGCACTCCGTAGCGCAGCACCCGCGCGATCTCGGCGTCGCTACGCCGGTGCACGCCCGTTTCGGGGTGAGCCAGGTTCGCCGAGTAGAATGTGCCCAAGAACGCGGGCACTTCATCGAGGACCCTACCCGTTGCGCGCCCATCGTTGCCCCCGTGGCATTCGATGCACAGGGTTTCGAAGAGCATCTTTCCGCGTGCGACGGCCTGTGCCGAGTGGTCAGCGACGATGATCGGCTTCTGGACGTCCGCGTAGCTACGTCCCAACACCCAATACGAGCGGCCAATCCACGCCGCGACCACGACGAGCATTCCGGCCAACGCCGACCCCACAAACCTCCAAGTCCTGATCCTCATGCACCAACCAGTGGAGCGAGGACCGCCCGCGTGACACGCGCGACTGAGAATGATCGCCCGGCTCGGGGTGAGGCTCAGGCGACGGGAAGTTCTGCAAGCAGCCGGCGCCCGCTGGGCTCGATGGACCACACCCGCGTGGAGCGGCGCGTCGACGAGGCCACACGGGCCAGCTCGGCTTCGCAGCACGCATAAAAAGCACCGGCTTCCGCGTCGAAGGCGACGTCAGGCATGCGCTTGACGGTGCGGCCGTCCTCAGCGACGACCTCGACCTCGACCTCGGTGACGTCTCGGAGATCGAGCGGCACTTTGGTGACCAATACCTCGGCATCAGCGGGGATTTCGAACTGGCCGAGTGTCTGCGGGTCGTATTCCAAGAACGCGACCGAAAGTTTGGAAGCGAGCAGTTGGTCCACCTCCGCGCGAGTCAAGTACAGGTTGAGCGTCCCCCGTTCGCCCAAGGACCGAACCGTCGCCGCGACACGTGATCGGAACTGCAGCTCAGGAGCCTGCCCTGCCAAGGCACGTTGGAACAGGTCCAGCTCGTAGTCCTCAGCTTGCTCCTCGGGTTGATGCCCGCGCACGTAGTCTTCGAGCTGAGCCAAGGAGGCTTCGAAGGCGTCCTTCATGGCTGCACCCAGGAGATGGGCTTGTCCAAACAGTCGCGCAGGGCCACCAACCCGCGGCGCCGGATGGTGCGCACGTTGGCCTCACTGATCGACAGTGCCTGCGCGATGTCAGCGTCCGTATCCTCTTTACAAAACGTCGCGCTGATCACCTGGCGCGCGCGCGACCGGAGCTGGGAATAGCAGTCCTCGAGGTGTTCGCGCCGCACCTGGAGTGTGCTGTCCCAGGCAGCCAGATCGGCGTCCGTCACCCCGAAACGATCCATCAAGTTTCTGCGCCGCTCGTCGGTGCGGGCTCGATCGCGCGCCAGGTTGCGACATACGCCCAGCGCAAACGCCGACAACCGCGCGGGGTCATCGACGCGCCCGGCGCGCATCGCCTCAATCAACACGAGCAGCACGTCGTGAGCAAAGTCGTCGACGGAGCTGGGCCGCAGGCGGCGCTGGGCAAACGCACGCACCGCGGGCAGCAAGCGTTGGCAGACCTCACGCTCCGCCTCCCGATCGCCCGCCAACGCCCGAAGCGCGAGGACATCCTCATCCGACGGCGCGGTGGCAAGGGCAACCATGACCAGATTCATACTGCGCCCCAAGGTTGCCGTCCACTGGCCCGCGCAATTCGACGGCGAGTACGACGACGGGTGTCACGTCCCGCCCCCTCGCACCACTGGGGAATCCAAGTGGCGGGCAGCGCGCCCGCCCGGAGAAACAGCCATGACCAATCATCTTCCGGCCACCCTCGTGGTCGGCGCCACCGGTACGCTCGGCGGCGCCGCCCTCAA
>QJWJ01000243.1 GCA_003235365.1 Deltaproteobacteria bacterium
TCGATGGCCCGCGTCGTCGGGTAGTAACCGGGAGCGGCAATCTTGAGCGTGATGGGGCCTGCGGGCACGTCCGCAACTTCGATCGCTCCGGACTCGTCTGCCTGAAGCGTGATCGAACGACCATCCGCCGTCGACGGCGTAACCGAGGCTGCGGGAACGACATCGCCGCTGGCAGCATCGGTTACCTGCACGCTCAGCGTCCCCAACTTGGGCTTCAGCGACAACTCACAGCGGACTTGCGTTACGCGCGGGCTGCCGTCGTCAGCCGGGCTGGCCTCGGCAACGGGCGCTTCCGCGGGTGGTGGCGCTCCGTCAGCAAGAGGAACGTCCGCCGGCAGGTTGCTGTCCGTCGGTGCCGCAGCGGCGGCGGTCGCGGGCGCTGCGTTGGGATCGATGGTCACTGCGCACGTGCCCGAGACGTAGCCGGGGGCACTGACCTGAAGCACGTAGTCACCCGGTTCCAGATCGGCGCTGCGGAAGGCGCCTTGCGCATCGGCAACCATGCCCGTCAGCGGGCGGCCATCGAAGCGCAAGATGGCGTCCGCGACGGGCGCTTCACTGCCCTTCTCGACCACCAAACCTTCAATCACGTAGCGCGGCGGCAATGCGGGCTTCTCCTCCTCGGGCGGAGGCGGAGCAGCGACTTTGACGCGTTCGATGCGCGGCTCTGTATCGGCTGCGTACGCAATGCCGAAGTGGAGGTTCCAGGGAGACTCGGGCTGCACCTCGTCCCAGAACGGCGCCTTGAGTCCACCGGTGCCGATGTCCCACGCCGCGTGGAACGACAATCCATCGAGGAACGCGAAGACGCGCGCCCCCAGAGTCAACCGCGACGGCGCCCCCGTGAACGAACCTGCGTCCTGCAAACACGCGTCGCCGGCGTGCACGTCGTTCTGCAGACAGGTGTAGTCCTGGCGGTTCGACGGAATGTCGACCGACCACTCGATGTACGGCCTGACGGCTTCGAACATGCCCTCGATGCCCAGCGCGGGCACCAAACGATCGAGGCGATTGACGTTCAAGCCGTAGCGCTCGATGCGCGTGATGTTGCGGCGTCGTTGCCGTTCGATGTCTCGCACCAGGATGGCCGAGTTGTCGAAGATGTAGCTCACGTTGAAGTTCACCCGCAGCGGCACCCGATCCTCGGGCTTGCTGGTGTTGGCGAAGTCGAGCGTCGACAGACCACGCAACGCAAAGCTCGTGCCGTCGATACCGACGCCACCGGTACCGTTGAGCATCCACATCTCGACGGCACCGCCAGCAGAAAACACGCTATCCGGCACGCGCGGCATGAACGCTTTGACACCCCACGTGGAATCACCCAACACCTGGAGCAGCTCGGGATCGCCACGCGTGTTGGACGTCGCCGTGGAGTGAATTCCCAGATAGGCCTCGAGGAACTCGAACGGGGTCGCACTCAACTGCACGCTCGCCCCAACCCGACTGACGTCGTCGGGTGTCGAGCTCAGGCCGCCCTCGGTGTCGGCGCACTGTGGGCACAGGAACGTATCGGTCGACATGTAGCTGCCGAGAATGGAAAACCGAAACGAGCCTACCGGACCCGAGCCCGCCGTGTGCGTTCGGAAGATACCGGTGGAACCGAGCTGGCTGTTCTGGTTGTGCAGATCCCACAGCCGCGCTTCTTGCTGCGCCTCGAGCTTGGCGAACTCCTCTTCGCTCATCGCGTCCGGATCCGCAGCGGCTGTCGCGGCGCCCGGTTCATCCATGACTGGAGCAGCCGGCTCGTCACTTGCTGGTTCCGGGTTATCAGCCACCGGCGCCGCAGGCGGGGGGGCCTCGGCCGCCGGGGGCGGAGCTTCAGCCGGGGGCGGAGCCGCCGGTGGTGGCGGCGGGGGAACCGGCCCCGCGGGTCCCGGCGGCGGCGGTACCTGCGCAAACGCGGACCCAGATACCCCCAACGTCAAACAGACAGACAAAGCCCAAACACGGGCGTGGCGAGTCATCGGTGATCTTTCCCCTTGGAAGCGAGCAGCACTTTGGTTCAGTGCGCTTGTAACATCCCCGCCGGAGCGCTGGAAACGCTTGAAATGACGCTGGTTTCGGTGAAACAGCCGGTTCACAGGCCGGACATCGTAAACTGGAAGATATTCCTCTGTGATTTTGACATGTTGAGGGCGTATCCACGGTTTGTTCGTCGAGCCGCTGAACATTGAAACACCTGGGCGACCGTCACGCAGCCTCACCCCGCGGAACGGTCAGAGCGCGACTCCACACTGCCAGTGAACACCCACGTCAGCGATCCGCCGGCACCCGACGCGCAGAGCGGCGCGCAACGACGCAGCGTGCCCCGCCCCAGCGAGAAATTCGAGCATCGCTATCCAGGCGACTAGACTCGACGCCGTGAGCCAGCCGCTGATCGAAGTGTCACAACTACGCAAGACCTACCGCCAGGGGTTCTGGATGCGGAAGGTGGAAGCAGTTCGCGGCATCTCGTTCGCGGTTCCCGACGGTGACGTGTTCGGTTTCCTCGGTCCCAACGGCGCAGGCAAGACCACGACGATCAAGGTGCTGACGGGTTTGATCCGAGCCACGTCAGGTACGGCCACGTTGTTCGGCGGTGCCGTCGACGATGCCAACGTGCGGCGGCAGCTCGGTTTTCTGCCGGAGAACCCGTACGTGTACCCTTACCTCACCCCCCGCGAATTCGTGCGCCTCAGTGGGCAGCTTTCCGGTCTTCGCGGTACTGCGCTGAGGGATCGCGTCGAGGCCGTGCTGACTCGCGTCGGCATGGCCTACGCCGCCGACCGCGCCGTGCGGCGCCTGTCGAAGGGCATGCTGCAACGAACGGGTTTGGCGGCGGCGCTGGTTGCCGATCCACAACTGTTAATCCTCGACGAGCCCATGAGCGGGCTCGATCCAGTCGGGCGCAAGGAGGTTCGCGATCTCATCCTCGACGAGAGGGCAAACGGCCGTACCATCTTCTTCTCGACACACATCCTCACCGACGTCGAGACGATGTGTGACCGCGTCGCGATCCTCCGTCGCGGACGAGTCGTGGTATCCGGCAAATTGCGCGAGCTGCTCAATCGATCGGTACAGCTCACCGAGTTGATGCTGCGCAGCGGATCCGAAGGCTTCGAACGCGTGTGCGGGGCAGAGCACGTGGAGGTCCACAAGTCGGACCAGGGCTGGCGGATGAACATCGAAGGAGAAGCGCGACTACAGCGTCTGCTCAGCGCGGCCCTCGCCGATGACCTCACCGTCGTATCCGTGATCCCGCGCCACGAGACCCTCGAAGCCTTGTTCGTGCGCAAAGCCATCGACGCCGGCTCCAGCTCGTCGGCTGCGGAACCAGAGCAACGAGAGTGAACCCGCCTCAGCGACCCGCCACGGCGCGGATGCGCTTCCAGTCGTCCTTGCCCAGCTCGCCGAGCAACACGAGCAGCGCGACGTAGGCGACGCCGAACGCCGCGCTGACGCCGACGGTCGCGACGCGCCCGAAAGCCGGCAACTGGTGCCCCAAAGCGATCAACAGCGCGGTGGCGGCCACGACGCGCAGGGCCACCTTGGCCGAGAGCGCGATGCCGGCAGCACGATGAACCAAGACCGCTGCAACCACCGCAGCCAGCAGCATGCCGGCGCTGGTCGCCATCGCGGTGCGCACGAGCAACAGCGAGCCAAACTCGGTGCCGTGCACCCACAGCCAGTTCAGCGCCAGCACGCAGCCCAACGCACCACCCGTCACGAGCAGCGCCTGCCACTGTTTACCCAAACCATTGAGCACCGTCGTGAACACGCCGAACAGCGCGAAGGTCGCCAGCCCCGGGGTGAGCACTTGCATGCTCGCCGTACCGAGCTCGGCGAACTGGGGCGGGAACACCAGCCGGAGCAAGCTCTCAGACAGGCCGCCACTGATGCACACGACGAGCCCCATCACAATCGCCGCGATGCGTGTGCCCTCGCGCACCGTGCGTTTGACCGCCTGATGGTCGTGTTTGGCGTGAGCACTGGCGAGCAGCGGGAACAACACGAAGGTGATGCCGATCAACAGCTGGTATGGCAAAAAGCCGAACAACTGCCCAGCATTGTACGCACCCACCAAGGCGTCTGCCGCCTGGGGTTCGAGGCCGCTTTGCTCCGCAGCCCGCGTGGCAAACGCGCGCAGCGTGTTGGTATCGGCTTGCAGCAACAGGTTCAACACGACCTGCGCGACGATCACCGGGACGATGAAACCGAGGTGCTCCTTGACGGTCAGCTTGGTTCGCCCCGCCTTGCCGATGCCCACCAGCACGAGGCTGATCACCACCATCATCAGCGCGATCCCGGCGAAGCCCCAACTGGCGCCTTCGACAGCCGCAATCGGGCCACCGTCGAGGCACAGCCACGCGCCGGCAAACAACGCCACGGTGCGCAGCGTCGCCGCCAGCACGTCGAGCCCCGCCTGAGACTTGAACCGGCGCATGCCGTTGAGCACGCCCACGAACGGCGCATAGCTGCCATAAAAGAACACGACGAGGCTCAGCACGCGCAACGTCGGAACCAGGTATTCGCTGTTGAGCCCGCGCCCCACGTACGGTGCCGCGACGAAGAACCCGCCGGCAACCGTTGCGGAAAGCGCCCAGTGGAGCAGTAGCCCGAGCCGAATCGCCGCAGGCCGCTCCGCTTCGTCGACGCGACTGACAGCGCGACTCATGCCTTGCACGCCAGCGGTGACCATCGGATTGTAGGTGATGCTCGCTGGTGACAAAGCACCACGCAAGGCGCCATAGCCGTCACCGAGCAACCAGCTGAGGACAATCTGTTGTCCCAGCCCCAACACCAAGAAGTACAGCTTGGCCGCCGACAAGGCGACGCCCGCTCGCCCCGCGTCTCGAGTCCCGGGCTGGACGTGAATCGCCGTCGAACCGGCCTCGGCGGACGTGGCTGCGCCGCCGGTCGACTCGCTGGATTCGCTCACGCCTCCTGCGCCTGGCTGCTCTTCACTCCTCATCGCTGCGTTCTTGGCGAATTTCCTCGAGCAGTTCGTCGACGCGAGCTCGCTTGTCGGGTCCTTCGTCGTAGTGGAAGCGCAGGTCGGGCACACGTTTGAGGCGCAACTGCCCCGCCAGCCCCCGCCGCAATCGCCCGGCGGAGCGCTGCAGCGTCGAAACCAGACCGCGCACCTGTCGCTCGTCGAGCGGTTGCATGCTGCGGACGTACACGTCGGCCAATCCCAGGTCGGGGGTGGTCTCGACGCGTGTGATCACGGTGCCGACCAGACGCGGATCGGACAGCTCACGCATCAAGCTCGCCGACAGTCGATCTCGAATGTCTTCGGCGATGCGCTTGGGCCTGCGACCGTCGCTCACCCTTCCTCCGATAGCTTCAGATCCAGGCCGCTTCCCCCCTTGCCGAAGGAAAACACCTGGCTGCGATAGTCGGCCAAGATCGCGTTGGGGAGATTCGATGCCATCGATCTCACGCTGTCCATCAAGTCGTGACAGACGGCAGCGTCGTTGGACACGACGCTCACGCCGAGCCGGGCGACTTGCAGTTTGCTGCCGTCATCGAGCTCCGCTGCGGAAATGCCCATGCGCGCTTTGACCCGATCCTTGAAGCTCTTGATCACCATACGCCGGTCCTTGAGCGAACGCGCTCCAGGAACTTGAAGCACGATCCTCGCGGCACCGACGTACATGACCCGCTAGTTCAGTGCGCGTCTCACAGCGTGGGACGCACCTCTTTGACCTCGAAAGCGGCGATCATGTCGCCCTCTTGCAGGTCGTTGAAGCCCTGGAACGAGATACCGCAATCCAACCCTTCGCGCACCTCTTTGGCATCGTCTTTGAAGCGCTTGAGACTGTCGAGCTTGCCTTCCCAGATCACGTCGGAAGCACGGCGCAGGCGAACGAGTGCGTTGCGTCGAACCACGCCCTTGACCACCATGCAGCCGGCGACCACGCCTGCCTTGGACACCTTGAAGATCTTGCGAACCTCTGCCTCACCGATGGCTTCTTCGACCAACGTGGGGGCGAGCAAGCCTTCCATCGACTTCTTCACGTCGTCGGTGACGTCGTAGATGACCGTGTAGTGCCGGATCTCCACGCCTTCGCGGTGCGCCAGATCGCGTGCCTTGCCCGCCGGGCGAGTGTTGAAGCCGACGATCAGCGCGCCGGAGGCAACCGCCAGGTTTACGTCACCCTCGGTGATCGCACCGACGCCCGAATGCACTACGGTGACCTTCACCTTGTCGGTGCTCATCTTCTCGAGCGCCGTGTTGACGGCCTCGACCGACCCCTGAACGTCGGCCTTGACGATCAGCTTGAGCTCCTCCTGATCGGACTGCGCCATGCGCCGGGCGAGCTCTTCGAGAGACACCTTGGTGGTCGCGCCCATCGAGCGCTCGGCGACCTTGTCGCGGCGCTGCTCGGCGATTTGCTGAGCCTTCTTGGCGTCTTGCACGGCGTCGACGGTGTCGCCCGCGCTCGGGACCTCGCTCAAACCGATGACCGCCACGGGCATCGACGGGCCAGCTTCGGAGACGTTGCGACCATTGTCGTCCAACATCGCGCGAACGCGACCCCACGAGTTGCCCAGCAGGATGCCATCGCCCTTGCGCAGCGTGCCGTCGGTGACGAGCACCGTAGCCACCGGCCCCCGACCGCGATCGAGCTTGGCTTCGATCACCGTGCCGCGAGCGTGCCGCTTGGGGTTGGCGCGCAGATCCAAAACCTCGGACTGCAACAAGACGCTCTCGAGCAGATTTTCGATGCCGTCCCCGGTGTGGGCGGATACTTCACAGAACATGGTGTCGCCGCCCCACTCTTCGGGGGTCAGGCCCGCTTCGGCCAGTTCGCGACGGACGCGCTCGGGCTGAGAGTCGGGTTTGTCGATCTTGTTGACCGCTACGACGATCGGACACTTCGCTTCGCGTGCGTGGGTGATGGCTTCCTTGGTTTGCGGCATCACACCGTCGTCGGCCGCGACCACCAGCACGACCACGTCCGTGCACTGTGCACCGCGAGCACGCATCTGCGTGAACGCTTCGTGACCGGGCGTGTCGAGGAAAGTGATGCGCCCATGTGACGTCTTGACCGAGTAAGCGCCGATGTGCTGCGTGATGCCGCCCGCTTCGCCAGACGCCACCGACGCCTTGCGGATGCGGTCGAGCAAGCTGGTCTTGCCGTGATCGACGTGGCCCATCACGGTGACGACTGGCGGCCGAGGTACACGGTCGGTGTCTTCCTCGTCCATGTCGCCGCCCTGTGCTGCCGCAATCGCTTCGTCTTCGCTGACCGCGACGTCTTCGACGTTCCAACCGAACTCGCCAGCGACGATCTTCGCCGTGTCGACGTCCAGGGTGGTGTTGATGTTCACCCCGGTCATGCCCAGGCTCATCAGCTTCATGAGCATTTCGGCAGCTTTGATGCCCATCTTCTGCGCGAGCACCTGCAGGGGAACCGTCGCCTCGATCTTGACGACCTTCTTGTGCGCGGAGCGTTCTTGCGTCGAGGAATTGACGACCCCACCGCGCTTCTGGCCAAACTGACCCATGCCGCGACGCGGGCCGCGACCCATGCGTCCTCCGGGACCACCAGGTCCGCCGGGGCCCATCGGACCGCGTCGACCACCGGGGCCGCCCAGCTTGGCATCGTACTGGACGCGCCGGGGCGTCATGCCGCCGCGCGGCGGCTGAGGCATGGGAACGCCGGGGCGACCTTCCCAAACGTCGATACCGGTCTTGGGGGGACTGGAGGGGCGTTTGACCGCTGAGGTGGCCGCTGCTGGAGCAGGGGCGGCCGCCGCGGGTGCGGGCCGAGGTGCCGGGGCTGCTGCGGAGGCCGGAGCCGGCGCAGAACGCTGCGGAGCCGGCGCAGGGGCGGCAGCCGCGGCTGGAGGTGCAGCGGGTGCAGGCGTTGGGGGTGCAGCCGCAGCGGCTGGCGCAGGGGCGGCAGCCGGTTGCTGTGCGGGCGCTGGAGCCTGTGCCGGCGGCTGGACACGCTCGGGCGGCGCCTCAGCGGGAACCGAAGCTGCGCTCGGCTCGGCAACCGTTTCAGCTGCGGCTGCGGCTGCGGACGCAGCCGGCTGCGCGGGTGCTTCGGGGACGGGCGCCGGAGCTGCGGCCGCAGCGACGGGCTCTGGCGCAGCCGTGGGAGCGGGCTCGCTCGGCGCGGGGGGAGGAGGCGCAGGTGCCGGTGGTGGTGGCGCGGCCGGAGCTGCGGCCGCGGGCGCGGCGATTCTCCCCCGACGCACCGGAGGAGTCGCGGCCACCTCGCTCGGCGCTGGCGCCGCTCGCGACGAACTGGCTTCGCCGTTCGAACTGGAGCGCTTTCCGCGCCGGATGATCACCGCGCCAGCGCTGCCGGTCGGTCGCACCCGCTCTTCGACGACGCGTGTGTCGTCATCCGACTGCTTCGACAAATGGCGTCGCACACGGTCGACCTGCTCCGGTGCAACGGCACTCATGTGGTTGCGCACTTCCGTCGCACCCAGCGACTGAAACAACGCCACCAGGGACTTGTTGTCCATCCCCAGTTCCTTAGCGACCATGTAAACGCGAAGCTTACTCATCGAACCTCCGACACGATATCTGCCGCACCGCAACCAGACACCGTTTGCGGTGCCAAGTTCAACAGCGCCAAGGTCTGAGCGATTCGCGTCGCCAGACCGTGTTCCATAATTGCCAAAATGGCGACGTCACCTCGACCCATCCAGGTCCCGTAACGTTCCTTGGTCCCCCAAATGACCAGTCGCCCCCGGGCGCCGAGCTCCGTCACGAACGGTGCGTTCGACAGCGACGGACTGTCCGCGGCCAGCAACACCAGCGAGGCAACAGCCGACTTCTCCCGCACCGAGTCACGACCGAAGATCAATGCGCGACTCGCGCGCGCGGCGTGGATCAGACCCGCCAGACGACGCTCGGCCGCAGCGCGGATCTGCTCGAGCAGTTGCTCGGTCGAGACATCCACGCGGATGCGAAAACTGCGTGAGAAGCCGTGGCGAGCTGCCTTGTCGAGACACTCGATACGCGGATGCACCCACGCACCGCGCCCCCTGGCCCCACCTTTCAAGTCGATCGTCACCGGTGGCAGCGACGACGCGCCCGGCGAGGCACCGCCCTCGCCTGCGTGAACCCAACGCAGCACCTCGTGTTGCGCCGCGCGTTGACCGCAGCCGGCGCAGGTTCGAGTCGGCGCTGCCGTCGTTCCGCCTCGAGGCGACGGAGCGGCGCGCCCGCCACGCCGCGGTCCGGCCGAGCGCGTGCGCGCTGGCTTCGGGCGGCGTTCTGTGGCGAGTTGGACGTTCATTGGTAGGTATTTGGATCTATCTAAAAAAGTTGACGACCGGGAGTACAGGTCGGAGTACCGACGCGAACCGATCAAGCTTCGGCGCCGGCGCCGCCCTCCTCAGGCGACTCCCCGGCTGGGGGCTGAACGACGGCCTCGGCGGCTTGCGGGGCGAGCTCCGATCCCTCGTCCTCTCGAGCGGCATTGGCAGCCTCTTCGGCGGCGATCTGTTGACGCCGCGTCGCGCGTTCACGCTCCAACATCGGCAACTCGCTCTCCACGAAATGCCGCGCCGCCTTCTGAACGGAGCGAGCCTTCTTGTTGAGCAAACCGGTCTTGATCGCCAGGCGATCGGGATCCTCGCGGACGATGTCGCGCAGGGTCCGGTACCCGCCCTCTTCGAGGAACTGCAGGGTGCGCAGACCGATGCCCGCGACGAGCCGCAGCAACTCGCGCTCCGACGGCGGTTCGCGACGCGTGAGCAGATCGCTGAAGCGATCCGTACGCAGGCGCTCCATCGTATCGGTCGCACTGCGTTTGAGTGCGGCGCCGCCTTCCACACCGTCCACACCTTCGATGGTCTGCAGCTCTTCGACGGAAGCCTCCGCGACCTCTTCCAGCGCGCGAAAACCGAGGCGATACATGGCGCGAGAAACGTCATCCGTGATGCCGTCGATCTCCCGGAACGCGGCCAACGCCTCTTCTTCGAGGGCCTTGAACTTGCTCTCGCTGATGATGTCGAGTTTCCAACCCGTCAATTGGGAAGCCAGACGAACATTCTGTCCTTTGCGGCCAATTGCAAGCGACAGTTTTTCGTCGGGCACGACGAGTTCCATTCGGTTGTCGGCTTCGTCGACGATGACCTTGTTGACCTCTGCCGGTTGAATGGCCGCGATGATGTAGCGCGCCGCATCCTGGTCGTAGGGCACGATGTCGATCTTCTCGCCTCGCAGTTCTTGCACCACGGCCTGAACGCGCGAACCCTTGATGCCGACGCAAGCGCCGACGGGATCGACGTCACCGTCTCGGGTCGCCACCGCGATCTTGCTGCGCGACCCGGCCTCGCGGGCCACGCCGACGATGCGGACGATGCCTTCGTAGATCTCGGGCACCTCGGATTCGAACAGTTTCTCCACGAGCTGTGGTGCGCTGCGGCTGAGAATCACCATCGGACCGCGCGCGTCGCGGTCGATTTCCTTGACGAAGGCAACGATGCGATCCCCGGGGCGGTAGGTTTCACGCGGCGTCTGCTCGCGGTACGGCAACACGCCCTCGGTCTTGCCCAGATCGACGATGACGGTGTGGCCCTTCTCGAAACGGCGGATGATGCCGCGGATGAGCTCACCGCGTTTGTCCTTGTACTCGTTGTAGATGAGGTCCCGCTCCGCGTCGCGGACGCGCTGCAACAGCACCTGCTTGGCCGTCTGCGCCGCAATGCGTCCGAACGTGCTGCGAGCTTGCTTGAGATCCAGCAGTGAACCGTACTCTTTGTCTTGTTGGCGCGCGCGCTCGGCGTCGTTGGGGTGCCAGAAGATCTGAAAACCGATCTCTTCGCCAACCTCGACGTCGGGCCAGTACTTCTGTGCAATCGTCGCTGGGATCTCGCTCTCGGGATTGTCGACCTCGTTGACGACGGTCATGTACTGGAACAGATCGATGGCACCGGTGTCGGAGTTGAAACGCGCTTCGAGTTCGCGGTCAGGACCAAAAGCAGCTTGCGCCGCCTTGAGGATCGCCGCTTCCATCGTCTCCACGAGCACTTGCCGATCGATGCCCTTCTCCTGGGCGACCTGGTCGACGATATGTCCTAGGTTGGCTTCGAAACCATCTGATGCTGCCATTGCTAACTACTCCGTGGCGTTGGTTCAGCGGTGCTGTCTGACTTGAAACTCGTGCGATCGGGGACCTTGGAGGTGGCGCCCAGTGAAACTGCCCAGTGGACTACTTGCTGCGCGGGCTCGCCTTTCGCCCGCCTGGCCCCTTGCTGCGGGCTTTGTTGCTCTTCGCCCCGTCGGGATCGAAGACGAGATTGGCCGACGCGATCGCATCGAACGGCACCGAAAACATCCCCTGCTCGGTGTCGACTTGTACCCTGCCCTCGTCGTCGAGCCCAAGCAACACTCCTCGCAGGCTGCGCTGTTCGGCGACCGGCTGTGACAAGCGCAAACGCGCCAACTCGCCGGCAAAGCGGGCGTACTCGGCGGGCCGATACAGCGCGCGCTCCAGACCGGGCGTGCCCACTTCCAGACGGTAGGCACCCGGGATCACGTCGGTTGCATCCAGCGCCGCCGACAAATCCCGGGAGATTTCCGAGCAATCGTCCAGGGTGACGCCCGCGCCGCGCTGGCCTGGCAGCTGTCGCTCGACGGTCAGATACAGCACCCAGCCGCGGTTGTCCGTGCGCCAGATGAGCTCCACCCCTTCGACGCGATGCGCGAGCAAGATCGGCTCCACCGCTGCGAGCAGCGCATCGCTGTTCAAGCCTGTCAGTTTTTCGAACGCGAACGGCATGACGAAACACGAGAGGAACCAAGGGGGGATTACGAGACTTTGATGAGCTGGTTTGCCGCGTCGATCTGCGAGGATCGATTGCCAAACGCGACCCGAACCTTGAAAAACCCGAGCGACAGAGAACTCGAACAGAGAACTCAAACCAAAAAAAAACGGACCCAGTCTGGGGTCCGCTTTTGGACTAGCCCAAGTTTTTCGGCGGGGAACGTATCTCACCCGATTGCCAATCGCAAGCCAGCTCGTCGGGTGCCGGTCGCGGATGTCTGAACAGCTGTTCGGTTGCGGTTGGGTTCGGGGCTGAACGGGTTCTGGTTGGGGGCGCATGGCGCGGCGCGCCCAGGCGCGGCTGGAGCAGGAATCAGGTTGATTGCTGCGACAAATCAAACAGTTGGGCGGTACGCTAGGCCGGTTCGGCCCGTTCCGAGCCGGCGATGGGGAACGTTACATCGCCCACGGCAAGTCCGATCCCCGACCCGCACTCGACCAAGTGCTCCGCGAGCGAAAGTTGCGCGTCGGCGCTGAAGCGCGCGTGGAACCGCCCACTCTTCACGTCGACGTACAGCGCGTCGTCACCCTGGCAGCGAAGTGTTTGCCCGTCGAGCGGTTCGCTGGAACCATCGCTCAACTCCAGCAGGGGTGGATCGCAGTCCAGCTTCACCGCGCTCACCGTGAAGGGGGCGTCCTCGACGGTCAGGTACGTCCAGTCGTAGCCGTTATCCAAGATGTAGCGGCCGTCGTCGGGGTGACGTCCGATCCATCCCGCGAACGCGCGCGCCATGCCCGGGTGCTCGACGCGCTTGCCATCGTGCCAGAACTGCCCGCGGGCATCGAGCACGATGCTGCTTTCGCGGCTCCGACCGGGTGGCGGGGGCAGGCGGTAGAACTCGGGGTGGTCTGCGGGCTTCATCGTAATGGCAGCCGTTCCGTGGTAGAGGCGGCGCGATGGACGCCTCGGGCAGCAAAGACGCCAACCGCGCCTACTACGACGTTTTCGCCAAGCAGTATGAACGCATCCGCGGGCAAAACGACCCTGGAGGTTACCACGAGCTGCTCGACGAATTGGAGAGCGAGTTGGTTCAGCGCTACGGGGCCGGCAAACACGTGCTCGAAGTGGGCTGCGGAACCGGCCTGGTGCTGCAGCGGATCGACACCTTTGCCGAGCGGGCCGTCGGCGTCGATCTCTCGCCGGGCATGCTCGAACAGGCCAAAGCGCGCGGGCTCGAAGCGGTCGAAGGTTCGGCGACCGACCTGCCCTTCCCCGACGCCAGCTTCGACGTGACGTGCTCGTTCAAGGTGTTGGCCCACATCCCGCAGATCGACCGCGCGCTGTCGGAAATGGCTCGAGTGACCAAACCCGGCGGGCACATCGTCGCGGAGTTCTACAATCCGAACAGCTTTCGCGGGCTGATCAAACGCTTCGGCCCGAAACTCTCCGTCGGCAAAGGCACCGACGAAGGCAACGTGTACCTGCGTTTCGACACGCCCGAGCAAATCGAGGCCATGACGCCCGACGGCTGCACCCTCGTCGACTCACGGGGCGTGCGCATCGCGGTCGCGTTCGGCGCGATGATGCGGGTACCCGTGCTCAAGGGCGGATTGCGACAGCTCGAGCGGACGCTGTGCGACACCTGGTTCAAACGCTTCGGCGGCTTTTGGATCGCCGTTTTCCGCAAGAACTGACCACCGGGTACCAGCTCGGCACCGTACATCCCATCCGCACCGCACACCCCATCCGCACCGGATGCAGCTCGACACGCCGGCACGCATCCGGCGCCGGGTCGCGAGTCGTCGTCGGTGATCGGTCAGAACGTGCCGCGCACACCGAACAGGGCACCGCCCTCGACGGCCGAAACCTCGGGAAGCACCGAACGCGCCGGGGGCGATTGACGCCGCTTGCGGGTGCCGACCGGGATCTCGTCGATGAAGTTGACCTGAGCTTCGAGGATCCCCAAACCGGCGACCAGAACGAAGCCCGCACCCGACCACAAGAAAACGCGGTAGGCGGTGTCCAGCGGATCGTTGAACTTGGAACCCTGAATGACGTTGCTGCCGCCGCCGGCCTCGTGGTGCACGTGCAGCTGGACTGCGGCGGAGGTCACCGCCGCGGCCAAGAGCCCCAGTTCGCCAACCAGAAAAACGCCGCCCAACACGTCGTCGCCGTTCTGAAACTGCCCGACTCCGAACGGGAGCGCGGCAATCCAGCGTTGGTTTTCGTGCACGAGCACTTCTTGCGACGCGAGCAACTCGAGCTGCCGCACGCGACGACGTTCCGCGAGGGCCTGCTCCTGGCGCTGGCGTTCCTCTTCACGCGCTGCGCGCAACTGCTCTTCTTGGGCCTTGCGGATCAGCTCCAAGAAGTCGGCCTTGACTTTGAAAAACAGATCGCGGACCTGCGCGGGAAACACCACCGGGTCGGGCGAAGCCATCAGTGGGTTCTCTTGCATCGCTTGCCGCAACTGGCGATCGGCATCGGATTCGCGCCCCTGCGCCAGCAAGCATGCCGCAAAGTAGACGCGCGCCTGCTCGAGTGCCTTGGACGGGACCTGCTCGGCGGGGTCGTCGAGTTGTTCGAAGAGCTCTTGATACGAATCGACACACGAGTCGTACGCACCCGACTGGTAGTACGAACGCGCCCGCTCCAGCGCGGCCGACACGCTCAGCTCGGCTTCGTCCTCGCCTTGGTCTGCGCTGCCTGTGGCCGCACTGGGGTCCGCCGCGTCCGGCGCGGCCACGGGTCTGGCTTCCACGGCCGGCGCGCCATCGGGCGTCTCGGCCGCGGGCTGCGCGGCGAGGTTGGCACTCAGGCTGAGGACCAAAAAGGCTAGGAGAATTCGACTTGGCCGGCGCATTCGGGTTGCGTGACCCCAGCGACGTCAGGGCCAGGACAGTATCGTGGTCTGTCCCGCGGCGAGCGTAACAATTTTCCGCCGCGTTGAGGAACCCTCGGCGCGGTGGGTGAGCACACAACTGCCACGCGCCTCGACCTGACTCATCGGGACCGAGCGGATCCCGGGCAAGGCCATCGCACCCGAAAACAGCGTCGGACAGCTCACACTCCAGCCTTCTTCGTTGCCCGAGCGCATGTCCAGAGTCGCATCCTTGAACGGGATCCGCCCGAACACTTGCTGAACCCCCGGGCCGGAAACCACTCGGATCTTCTGGCTGCTGCCCACGCAGCAGGTGTCGTTCGGTGGCACGAACTCGAACACGTGATCGCCGAGCGTCAAGTCGTGGACGACCCCTCCAAACCAAGGCCGCTCCTTGCCGTCGATCTTCACGCTGCCGCCCACGGCGCCCGCGAGCCGCACGGACACGCCGCGAGTCTCGCCGGTGTCGGGAGGTGGCACGTCCGGCGAAGCCGTCTCGCCGGGAGCCGCCGAACCCGCGGTGACCGAGGCACCTGGCGTCGCGCCGGTCGCAACGGGCCTGGCTCCTTCGCCGATGACGCCCCGCAACGGCGGTCGGCGAGGGGTACTCGTTGCAACTGGCGCATCGAGGGCGGTCGCGGTACCCCGGTCGACGGTCGGTGCGGGCACGACCGGGGCCGACGCGCTCGGCTGGGCCGTTGCCTGCACACCGGTCGTGGTGGGTGACGGGTCGAGCTTCAGTGCGTCCGATTCGGACGGCTCCGGCCCGCGCAGCGCGAGACTCGCCGTGAGCGCGACGGCCCCGACGCCGACCACGGCGACGACCGCGCGCAGCACGCCCGTCCGCCAGCGCATCCCGGAAACCTGACGCAGCAATTCCTTGTCGCCCGGGCGGTACGCCAAGGCGCGGTTGAACTGCGCCGAAGCGATCGGCACGAGCCGGTTCTGCCGCGCCTCGATACCGCTCTTGCGCAAGGCGGCGACGATGCGTTCGTCGAAGGCCTCACCGTAGGCATCCATGTCCTTCAAGAAGCTCGCAATCTCGTGGCGCGTCGCACCCATGCCCACACGCTCGAGTTCCTCTTTGACTTCCTTGCCGAACGCGGCGATGGACGCGTAACGGGAAGTCGGCTCGCGTTGCAACGCGCGTTCGATGATGCGTCCGAAACGCGCACCCACCTTGGGTTGAGCGCGATCTGGGGCCTCGAAGTTGCCTTCCAACACGTTGCGCAGCACCTGCGCAGGATTGCGCCCCTCGAAGGGCAGCTTGCCGACCACACACTCGTAGAACAGCACGCCGAGCGAGAACACGTCGGCGCGCACGTCCACGGGACGACCTTCGATTTGCTCGGGTGCCATGTGCGCTGGCGAACCGAGCACTTGCCCCGTCGAGGTGACGCCCTGGACGTCGAGCAGCTTGGCAATGCCGAAGTCCGTCAACTTGACGCGCGCCGGCACCGAATCTTCGCTGGAACGGGGTTCCGAGTCGCTGGAGTCGATCAGCACGTTTTCGGGCTTGATGTCGCGATGGATGACCCCCTCCGTGTGGGCGTGTTCCAAGGCGGCAGCAATTTCCAGGACCATGGCCGCCGCCAACTCGACCGGGAGGCAACCGCGCTGCTTGAGCAGCTGGCGCAAGGTTACCCCCCGCACCAGTTCCATGACCAGGTAGCGCTCGGGCTCGTCCTCGTCGGAGACGTCGAACACCGCCACGATGTTCGGATGACGCAGCTTGGCAACGGCGCGCGCCTCACCGCTGAAGCGCGCCTCGATTTCGACGCTCTCGCGCAGGTGGCGATGCAAGAGCTTCAAGGCCACCTCGCGTCCGAGGCGCTTGTCGCGCGCTCGAAACACGGTGGCCATGCCGCCGTGACCGATCTCGTCGATCAGCTCGTACTTGGACAGCTCGGACGGTGCCTGGGCCAGTGAAATCATCGCGCGCTCAGCCACGCGCGTGACTGCCCGCTAATGGTGCTCGACGGCGGAGCCGGGCGCGCGCACAAAAGCGAAACCGTGGTTCGAGAACGTTTCCCGACCGGCCAGCACGGCAGTCTATTCACGCTTCGGATACGTTGTGGACCGAGACGTCACGAACTTTGGGAGATTCTGCGCCCGGGTGAGACAACTGGGGTTCGCTTCGACGCGGATCGCGCAGACGCCGAAGCTCTGGCAGTGCCCTGCTCGTCACGGCGCACGTCGATCCCCGCCGCACGGCAGCGCCGCACCAGGCGATCCCACGGGACGTCCGCGGCGACCAGCAATCCCCCCGGCGGCGACGGCTCCACGAACAACGCTGCGAGCGCGCGCTTACTGCGTACCTCCTGCAGGAGCCGCGGGTCGTCGAGCCAGACGAATCCGGAGCACGGCACGAACTGCACCGGTTGCAGCCGCTCGCCCGCGTGAAACAGGATGTCCGCAAGTTGGGACGAGGGCGGGCACACCGCCGAGATCCGTTGCTCCAGCTCGTGCGGATCGGCGCCGGCCGACAGCTTCGCCTCCACCAAGTGCGAGCTCAACAGCAGGTTCAGCCCGCCCGTGAGGTCGCCCACCTCGACCAGATCGCTCAAGGCCAACAATGCCGCCAGCGAGTCCGCGGACCCCACGGCGATCGTGTGGTCGTCGACGAAGTGGGCTCGCGACACCACCTCCGTGGGCTCGTCGGAAACGAACGACAACCCGCGCCGGTTGAGCCGTACCAGCGGTCCGGGCTGCTCGGCGTCGGGCTCCGCTTCAGCGACGTCCAGGGCTCCGAGCGCGAACAGGCTTTGGAACAGCACGCGGTCGAAGATCTCGGCAACGGCCACGACCTCCAGCGAGGTGCGGCGTGCAAATCGCGTCTGCTGGCTGTCGAGACCGAGCAAACGAACGTCCCCGAAGACGTACTGCTGAAGCAACGCGTACGGAACCCAAGCGTCGGTGGCCACGGCGCGCAGCGCTTCGATGACGACATCGCGGACGACCGACCCGGGCGACGGTTGCCGAGTCCCTTTGCCGGCGCGTTGGATCTCCGCAACCAGACGCCCTTCGTCCCACACCGCCCCATCCTTCCAGGTCTCGAACAACGCGCGACCCAGCTGCCCGAAACTCATCGACGGCACGACATCGATCGGCTCCCACAAGCCGATCTTGCGGCACAGCGCAGCCACCAGCTCGACGGCGGCAACGTCGGCACCAAACTGCTTCGCAAGCGACTTGATGAGCGACTTCGGAGTCCCGACCGAGCGCCGCGCCGGGCGCTTGTGCCGAGCCACGAGACTGATGGCCACCGCCAGCGGCGCGACGTCGAGCGAGTACTGGGCACGGCTGGGCTGTTCGTCTCGATCGGCCAAGGCGGCCAGCGACGCCGAGCGCCGCGCGTTGAGTCGCTGCAACTGGCGTTCTGCCACCACGCCCAACACCTCGCTGGGCAGGCAGTGCCGATTGGGAGGCAGTGGCAGCAACAGCCCCCGGCGCTCGAGCTCGAAGCTCACACCCGAGCGCGCGCGCGTCGCACCGGTCGTGGTTTGCAGGCGCAGCGGCTGTCGCTCGATGTCCAGCAGTTCTTCGGTGTCGACCTCGCCGCCACGCGAAACGACGCCGCGCAGCACCTGAGTCTCTGCTGGGCCGAGTTCACCCATGAGGCCGCGCACCGATCCCGGGTCGACGAGCGCTCCGAGCACCGGTTCGAGTGCGAGCGCGCGGGGCAATCCGATCGCCCTCGGTTGGAAGTGCCGAGCGAGCAGATTGACGTTGGCGTCGCTGGTCTGAGCCAGCAGTACCCGCGCGCTGCGCGGACTCTCTCGTTCGATCCACGGCAGCGTCAGCTGAAACGCCAGAGGCATCACCAACTGGGTGCGCTCTTCGTCGCGCACGCTGAAGATCCATCCTTGTTCGCCCAAGCGTTGCGCGTGTTCGAGTTCATCGCAAAACAGTCTGCCTCGGGCCAGAACCAACTGGGCGACGAGGGCGCGCTCGCTCGCCGTCCATGCTTCTGCACGCCCCAGCCCGGTGCGCACCGCCAGCGCACGCGCCATTTGCTGGCGAGGCGAGATGCGTTTGCTCGGGTCGATGACGAGTCGCACGTTGCGGGCGAGCGCGACGAGCTGGTCGTCCGTGAGCGCTTCGAGCGCTTGCTCGAGCGCAACGGGGCCCGCCGGAAGTGGTGTCAGATCGAAGAGCATGCGTCGGAGCCGATGGTCAATCGCCCATTTTCGCCGCTGCGACCACGGATGTCCACGACCGCGCTCGACGCAGTTGGCGTGGCTGGGCGCGTGGGCGGCACGCCGCTCGACCGTACCCTGTGGCGTACCCTGTGACATGCTCGTCGAGTGCCCCTTGCCGTGTCGGTTTGACTTGCCCCTGCCTGGTCTCGTAGAAGCTGGGGGATGCCTGGTGCCGGAGTCGGTCAGTGATCTTGCGCGATCCGGTCCACGGGTTGATCTCCTTCGAATCCGAAGCGTTTCGGATCGTCCCGGCGTTGCTCGAAACGCCGGAAGTGCAGCGGCTGAGGCGCATCCGCCAGCTGGGCTTGACGTCGTTCGCCTACCCCGGCGCCGACCACACCCGTTTCTCGCACGCCATCGGCGCAGCGCACGTCATGTGTTCGTTCATCGCGCGCCTACAACAGATCCACGAAGGGTTGCCCTATTGGCAACGCTTGACGACGGACCGCGCTCGCGACGCGGTTGCGGCAGCACTGCTGCACGACTTGGGACACGGCCCGTTCTCCCATCTGTTCGAAGAAGCGCTCCCGCGCGGGCCGCGCCACGAGACGTGGACGAAACGCGTGCTGCTCGACCCCGGCTCCGGTGTGCACCGAGTGCTTGCAGAAGCCGATCCGGCCATGCCGGGCCGCGTCGCGGAGCTCGTGGCGGGCAAGCACCCCTTGACGTACCTCGCGCGCACCGTCAGCGGCACCTTCGACGTCGACCGCTGCGACTACCTGCTGCGCGACGCGCTGTTCACTGGCGTCAACTACGGCAAGTTCGATCTGGATTGGCTGCTGCGCAGCCTGCGCATCGGCGAAAGCGACGCTTCCGGGGAAGCACCGCCGCTCGCAGTCGATGGCGCCAAAGGCATTCCGGCGATCGAAACCTTCGTCTTGGCGCGCCTGTTCATGTTCCAACAGGTCTACCTGCACAAGGCCAGCCGCTCCAGCGAGTGGCTGCTCGGAAGGATCCTGCAGCGCGCCGCCCAGCGCATCGAAGACGGCACCCGACTGCCGAACATGCCCCCTGCCCTGCACGCGCTGGCCGTACACGGCGACGTGTCGTTGGGTGACTATCTCGACCTCGACGACAACGTGCTGTGGGAGGCAATCCGCGCGTGGCGCAGCTGCAAGGACGAAGTCTTGGCAGACCTGTGCCAGCGCTTGTACCACCGCCAGCTGTTCAAGACGCTCGAGCTGTTCGGCGAAGAATCGAACGAAGACGAGTACCAGGCTCTGCACGACGTCGCCTGCGATCTACTGACCCGTCGCGGCCTGGATCCGGAGATCTACGGCGGCATCGATCGCGCCAGTGTCACGGCCTTCGACGATGGCCAAGGTCCGCTGTGGGTGCTGTTCCCCGATGGCAGCAAGAAGCCGCTGGGAGAAGTTTCGTTCGTCCTCGGTCGCCTCGAAGGCCAACCGCTGCAGAAGGTCCGGCTGCTGTTCCCTGGAGAGATCAGAGACGAACTGCTCGACGCGCTGCGCTCGCGGAGGCGTCCTTGAAGCGCCACGCGCACCGCAGCATTGCCCGACCAGCGTCGGGCGCTGCGCTGGCGACGGCTGTCCTCGCCATCGGCTCGCTGTCCGCTACCGGCGCTGCCGCCGCTGAGTTACCCTCCCACGTCACCCCGTTGGACACCCGCAGCGACGGGGTCTACGGTCGCTTCGACGGGGACGTGAGTGTCAACGCAAGCGCGTTGCTCGAACTGTCCCCGGGCGGCCCGGCGCCGGCCGTGCGCGCTGCAGCCCACTACCTCTGGATGGCAGGAGCCTACGTCGGCTTGGGTCGCATCACCTCGGGCCCCGCCTCCGATCAGGTGCTCAGCGCAGGCGTGGAGTTTCGCCCGGCGTTCGTGCCGCGTTGGACGCTCGGTTTGGAAACGGGTCCGAGCTTCGTCGACTTGGCCATCGACTCGATCTCGCTATCGCTCGGGGCGTTCTGGGCAAGCCCCCAAGGCGGCGAGTTCGGCGACGAGCTCGGGCTGGAGTTGGGCCTGGGCGGTGGCGTGCCACTGACCGGATCCGCCCGCGGGCCGTGGCTCGAAGCACGCGGGGTTCTGCGCGCCGCCGATGACGCACCGAAGGCGGTGTGGTGCGCCCAGCTCGGCCTGTCCTGGAGCTGGGGCTGGCAGTCGCCGATGCAGGATTGAGCCGTGCCTTTTCTCCCGGCCGTCCATCGGGGCAATCAACCAGGACGAAGCCAGCGGCACACCGATCAGCCCTCGCAGCTCTTGAGCGGACCGCGCTCGACTTCCAGCTGACGCTGCACGGCCTGACGTTCTCGCCGCAGAAAGTCTCTCACCGCGGCGTCGAGCACGGGCTCGCCCAAGTAGTGGGCGCTGTGAGTGATCACCGGCTCGAACCCGCGAACGATCTTGTGTTCGCCCCCTGCCCCTGGCTCGAACACGGACAGGCCGCGCTCGATGCACTCTTCGATGCCCTGGTAGTAGCAAACGTTGAAGTGCAAGAAACGCCGCTCCTGGGTCGCCCCCCAATAGCGTCCGTAGAGCTTACCGCCGCCGAGCAGATTGAACGCGCCGGCGATGGGCACCGGGTTACCGCGCTCGTAGGCAAACACGACCAGTACGTGTCGCCCGAGCCGCGCGCACAGCTCGTGAAAGAACTCGCGATTGAGGTACTGCCGACCCCAGAAATACTTGTGCACCGTGCTGCGGTAAAAGTCGTAGGCGTGGTCGATCTGATCGCTGGCCAAATCCGACCCGCTGAGCACCTCGAGCTTCAGCCCTTGCTGCTGCATCTCGCGCCGCTCGCGACGGATCTGGTGGCGACGCTTGGAATTGTAGCGCGAGAGAAAGTCGTCGAAGGTGGCGTAGCCCTGATTGCGCCAGTGAAACTGGACACCATGGCGCATCGCCAGCCCCGCTTCTTGCAGTTGCTCCGCCTGGTCGGGGTCGGGGAACAGCACGTGTGCCGACGACAGGTCGTGCGCGTCTGCAAACTGGGACAGCCCGGCCGCGAAGGCGGCAAAACACGTGCTGCGATCGGCGCCGGGTGCCACCAACAGCCGCGGACCCACAGCCGGCGTGAATGGACAACTGACGACCAGCTTGGGGTAGTAATCTCGGCCGAGCTTCTCGTGACAGAACTGCGCCCAAGAGTGATCGAAGACGAACTCTCCCTCACTGTTGCCCTTCACGTAGGCGGGGGCCGCGGCGATCACCGTTTCATCTTGCCTCAGCACCAAGTGCGCCGGCATCCAGCCCTTGCGCGGGTGAACACACTCGGTGTGCTCGAGGGTCCGCAAGAACGCCCACTTGAGGTACGGCGGTCCGTCCTCGCCCAGTAGGTCGTCCCAGAGCGCCTCGTCGATGTCCTCGATGCTGGGGTGAACTGAAAGGTCGACCACTGACTGCGGTTATGCGACCAACCCGGGGCAAAGCGCCAGTCCCTGAGCGCCCCGACGGTTGGTCCCGTCTGCGGCGACAGCCGAAGATCTCGGCCACCTGCCTGGTTTCGCTGCGCTTCGGACGCACACGACCCGTCATTGGGCGCCATCGCGTCGATACGGTCGCATCTCGTCGGCCGCGAAGTCCGTGGCCAGGCACGCGTGGCCACGTCTGAAGCAACACTCGGCTCAGCTCGCTTCAGCGCTGAGCACTCGGTCCTCGCCTTCGCTGCGCGCCACCACCACGGCGGCCGTCGTGTCGCTCAGCACGTTCACCGCGGTCCGGCACATGTCGAGGAGGCGATCGACCGCGAGGATCAGCCCCACGGCTTCCATCGGCAAGCCGATGGTCGTGAGGATCAGCGTGATCGCGACCAGGCTCGCCGATGGAATGCCCGCCACGCCGATCGACGTGAGCAGTGCCACGAGCACCACCGTCAACTGCTCGACGGCGCCGAGCTCGACGCCGTAGGCCTGGGCGATGAACATCGCGGCCACGCACTCGTAGAGCGCCGTGCCGTCCATGTTCACCGTCGCGCCGAGGGGCAGCGTGAAGCTCGTCACGCGACTGGAAACGCCCGCGGACCGTTCGACGCGCTCCATGGTCAGCGGCAACGTGGCTGACGAGGACGCCGTGGAGAACGCCATCAGAACCGCCGGCATCATCGCGCGATAGTGACGCAACGGATTGACGCGGCCGAGCGCGCTCAGCAACAGCGGCAACGTCACACCGACGTGAATGCCCAGGGCCAGCAGCACCGCGACCACGAAGCTGGCGAGCGTTTGCACGGCGGCGACCAGATCAGTCGTGGAGATCAAGACCTTGGCGACCAAGCCGAACACGCCCAGCGGCGCGAACTTCATGACCCAGTCGGTCATCGCCATCATCACGTCGTTGAGACCGCGCCAGAAACGGCGCTGGGTCGAGCGCAGCTCCGGCGACAGGCCGTTGATGAACGCTCCGAACAGGATACTGAAGAAGATGAGGCCGAGCATCTCGCCGCCCGCCGCCGCGGAAACGACGTTGTCCGGGACCATGCGCAAGAACACGCCAAACAGATCCCCTGCGCCTCGGCCCGACACCTTGTCCGCCACCGCGGCCGTGTCGGCGTGCAGCCCGATCCGGTCTTTCACCGGCACCCCGTCGGCAACTCCCGGATGCAGCCAATCGACGACGAACAGTCCGGTCACCACTGCCACCAGCGAAGTCAGCGTGTAGTAGCCTGCGGTCTTGGCGCCGAGACGCCCCAGCGCTTTGCCGCCTCCGACGCTCGCGACCCCGACGATGATCGACGACACGATCAGGGGCACGATCAGCATCTTGAGCGCACGCAGAAACCAGTCCCCCATGAACGCACATACGTCCACCACGGACACCCCCGCCACACTCGACTCGGGCGTGGCGACGACACTGAGCAGCAACGCCGCCAGTAGCGCGATGAGGATTTGCCAATGCAGAGCGAGGCGACGCACGGCGTGCAGTGTCCATGGCCTGCATCGAGTTGACAACGCCGCGTAGGGCCGAACCATCCGGTCAAACGTCCGCCCCGGCGCACGCAGGGCCCCAACAGCCGAGGCGGACGGTGAAAAAGCCCCGGAGCGAGCGCCTCAGCGGCTCGTTCGACAGCACGGCGGCGACAGACGGTGGGATGCGGCAGTCCACACGCACACGCCTCACCTCTCGAAACCGGATCGGTTTTCTACTTTGAGGGTGAACTTCAAACTGACCCAACTAGACTTCGACCGCGTCTATGCTGTTGGATATCGGCTTGCTCGTGCTGGGTGCAGTCTGCTTGTACTACGGAGCCGAGTGGTTGGTGGACGGTGCGGCGGGGCTGGCGCGCCGGCTGGGCGTCACGCCGTTGGCCATCGGTCTGACCGTCGTCTCCTACGGCACTTCCGCGCCCGAACTCGCCGTCAGTTTGGTAGCGGCAACTCAGGGACAGAGCGCCATCGCTCTGGGCAACGTGATTGGCTCCAACGTCGCCAACATCGGCTTCATCTTGGGACTGTCGGCGTTGTTGCAGCCACCCAAGGTCGATCGGCTGCTGTTCAAGCGCGAGGTGCCGCTGCTGCTGGTGGCGACGTTTGCCATCGGCCCGGCGTTGTTGGATGGCGCCATCAGTCGCCTCGAGGGGCTGGCGTTCACGCTCGGAGCGCTGGGGTTCACCTGGGCGACGTTTCGCTGGGCCAAACACCGGCAGCCAGAACAGGGCCGAGCGAGCGATCGGCCCTCGAGTGAACACGGGGACAAGCCGCCGCGGAGCGTGGGCGCACTGTGGGGGTTGCTGCTCGTAGGCATCGTCGTGCTGCTGGCTGGCGGACAGACCTTCGTCAAGGGCGCGGTCGGTATCGCCCAAGCGCTCGGCGTCTCCGAGCGCATCGTGGGTCTGACGGTCGTGGCGTTCGGGACGTCACTGCCCGAGCTGGCGGCGTCGGCGATGGCCGCTTACCGCGGGCACTCCGATCTGGCCGTGGGCAACGTGGTCGGCTCGAACTTGTTCAACATCCTGCTGATCCTCGGCCTGACGTCCACCGTCACGCCGATTACGGGCAGCCTGGCCAGTGTGCGCTCGGATCTGATCTGGATGACCGCGATGACGGTCATCATGGCCATCAGCATGTCCCGCGAGCGACACATCACGCGCTGGGAAGGCGGCGGACTGCTACTCGGTTATCTGGCTTTCATCGGAACCGTGATCGCGTCGAGTTGAGCCGGGCGCGCGCGCACGTCCGGCAGCACGGAAACTGCCGTTGTTGATCACCACGACAGCACAAACCCGCTATGCTCCACGACCATGAACGAGAAGCTCAGGCACGCGGGGCTCTGCCGATCCGTTGCTCGGCGGCTCAGCCCGCTGCTGGTACTGGTGACCGTCGCGTGTGGTGGCAGTGACAAGCCCGCTCAGCCACCGCCGCAACCGATGGCTCCCGCACCTGGCGCCCCTGCCTACCCCCAACAACCCATACCTGGGCAACCGGTCGCCCCGGGGCAACCACCAGCGGTCGCTGTGCCACCTCCGAGCACGGCGCCGACGGCCGATCCGATCGCACTGCGAGATCTCGGTTTTTTGCGCCAGAAGGCGCGGGACATCTTGGCCGAACTGGTCGCCGCGCTGCCCCCCCAGAAGCAGCAACGTGTCGCGGGCATCCCGCTGGTCGTCGACGACACACCGGGGGAAGTCAACGCCTTCGCTTCGTGCAGTAGCGGTCGCAGCGCCATGGCCATCACCGACGGCCTGCTACTGATCGAAGCCGGCCTGGCCCAAGCTCAGGCTCACGACGAGTTGTTCGGCTCGCGAACCGTCGACGCGTACATTCAGACGCTCGCCTCCGGACTGCGCCCCAATCAGCCCGTGCCGGCAGTGCCGGCGGGACTGTTTCCCGGGGCCGGCGATCCACGAGTGATAGCCCGCCAGCATCAAGTGCTCGAAGAGCAGATCGCCTTCGTGATGGGACACGAGCTCGGTCATCACCACCTGGGGCATCTGCCGTGTACCGCGAGCCCGAGCCCACTCGGCGCAGGGGACGCCGCACGCGTGCTGTCGAGCGCCGTACCCCTGTTCAACCAGCCCAACGAAATCGCCGCCGATCTGGCCGGGACCTACAACGTCCTCGACGCGGGCCGTTTGCGCGCGGCTCGCGGCGCGTTTGGTTGGACCGAGGCTGGCGGATTGCTGACGATGCGCTTCTTCGGCGGGTTGAGCCAAATGTCCCCTGAAGCCATCCTGACCGCCTTCGAGCGTTCCCATCCGCCACCGCAGTTGCGCACGCCCATCATTCAACAGGCGGCCGGTCACTGGCGCGCCACTGGCGGCAATCCGTTGCCCGTCATCGGCTTGTAGCCGGCGTCGCCGCGGGAGCAAATCGCCCAGATTGGTCGGCAACCGCCGACGCCTCGGACCGACGACGGCACATGAGCTCCGAAAAGACCGAAGACCCTACCCCACGCCGCCTGCGCCAAGCTCGAGAGTCCGGCGACGTCCCGGTGTCAGCTGCGCTCACGCAAACCGCGGCAATGTTGTGCGCCGTGGTGGTCTTGCCAGCGGCTGGGGCTCTGACCGTGCGCTCGTTTTGGGACCAGTTGCACGCCGCCGTGCGCGGCGACGTGCCCAGTGTCGAGCAGCTCTGTTCCCAGTTGCTGGTCGTCACCGTGCCGCTGTTGGCGACTGCTGCCGCGGGAGCGCTCGCCATCGGTTTCGTGCAAACCGGCGGCGTGCTCAGCGGCAAACGCCTGGCGCCGAAACTCGATTCGCTCAATCCGGTCGAAGGCTTCAAGAAGCTGCTGAGCCTCGACCGCCTGTGGAGCGTGACCCGCGCGGCGCTGACGGCCTCGCTGCTGGGCTACTTGTGCGCGGACTTCTTGCTCGATCACGCATCGAGCTTGGTCGCCAGCGTCGGCGAGGTGGGCCCGAGTTCGAGTTTGGCGTGGTCGCTGAGCAAGCGGCTACTGTGGACGGCGCTCGGCCTCGGGGGGGCGATGGCGATCATCGACGTCTTGGTCACACGCCGCTCGTGGCTGCGTCGCAATCGCATGAGCAAAGACGAGGTCAAGCGCGAGTACCGCGAAGCCGAGGGAGATCCGCAGCTCAAACAGGAGCGCAAGCGCGCCCACCAAGAGATGCTCGAAAACGCGAGCGTCCTGGCCGTACGCGACGCCAGTGTGTTGATCGTCAATCCTACGCACATCGCCACAGCGTTACGCTACGACGGCGATCAAGACGAAGCACCGCGCATCATCGCGCAGGGCGAGGGAGCGTTCGCCCGCCGGCTCATGGACGCCGCGCGGGCCTACGGCGTGCCGATCGTGCGCGACATCCCGGTCGCACGCGCGCTGTTCGAACTGCAAACCGGCGACGAAATCCCCGAGGAGCTCTACGAAGCCGTGGCCGAGATCTTGCGCGGCCTGTGGGAGGAGAGCGGCAACGCGCCGCCGGACGATTGACGCATACCGACGTTGAGCCCTGCGATGCCCAGCACCGGGGAATCACCCGACACAGTCTGCCTCATTCGGCGCCGTCGGCGCGGGCAACGACTCGGCGCCACGGCTCGGCCGCAGCCTCGCTGCCGTGAGACTCGGCGAGTTGCTGTAGCAGCTTACCGCAGGCGCGCAGCTGCGATTCATCTTGCGCCTGCTTGGCGTAGGCGTAGGCGTCCAGGGCCTCGGCCAAGGCTTCACGGGGACGGCCAGCCTTGACGAGGCCGGCGGCAAGGGACAATCGCGCCCCACAAGCGCGCTGCGGTCCCAACTTTCGGGCGCAGCGTGCCGCCTCGGCCAGGCCGAGCAGGCCCCCCTGCACTTCCCCACGCGCGAGTGCTGCCATGGCAGCTTCCACCTGTCGCTCGATCGCGACCGCGTCGACGACCGACGCGCGCTCCTCGTCGTCGCGCGCCGCATCCTGAACCTGTGGCGGCGTTTTTTCATCGACCGAAATGCCCCCCCCTTCGTCCTCGGCTCCGGTCGGCGGCGCCCCCAACACCGCCACGAGATCCACGCCGGAGGGCGGCGAGGGGTCGTCCAGATTCGTCGCCGCTTCGT
Source organism: Deltaproteobacteria bacterium (assembly GCA_003235365.1). Classification (GTDB taxonomy): domain Bacteria; phylum Myxococcota_A; class Polyangia; order Polyangiales; family Polyangiaceae; genus SZUA-265. Next base: position 27,740 of record QJWJ01000243.1, read on the forward strand.
CGAAGGCGGCACGAGACGGCGCCCGCGAAGGCTTCGGCGGCGGATTCGACAGACGCCGCGGAACCTCGGACAGCGAGGGCTTGGGGGGAGGATTGGACAAGCGCCGTTCACCCGCAACGGGAGGCACGGGCGGGGGTTGACTCACCCGAGTGGGCGTCGCCTCGGACGAGTCCTCGTCGGGCAGCGCACCGGGGTTCGACGGGCGACGACTCGGCTTGGGGGGCGGCTCGCTCAACCGCTGAGGAACGACCAACGGCGCCTGCGCCCCGTTCGGCGGGTTCGGCCCGTCGAGGTCCGGGCTCGACGCGCGGTTCACCCAGGAGGCAGGCTTTGGGGGCGGCTCGCTCAGCCGCCTCACCTGCGCCCCGTCCGCTCCGACCGCGGGCGGCAGATCTTCCACGTCTGCTATCTGCGGCGGCGCTGAGGGCCGTCGAGAACGACGATCGGCGGGCCGTGGTTCATCCGCCGACGCCCCGACTCGCAGCGGCTCGGCCACTGGAGCAGCAAGCGCTACGGCCTCGCTCGGTAGTGACTCGATGGGCGACGCTGTCCGCGCCGCTTCGCTCGCCTCCGAGGTGGTCACGCGCTGTGCGTCCGCAGCGTCGTCGCTCGCGGCCTCGCCTGCCGGGTCGTCGGTTGCGGCCGGCGGTGGGGTCGATGGCTTCGGTGGGAACTCGGAAATCGTGGGGCGATCCGACGGCCCCCGATAGTGTTCGGAGTCGTAAGGATCGTCCCCCGGCCCGTCGGCGTCGTTCTCGACGAAATTCACCTGAGGCGCACCCAATCCACCGCTCGACATGGGGGCTGGCGCGCCCAGATGGGGGTCGCTGTCGATGCCAGCCAGTTGACGCAGCGTCTCGGGATCGACGGATTCGGCGGCCAGTTCGACGTAGTCCGTCGAGGCCAGGGACTCGGGAACGGGTTCGAACGCACCGGTGGCCGCCGGAGCGTCCACGCTGGGTTGGCTCGCCGCGCTCGGCGAGCTCTTGTCACCCGCGAGGTACTGAATCGCGTCCACCACTTCAGCGCCGATCTGCACGGAGGTGATTTCCGGCTCGGACCCCGGTAAACCAATCAGCTGCACCGCGGACTGCTCGACGAGCAGTTCCTTCGGTCTCGCACAAGCCGCCAGTTGTTCTGCCGCAAACAAGCCGGGCCCCCAGCACTGTTCGTCGCGGGTTTCCACGGCGCGGTCACTCACGCCGGCGCAGTGGGCCAAACCATCCGAAAGCGCAGCGAGAATCGTGGAGACGATCGGTTCGTCGCCGGTCGACAGCTCGACTCGAAAGCTACGCCACTTCGCACTCCACCCGACCAGGCGCGCCTCGAAGGAGTCGAAGCGCGCGGTCAGTTGCGCCGCGAGGTCGAGGACCGCGGCTGGTTCAGCTTCGGGCTCCTGCCACCCGAAACACACGATGATGAAACTACTCATTCGATTCGGACCCGCAGTCTCTGCTTGAGCTCGGCCAACTCGTCGTCAACCTGTGCTCCGCCACCTTCTTCAGTTCCACCCTTCCCTTCGAGTGCCGCGAAGCGCGCTTCGACCTCCGACGCAGTCATCGCGCCGGGACTGCCCGCCGTGGCCAACATCTGATCGACTTCACGCTGAGCGTCCATGACGTCGTCGACGCCTTCGATGCGATCCTCGATGGCACGAAACTCGGCAAATGCCTCACCGCTCCCACCGAGCGCCTCGATCCCGCCGCCGTGCTTGGCCTGCGCTGCGCGTGTCGCGATCGTGCTCTTGCGCGCACTGAAGTCGCGAAACTTGGTCTGCATGGACTCCCAAGTCGCCTTCATCTCGAGCGCATTGCCACGCTGCTCACCGCGCAGTTGCTCGGTGCGCTGGCGCTCGAGCTCGAGGCGACGCCGCTGGCGCAACGCTTCGCGAGCCAACGCGTCGTCGCCGTGCTCGACGGCCAGCTCCGCGCGCTTTTCCCAGCGCTCCCGTTCGGCCTCGATGTCCTCGACCTTGCGGCGCAGTTGACGCTCCGCTGCCACGGCGCGAACCAGCTCGGTCTTCGCGAGACGCAGTTGTGTCTGCATCTCGGACAACGTCTGCGCCAACGACTTGGCAGGATCTTCGGCTTGGTCGAGAAGAGCATTGAAGTTCGACGAGATGACCCGCCCCATACGATCGAAAATGCCCATGTCTCGACTCCTCGTGACCGATCCGTCCTAGCCCACGCGGCCGCCCACCGAATCGACTCTCCGCAACAGGAAGAGCCCAGGTTCGCGACGCGTGGGTGTTGGCTGCTCGTGTTTCATGTGACCGCTTGGTCAGCGATTGGCGATGTGGATGGCGTGCCCGAGCGACGCGGCGCTGGCCTCCATCAAGGCCTCGCCCAAGGTCGGGTGGGGATGGACGCTCAACGACAGATCCTCGGCTGTTGCGGCCATCTCCAACGCTAGCACGGCTTCACTGATGAGGTCCGACGCGGACGGCCCGCAGATCGTGATCCCGAGCACGAGATTCGTCTCGAGCTCGCGCACGACTTTGACGAACCCTTCGGTTTCGCGAATGCTCATCGCCCGGCCCAGCACACTGAAGGGGAATTTGCCGGACTTGACTTGCTTGCCCTGCTCTTTGGCTTGAGCCTCGGTCAGACCCACCTGGGCGATTTCCGGATCCGTGAACACGATGCCGGGAATGGTGACCCAATCCTTGCCGACTTTCTTTCCGGCCAGGACCTCGGCAGCGATTTCGCCCTCTTTGCTGGCCTTGTGCGCGAGCATCGGCGGCCCGCTGACGTCACCGATGGCGTAGACACCTTCGACGTTGGTGCGACAGGTATCGTCGGTGGTCACGAAGCCGCGCTGATCGATCTGCACGCCGATGTCCTCCAGCCCGATGCCCCGCGAGCGCGGTCGCATCCCCACGGCGACCAACACCTGATCACAATCGATGGTCTGCTTGCCCGTGGGCGCAGCCACCACGACGCTCGCACCGCCGCCCGGCTTGCGCGTGACGCTTTCGGCCTTGCTGTTGACCAAAACTTCGCCACCACGCTTCTTGATCACCTTCTCGACGACCTTGATTGCGTCGGCGTCCATGCCCGGCAGCAAACTGCCGGTCAACTCGACGACGGTGAGCTTCGCGCCGAAGAGCTGATAGACCATCCCCAGCTCGAGCCCGATCACGCCGCCACCGACGACGACCAGGCGCTCGGGGATCTTCCGCAGGCTCACCGCTTCGCGCGCCCCAATGACGCTCTTGCCGTCGAACTCGAAGCCCGGGACTTCGATCGTCGACGACCCGGTCGCCACGACGATCCCCTTGCTGGCACTGACTCGCTGCTTCGAGCCGTCGCTCTTCGTCACTTCGAGCGTCTTCGGCGCCACGAACTTGCCGAACCCCTCGATCAACGTCACGCCGTTGTTCTTGAGCAGGCCGCGGACGCCGCCGGTGAGCTTCTTGACGATGCCGTCCTTCCAGTCCTGCATCTTCTCGGCATCGAGCTTCACTTCGCCGAAGCTGAGACCGACCTCGCCGGCGCCCTGCGCCTTGTGAAACAGATGGGCATTGCTGATCAGCGCCTTGGATGGAATGCAGCCCCAGTTGAGGCACACGCCACCGACCTGTTCAGTCTCAACACAAGCGGTTTTCAGCCCCAGCTGACCCAAACGAATGGCACAAACATAGCCGCCGGGTCCACCGCCCAGCACGATCGCATCGAAGGTATCGGACATCGTCGTTCCGTGTAGCCGCAAACCGCGCCAGCCACAAGCCGCACCAAACGCCGCTAGACGCCTCGACAAAGGCGCTGGGGCGGCTGGACGATCCGCATTGTCGTGACGGCTAATCGTCGTCGCGCAGCAACCGAAGCGCATCGGCCAGTGCGTCCGGATCGGCCCGTTCCGTTCGCTGCAACGTTTCGAGTCGACTCCGGGCCGAAGTCAACCGCGCTTGCCCCACCGCCGCGACGGCCAGGGTGCGGACATCGCGACGACGACTGTCGAGTCCCGTGATGATCTCCTTGCGCGCCGCTTCGTCCCCCAGCCGCGCCAAGGCAACCCGCGCCTGCCACGCAAAACGCCCGGGGACCAATCCAAACACGCCACGGGCGATACGGCGCAGCCCCGGAGCGGCCGCCGACAGACCCAACTCCCCGACCAGCTCGATGGCATCTTGCTCATCTTGCGGCGCAGCCAGACGAAGGCCGCGGTTGATCGCCTCGACGAGGCGTTCTTTGGCCTCGTCCAGGCCGCGCGCCGCCCCCAACATCGCGGCGACGACGCGGACGGAAGCGTCGCTGTCGCGCAGCCCTCGACGGCAGGCGCGCTCGACCTCGGGTTGCAGCGCATCGTCAGGGGGCAGCGACTCGTCCAACAAGCGAAACGCCAGGTAGCGGATCTTCTCGTCGGGATCGTCGACCGCGGCGACCACGGCGTCGTCCCACCCAGGCACGACGCGTTGCCCGCCGAGCAATGCCTGAAATCGCAGCGCCCCAGATCGGTGCTCGAGCGCCGCGCGCAACACTCGTTCGACATCGGTGTGACCACGCGGGCTCAACTCGCCCAGCGCCAACAGGGCCATCTGCTGAACGTGTTCCGAACGGTCCTCGGCTGCTTCCAACAACGCTGGCACTTCACTCGACGCCTCGGCGTCCGCGAGCGCCATCGCGGCCGCGGCGCGCAGCGGCGCTTCCGCATCGCCTTGCAGCACGGACACCACCGCCTGCAACGCTTGGCGGCGCCCATCCGTCTGCGCCAAGCGGACCAAATCGTTCAATGCGGAACGGCGCACGTTCGGTTTCGGGTCGTGCAGGTCGCGCAGCGCGGCGTCCAGGGTACGCGGGAGTTGCCGAGGAGCAAACACGGCTCGCAGCATTGCCACAGCCTCCGAGAGCCCGCACCCCTTTCCGCCCGGACCACCAGCCGCCCGTCGGCGAGGAGGAAGAGGGGGTGGGTTTGCCTCTTGCCGTCGCTGCTGGTGGCTGCAATAGCTCCACCCGCATGCGCGACGTCGAGTCGAGTCGATTGCCCGAAACCCAGGCTGCCACCGATGCCGAGCTGTCCGCGTACATTCGCCGGAACGTGATCCGCACGGTCCTCGTTCTGGCCCTGTTGTTCGGCGCGCTGGCGGTGGCAGGCAAGGTCTTCGAGGCCGAACTCGTCGCGGTGACCGAAACCGTCTACAACGCGATCGGTGTCGGCGGATTGCTGGCGGTGTTGTTCATCACCGACGCGATCATCTCACCCATGCCGCCGGACGTCGTATTGATCGTGATCGCCAACAGCGAGCTGCGCGAACAGTGGACGTGGCTGATCCCGACAATCGGTGTCTTGTCGGCGGTGGCGGGCAACACGGGTTGGTGGTTTGGCCATCGCTTTGCGAAGTTCCCTTGGGCCACTCGGTGGATCCAGAAGCAGCGCGACCGCTACGCCGATCAGGTACTGCGCTACGACCGCTGGGCAATCGCGCTGGGCGCATTGACACCCTTGCCGTTCAGTTTGATCTGCATCACGTCCGGCGCGCTGGGCATGCGCTGGCGGCGTATGGCGCCGGTCACGCTGCTGCGTCTACCGCGCTTCGCGCTCGTCTATTTCGTGATCGCCTCGGCTGGCTGGTAACTCCACGCGGCCAGCAAGGCGCCAGCACCCGACTCGCGTCGGCTTTCAGCCGCCGTCAGCCGAAGGGCTCGCGTCGCCCTGGGAAGCGGGGGGAGTCCCACTCGCTCCATCGGCGGTGGGCGCGGGCGACTGACCCCCATCATCAACGGCGGCATCGAACGATGCGGCGTCACTGGCAGTGCTCGGCGCAGAGCCGTCTGCGGTGAGCGCCCCGGCCTCGGCGCCCGCCGCCGCGTCGTGGTCCGGCAGCGATGACGACACTGGAGCCGCGGCGTCGGGCAGCTCACCTCGAGGCCGCCACTGGCAGACGTCCGCACTGCGATCCTCACTCTGGTCGGGCTCGGAGTAGGCGACGGTGCAGATCTTCGAGCGCTCGCGGCGATCATCGCGCTCGAGTACCGTGGCGCCCCACGGGTTGTCCTCGTCGACGTCGACGCAGGCGTAGCCCGAGCGGCAATCGCCGTCGCTCGAACAGGTGCGCATGCAATACGAACGCTGCAAACGCGTCGATTCGGAGCCGCCTTCGCACTGCTCGGCGTTGGCCAGCGAGGTTCGAAAGCCGATGCACACCGATTCCGACGGGCAACTGTTCGGCTCACAGTTGAAGATGGTGCAGTATCCGCCGGGAAACCCTTCGAGCAGCTGCGTGATACAGATCCGGTTTGCGTCCTCGGTGGCGCATTCGGACGAGGTCGTGCAACCGTCGCCGATCTCTTTGGTGCAGGCAGCGGCCCAAAAAAGGAGCAGCGTCGAGGCGAAGGCGCGGGCGAGCATGAGCGCGCGGACCTTAGTGTCCCCTCAGAATCCACGCAAACCTCCCGGCACCAGGGAGCAATGCGAGATCCGGTCAGCCGACCCCCGAGTCTCGAATTGACGCGAAAGGCGCGCCTAGCTAGCCAGGTGCGCGATGCTGCCCTCGCCCACCGCGACGACCGACCCAACGGGGCGGAACCGCGTCGCCAGCGCGGGGCGGCCATGGAGATCGAGGACGCTCGCGACGACTCTCGCCGTCGTGGTGGCGAGCGTCGCAGCGCTGTCGGGCTGCGGAGCCGCACTGCCGGTGCTTCAGCCGGCCTCGGTGTTGCCCGCCGGGCAAGTCGAAGCTGGCGCGGGAGTCACGGGTCAATTCGCCCTCGGCAAGGTGGACGAGGAGATCGCCGCCGGGCGTGAGCTGGGCGCAGTGGGCAGCGCGCCGGATCGGCAAGACGAGTTGCTCGCCGCGAGTTTCCTCAACGCGAGCCTCGCCCCACGTCTGTCACCTTGGGTGGCAGCGGCCGTGGGGCTGGGCGGCGGCAACGAAGGAGGCCTGCAGTACACCGGTCGCAGCCTGCGAGTTGGCTTCCGTCACGCATGGCAGTGGGACGCGGTCGCGCTGAGCCTGGGAGCTGGCGCCGCGTCGGTGGTCACCCGGCGCGACCAACCCGAGACCGACGACACGTCCGCGGACGGACTGACGTCCGACGGCGTCGATTGGTACGCGCGCGGCTTCGGCGCGGATCTGCCGATCACGGTGGGTTGGCAGTCGCGTGGGCGCATCGTCGCGGTTTGGGCGGGGGCGCGCGTCGGCTTCGAGTCCCTGGACGGCGGATTGCCGTTCGTCCTCGGTACGACGGTGGAGGACGCACCGGCCGAGGTTCGACACTGGTTCGGCAGTGGGTTGCTCGGAGCGAGCATCGGGGGACCGCCGCTGTGGGTCAGAGTGGAACTGGACGCGACCTATCACGACGTGGACGGTGAAGCAGTGCTGGATTGGAGCGACGCCGAGCAACAATCGTTGAACGTCCGTGCGACAGGTTTAACGATTTCGCCGGCCGCAGCGATAATCGTCGAGTTTTGAACGTTATTTTATCCTACGACGCCAGCGTCGGCTTGCTGGGCGTGCGCCGCGAGAGTATGCTTCGCCGCAGTGATTCGACCAGGCACGAGCAGTTGGCGCCAACGCCCCGAACGTCGTAGCGCCCCCGATTGCGAGGCGCGGCAAAGCGACGTACGCCCGTCCGCACACGCTGCCGCTCAGGCAGCCCTGCGAGGCAGTGTCACAGCGGGTCTGCTGGCGGCGGTGGCGGCCTGTTCGGGTGGCCCGGCTGACGCGTCGAGCCCGACCGAAAGTCAGCCGACGCTGATCGACGCGCGCGTCGTCGTTTCTCGTTCCTCGTCCACCGACGTCGAGTCCGCCCAAGCCATGGCCCACTTTGCCCAGGTTGGCGCGAACAGCCGCGACACTCTGGAAGCTGCCGGTCTGGTCGAACCGATCCCCGGTGTGGGCCGATGCGAAGCGCCGGCGGACTACTCGAACCGTTCGTTCTCCGGAGTCGAAGAGGTGCGTCTGCTCGACGTCGGTGAGGTGACCCTGGAGGCGCTGCGCAGCGCTGTGGACACCAGCACCATTGGGGCGAGCACGATTGGGAGCAACACGGCCGAGGACGGCGTCGATGCCAGGGCCGCAGAGGATGGCGCACTGGACGAATCAGAACCGGCGGAAGCCGCCGGCGAAAGCACTGACGTTCACGAGCAGGAGAGGCAAGACCGGCGGTTGAGAGCGGCCGCGGCGCTCCCCCCCGCACCGGTCTCGCTGGCCCCCTACGCCTTCCCCAGTATTTCCGGCTTCGCCTCGGGCGTGGTCTACACGTCGCGGGACCGTTCCGCCGAGGCCCTGCCGAGTGGCGTGCCGTACCGAGTCGCGGTCGCCGGCAGCCCCGACCTTCCCGGCTTCACCATCGAAGGCACGGCGCCGTCGCAATTGCGCGACGTCACCCTCGGTGGCGAACCCCTCAGCCAAGTCGAGCGAATTTCCGCAAGCGCGCCGCTCGACGTCACGTGGCTCGTCGATCGAAGCACCTCGACGACGGATCCCTCTCCCGGCGATCGTCACAGTGGCGGTGACGTGTTGGGTGACATCGTGGTGGTGGACCTGGCCAACGGAGACGACGGTTCCGTGTTCGTCCGTTGCACGTTTGCCGATGAAATCGGCGCCGGAACCATTCCCGCCGAGTGGCTCGATGGTCACAGCGGTCGTGGGCGAGTGCAGCTGCACCGACGTCGGGTGTTGAGCGGAACGCTCGCCTCTCCCGCAGCAGACGGCAGCCCCTTCTCGGAGCCGACTCTCGACAGCGCCCGCATTCGGCTGAGTTTCGATCTCGAAACCAGCGTGAGCGTCCATTTCGCGGACTGAGCCAACAGCGGAACGCTGACCTTGAGACCGTCGCACGTGGGACAGCGCCGACCTTGAGCCAGCTGCATCGCGTCTACCTCGTACCGGGAATGTTCGGATTCTCCGAACTCGCTGGTTACGAGTACTTCGGGCATCTCCGGGACGAGTTGGAGCGCCACTTTCGAGCCCGAGGTTTTCGCCTCGAGTCGGACGTGATCGCAACGCCGCCGACTGCCAGCGTTCGGCACCGCGCGCGGATCCTGGCCAAGACCTTGAGCAAGCTGTGCGTCGGGCAGAAGGAACCCGTTCACCTGGTGGGCCACTCCACGGGTGGCATCGACATTCGCCTGGTATTGTCAGCCACCTGCGACTTGGGCCTCTCGGCGGACCAGCTCCAGTGGCGCAAGTGGGTGCGTTCAGCGGTGTTGGTAAACACGCCGAACTTCGGCACACCGCTCGCCACCTATTTCACGACCGTCGCGGGCGGCCGCGTGTTGTATGCCTTGAGTCTGCTCACGGTGTTGTCGCTGTCGATCGGTGAGCCGTCACTCGCGCTATTTTCGAGGGTCCTGTCCAGCATCGGCAACGTCGACCTGTTGCTCGGCGGCGACACGCGCTTGTTTCGACGGGTGACCGACGCCCTGCTGCGCTACGTCGATCGAGACAGTCGCAACGCGATCATCACCTATCTCAACAAGCTCCAGGCGGACCAGGGTGGCCTGATCCAGACGACGCCCGAGGCCATGGACTTGCTCAACTCGACGATCGTCGACAACCAGCACGTGCGCTACGGCTGCGTGGTCAGCGGCTCGGCGCCCACTTCACTCAAACGGCTCGGGGCTCGCATGTTCTCCCCCTACGACAGCGCCAGCGCGCTGTTGTACCGGTCGATCTTCAAGATTACCGCCGAACCCCACAAGCACTACCAGTACACCAAGCCGTCGCAGGCGGTGCTGCGAGAACTCCGCCGCACCATCGGCGTGGACGTCGATCCGACCACGAACGACGGCGTGGTGCCGACCCTGAGCATGCTGCACGACCATCTGATCTGGTCTGGTGCCGCCGATCACCTCGACGTGATCGGTCACTTCAGAGATCGCTTTTCGCCCTCCGCGCACATGGACTGGATGGCGAGTGCGGCCTCTTTCGGGCGCAGTGAGTTCGCTGAAATGACGGGCGAAGTCGCGCAGTTTCAGATCGACTCCGTGTACTGAAGCGCGCTCGGAAGCGGCGCTGAAACAGGGCCGATCGGCCCGTTAGTCGACTTTGGACACCTCACCCCTTTCCGGCGAACGTGTCCGAATCGGGTCGCGCTTCGAAGACGTCCGCAACGCTCGGTTCGATCTTCGCTGACGAGCGCATGCCTCTTCTGGCATCCTGGCGTGTCTGATGGTTACGTACATCGATGGTCGCTACGTCGAAGATGCTGACGCCACGGTCAGCGTGCGCACTCGCGCATTGAACTACGGTTTGGGTTGTTTTGGTGGGATCCGCGGCTATGCCTCGGACGAAGCGGGTCAAGTCCTGGTATTTCGCCTGGAAGACCACGTTCGGCGTCTCGCACGCTCGGCATCGATGCTGTTCCTCAAGCTGCCAGTTGCCGAACGCGAGGCATGCGATGCGATTTTGGAGGTGATCCGGCGCAGCCAGATGCACCAAGACGTGTACGTGAGGCCGATGGTGATCAGCGCATCGACGGAGCTGTCGCCGGTGCTGCGCGAGCAAGACAGCAGCTTGATCATCTATTCGTTGCCGCTGCAACGCTACATCGACAAGGAGTCGATCAACGTCTGCGTTTCGTCGTGGCGTCGCACTTCCGACAATTCAATCCCGGCGCGCGCCAAACCGACGGGCATCTATCTCAACAGCGCCCTGGCGCGTCGCGAAGCGTTCGACAACGGCTTCGAAGAGGCAATCCTGCTCACCGAACGCGGCTACGTCTCGGAGGGCAGCGCCGAGCACGTCTTCATGGTCCGCGACGGAGTGTTGTTCTCACCGCCGTCGACCGAGGACAACCTCGACGGCATCACACGCCGCACGCTGATCGAATTGGCGACGAAGGACCTCGGCTTCGAGTTCGTCGAACGCCCCATCGCCAGGACGGAGCTCTACGTCGCCGACGAGTTGTTCCTCTGCGGCACCGGCGCCGAAGTGACGCCCGTCAACTCCGTCGATCGGCGCACCGTCGGTGAAGGCGGCGTTGGTCCGATCACCGCCCGCCTCAAAGCCCATTTCTCCGACGTGGTCCGAGGCCGCGTCGAGCACCGTCGGCAATGGGTCACGCCGGTCTGGGGTTGATCCGGCGCCGTCAGCCATTCGCGGCGCGAGTCGACAACGCCTGTGCTCCGGCGAGTCCGGTGGAGACTCGAGCTGCTAGCCCTTGTCGCTTGGGGCCGGGTCTGCCTTGGGCTGCGGCGCGCCTTTGATCGGGAACACCAACTGCTTGGCCGTCCCGTCACGCTCGAAGGTCACGCTCAGTTCCGGAGCCGTTCGCAACGACTCGAACACCTCGAAGGCATCCTCGGGTTGTTCGATCGAACGGCCGTTGACCGCCGTCACCACGTCGCCTGCCTGCAGATCGACCCCGCGCCAGAAGTTCTCGGGTTGCAGCGCCAAGATCCGAAACCCGGCGAACCGCCCTTCCTCCAGACTCGCCTCGACCACGACCCGCTGGAGGAAACTGCTGAAGCCCTCGTCGACCACTGCAACCACTTGGTCGCGCGTCAAACCGTCCGAGGCGGCCCTGCGTTGCGCCTTGGCCGCAGCAGCAGTCTGAGCAGGCTCGGCCGGCGCCGAGCCCCCGCACGCCATGGCTGTCAGAGCGCCCCCCAGCACCAGCCGCGACAGCTCTCGCCGCAAGACCGAGCGTGTTGGTGCGCGAATCGACTTGGCGAAGGCTCCAGGATGCGTGCTGAATTCGACGACGTGCAAACGCTTCACGCAAATAGTGTACGCGCTGGTCGCCCGCGCTGGCCAACTTCGCTGAACCCGCTCGCCCAGATCGCCGATTTCATTGAGTGTCCGATGCGCGGACCGCTCAGGGGTGGTCGGCGATCAGCTGCAACACGCGATCCAGCAACTGCCGGTGAACCTGCTCGGTGGTCTGACTGCCGTCGACGTGCTCGAGCTGCTCACCTTCCACGAACTTCTCGCCCCGCAGGTACGCCTCGGCCAGCTCGCGCTGCAGCTCGTCGACTTCGTACAGCTCGTCCTTGCCACCGCGAGCGCGCCGGCGTGCCTTGGCAGTCTCCGCGGTGACGTCGAGCACCACGGTCAGGTCGGGTTTGGTCGCCGTGCGATTGATCTCGCGCAGCCAATCCATCCACACCTCCCCCACCGGCGCGGTCAGGGACTGATACAGCAGACTGGACAACGTGTAGCGGTCACTGATCACCACCTGATTGCTGGCCAACGCTGGGCGGATCAGCCGCTCGTTGTGGTCGCAACGGTCCGCCGCAAACAGCAGCGCCATACAACGAAAATCGAGCCGGGCGACGGGGACGTCAGCGCCATCGCGCAGCTGACCACTCAGTGCCTGGCGCAGCAATACACCGACCGGCCCCGGCGTGGGTTCACGCGTCACGACGCAGTCGGTACCACTCCGAACCAACGCTTCGTGCAACAGCTTGGCTTGAGTGGTCGTTCCGCTGCCGTCGATGCCCTCGAGCACGATGAACCAACCGCGCTGCAAGCTCACGCTCCGGCCCCCGCAACCACAGCCAGCTCGGCTTCGTCGGGCAACACTCGATTGTCGATCAGGCGCGTCTTGCCGACGAAGGCGGCGACGGCGAGCAACGCTCGCTCCGGGCGCGCGGCGTCGGGCAAGCGGGATAGCCGCTCCGGGTCGGCGCAACTGACGTAGTCGATGACGGCGCCGGCAGACTGCAAGCACTCGGTGACCAGCGTTTCGAGCGCCCGCGGTGCGCGTTCCCCCTCGGAAAAAGCCAAACTCGCGCGGCTCAATCCTTCCGACAGCGACAGAGCTCGCGTACGCTCTTCGGGATCGAGGTAGCGATTTCGCGAGCTCATCGCCAAACCGTCAGACTCGCGCACGATAGGATGGCCGACGACCTCGACCGGCAGGAACAAGTCGGCGACCATACGCTGGATGACTTTCAGCTGCTGGTAGTCTTTCTGCCCAAAGACCGCCGTACACTCGCCGGTCAGGCAGAACAACTTGCTGACGACGGTGCACACACCATCGAAATGCCCGGGACGAGACGCGCCGCACAGTTCGTCGGTGAGCGCCTCGACCCCAACCCGAGTTGCTTCGCCCGGCAGGTACATGGACCGCGGCTCGGGGGTGAACACGACATCCACGCCGACACTGCGGCACTTGTCCAGATCCCCCGGCAAGTCACGCGGATAGAGCGCCAAGTCTTCGTTGGGTCCGAACTGCGTCGGATTGACGAAGATGCTCACCGCCACGTGCTTGGCACGGCGCTTGGCTTCACGCATCAAGGTCAGATGTCCTTCGTGCAAAGCGCCCATGGTCGGGACGAATGCCACCGGCCCGGTGAGGCGCAGCTCGTTGCACGAACGGCGGTATTCAGCGGGGTCGTCGGTCCGAAACACGTCAATCCTCCCGGGTGTCGGGCCCGTAAACCGGCGGGGCAGGTCTGACGATCGGCGTTTGCCCGGTATCGTCCGACTGGCGCAACGCAGGGGAAGGCGACACGACGTTCGAACCCGCCGTCGACGAACCTGCCTCGGCAAGCTGAGGGGCGTCCGTCGAGCGAGTTCTGGCAGCAAAGCTGTGTTCAGGGCCGGGGAAGACCCCGGAACGGATCTCCTCGGCATAGGCGCGCACGGCGTCCAGGACCGTGGTCCCCAGCTCCGCGTAGCGCTTGACGAACTTCGGTTTGAGGTCGCCATACAAGCCGAGCAGGTCGTAGCAGACGAGCACCTGACCGTCGCACTCGGGGCCCGCACCGATGCCGATCGTCGGTACGTCGATGCTGGAGGTGATCCGAGCCCCGACGTCGCGCGGCAACCCCTCGAGCACCATCGAATAGACGCCCGCTTGCGCAAGCGCCGAGGCGTCGTCCAGCAGACGTTTTTCTTCTGCCTCTGCCTTGCCCTGAACGCGAAAACCGCCCATGCCGAGCACCGATTGAGGTGTTAACCCCAAGTGCCCCATGACGGGGATCCCCGCATCGACGATGCGACGCACGGCCTCGGCGGAGCGCACGCCCCCTTCGAGCTTCACCGCCTCCGCCGCACCCTGTTTGACCAACACGCCCGCTGCGCGCAGCGCGTCCTCGGGAGACGTCTGGTAACTGAGAAACGGCATGTCCGCAACGACCTGAGCGCGCGGGTTGGCACGCGCCACCGCCCGCGTGTGATAGACCATCTCTTCGACGGTGACGCTCAGAGTGTTGGGCTGGCCCTGGACGACCATTCCCAACGAATCGCCAACCAACAAGATGTCCGCTCCCGCCTCGTCGAACAGCCGCGCAAACGTCGCGTCGTAGGCCGTAATCGCCACCAGTTTCTCGCCGCGTCGCTTGGCCGCGCGCACCATCGGCGCGGTGATTTTGGGACCTCGATCAGGCATGTTTGCGCGGGGTAAGATAGTGCGCCGCAGTGACGAGCGGCCAGACAATTCTGCGCTCGTGATGCGCTGATCGGGGCCGCTGGGCAGCCTCGGGGAGCCGGGGTGGTCTCGACGCAGCGGCTGGACTACGCTGGCAGGGTGCGACTCGATCACCGCCTTTTCAGTGACGCGACGCACTCGCCAGGTACGCCTGCACCGAATCGCGCGCCGATACTCGAGAACGCCCGAAGCCATCGCCCCGGTAGGGTCAGGAGGTTTCTCTGGGTCACATCCGGCCCCGCCTGGCGCGCCGCTCGGTGCGCTGCGGAGCGAACCGCCCGATGCAGACCACGACGCGCCCGGCCCGCGCCCTCGGCGCTTCAGCCGATCTGCACGGAAACCGCGACGGGTCTCGTCGTTTGTGGCAGTGATCCCTCAGGCTCCTCGCGGCCGTGGTCGTTGCACCAGCGAAGTGGGACCCTTCGATGAACGACGCGTCGTTTTCACGGTTGATGGCCACGCTGGCAGCGCGCGTCCAACGTCGCTGGCTGTGGCGCGGAGCGCTGCACGCCGCAACCGCTGCCGGACTGTTCTCTGCGCTCGGCGTCCTTTTGCCGTTGCTCGCGCGCTCGGTGAGCCGCGCGCTGGGTGCGACGGCGCCGAGTTGGACCGTGCTGCCAATCTTGCCGGAGGTTTCTTGGACGAAGCTACTTCTGGTAGACGCGATTGGCTTGGCGACGGCTGGGCTCGTCGGAGCCTCGTGGGCGTGGCGGCGCCGCCCTTCGCCGGCTCAGGTCGCACTGTTGTTCGACTTCAAGTTGGGGTCGCGACAAGAGATCAGCGCCGCACATGAACGGTCCAGTGATGACGAGCACTGGAACGAGGCCCTGTGCGAGCGCGCCGCGTCGCTGCTGCGCGAGGCCGTGCCATCGCAATTGCTCCCGCGCGCGTGGCGGCCGGCGCACTGGCTGCTACCGGTGAGTGTGTTGACGTGCAACTGGGCGATCCGCCAATCGGGTTTGGATGCCGCCCCAGGGGCGCGCGAGCCAGGCACCCAGGTGCTCGCACTGGATCGCCTCGACGAACTCACACCGCTGACCGAGTTGGCTGAAACCACACGAACCAGTGACTCCGAAGCCCAGAGACTCCGAGACATTTCGGCAAACGCCGAGCGACTGCAACGCCAGTTGTCGTCGGGCATGACTCAACGCGAGGCGCTCGCCGACGTGGCCAAACTGCAAGACAGTGTCCGTCACGAACTCGAACAACTGACGTCGCGGTACGAACGCACCGCGCTGGACGCGGCGATCCGAGTCTTTCAGAGCAATCCGGACACCCTTTCGGTAGCTCGCGCGCTCGACGACGGCGATCTGGAGCGATTGGACCAAGAGATGCGGCGTCTATCCGCCGCTGAAGAACGCGCAGCGCGGCTGGCAGCGAGCAAGACATTGGGCGAGGCCACTGCGGCCGCGCGGGCTGCGGGGGGAGTGAGCCTGGTGCGCAACCTCACCGAGCAGCAAGAGGCGTTCGAGCGACGCGCACTGGCAAGTGAACGGCTCGACCCACTCGTGGACGAGCTCGGCGCGCGCGACGAACGCGCCCCCCCCGAAGCAGCCCCCACCCACGCCCGGCCGCCCGAGGCGCGGAATGCCAGCGAGAGCGCGGCTCCAGCGCCTCCGCTCAGCTCGGCAGAGCGGCCCGGCGAGACTGCCGAGCACACCCGAGCCGGGGTCGAACGGGGTCAGGCCGACTTCCGTCCCGAACAGGGCGCACAGACTCATCAAGTCACTGGCGATCCGGGCGGTGACGTCCGTCAGGACACGACCGACGCCCTCCCTCACCTCTCCGAACCCAGCCCCAACGCGCTTCGTTACCAGACGCTGATGAACGCCAGTCGCGCGCTGGCTCGTCTTCAGAGCACTTTGAGCGGCCACCCGCTGCCATTGCCCAAACCACGTGGCGGTCCACCAGGTCAGCCATCACCCCAAGACGGGCGCCGTGGTCAGGCCAGCGGCGGCGAGAATCGCGACGAGGGCGATCACTCCGGCAGCTCACAACCCGTGTCGGGTCTCGAGCTACACGCGAAGACCGACCAGCCTTTCGATCCTCGTCGCGGTCGAACCAGCATGTCCATGGGGCGCAGCGCCGCTCAGGCGATTGCCAACGACGGCCGGGTCACGCCACAGTCGGTGCGCGCGGCAGCGCCACAGCAACTCGAGGGAGTCTTCCGAGCGTCGATTCCCGCAGAATACCGACAGCAGGTCAGTCGTTACTTCTCGTCGGAGTAGCGCGCAAGGAGTGTTCGCCAAAACCCACCACCGCGATAAGCTGGACCCACGCATGCCCGACCCCAAGCCCACGAGTGATCAGCCGAGCCCCCGAGCCGAGCAGCTCGCCCGCCTACGACGAGCGCTGCGCAGCACCATCGTCGGGCAAGACCAGGTCGTGAACGAAGTCGTGTGGGCGTTGCTGGCCGCCGGACACGTCCTGCTCGAGGGCGCACCCGGGCTGGGCAAGACGCTGCTCATCAAGACACTCGCGCGCTGCCTGCATCTGCAGTTCGCCCGCATCCAATTCACCCCAGATCTGATGCCCAGTGACATCACTGGCAACGACGTGCTGTTGTTGGACGAACGCGGGAACTCGACGGGCCAGTTTCGCCTGCACAAGGGGCCGCTGTTCGCCCAGCTCGTGCTGGCCGACGAGATCAATCGAGCGTCACCGAAGACCCAAAGCGCATTGCTCGAAGCGATGCAGGAGAGTGCGGTCACCATCGCCGGCAAACGACACGAGCTGCAGCATCCGTTCATGGTGTTCGCAACGGAAAACCCCATCGAGATGGAAGGCACGTATCCGCTCCCCGAAGCGCAACTGGACCGGTTCCTGTTCAAGACCCTGGTGCCTTCGCCAAACGAATCGGAGCTCGAGACGATCTTGGAGTTGACCACTGGCGCCCCGGTGCCGAGCCCCGGCGCGGCGCTGTCAGCAGACGAATTGCTCACGCTGCAAGCAGATTGCCGGCGGGTCGCGGTTCCGAGAGCGGTGCTCAACTACGCCGCGCGGCTCACCGCGGCAACCAACCCTGATGCGGTTTCGGCTCCCGACTTGGTCAAACGATGCGTGCGTTTCGGTGCGGGAGTGCGCGGTGGCCAGGCACTGATCCTCGGAGCCAAGGCGCGCGCGCTGACCGAGGGACGACTCAACGCCGCGTTCGACGACGTCCGGGCCGTGCTCAAACCGGCGCTGCGCCATCGCTTGCTGCTCGGCTTCGAAGGCATCGCCGACGGCGTGTCCGGCGACACGATTCTCGACGAAGTGCTCAGCCGGGTCGCCGACGTTCCCCCAGAGGTCGCCCAGTACGCCTGAGGAGGAGATCGGTTTGAGCGCGATCATCCCGCCCCGCGTCGCCCCACGCCTGCCGTCGAAGGCTCCGGGAGCGGCATCTCGGTCGGTCGTCGCAGCCAATCAGGCCGCCCGGGAAACTCACGGCGCGCAGGCCGGCCGCCACCGGAGCGCGAAGCGGTACGACGGCGCGCGCCAGCGAGTGAAGCGGGTCGTTGGACGGCTCGCGCGTGGCGCGGCGGTCGGGTGGGTGTTGGCATGGGGCGAACCGAGCGCGGCGCTGGCAGAGACGCAACCGGCGACGCTCGGCGCCACGGCACCGCTGACCGTCCGTGTGAAACCGGTTCTCGGCGAGCAGGCCCCTTGCAGCAATGGCACGACGACTTACGCCGTCACGGTCGACAACTCGACAGACGCCGCAGTTTCGGCCCACGTTTACCTCACACCTGCCCGCGGCCTGTTTCGCGACCCACGTGTGGACGACGCGTTCAGTCTGGCGCCGCTGTGGTTACCTGCCAACGGGCGGGTCACGGTCGAAATGGTCGCGCACGGACCCGCGTCGACCGCCGTCGACGGCGTGATCCTCGACGGGAGCGGCAATCAGTTGGGTCGCGGGCAGGGCTACTCGTCGAGTCCCGGCAGCCCCCACGTGTTGTCCATCTCCCGCAGCGCACGCGTGGCGAACCGACTGGAGGGTGTCGAGTTACCGCCGCTGAACCTCGAACGAAACGGCGACCAACCCGAACTACCCGCCCTCGCCCAACCCCAGGCCCCCGCCGCGGAACTGACGATTCGCGCCACGCGGCCCGAGCGCGACGTGGCCAGCGGCAGCCTGGTCGTACCCAGCAGCAGCGCGGGCTATGCGCCGACCACCCTCGTCATTGCCGACAGTGAACAACTCGTCGGTTTATCGGCGACGCAGCTTCACGCGCTGGCCGGTTGGGTGCTGCTCGGAGGTAATCTGGCAATCAATCCCACGCGTGAGGAAGACCTCCAACATCCGACGTTGGTGCGCTTACTCGGCGGGTCCACCCGACCAGCGCCACCACAACAGACCCAGCTGGACCCTCAACCGTTGCGCGTCGTGGACAAGCCGACGAGGAGTCAACCCCAACCGGTAACGAGCCTGCTGCAAGTCGAGGTCCCGGACGCGTTGCGCTCACAGCTGCGAGGCTTCGTCGGTGGGAACTTGCACCCCAGCCCTTGGGGCGCGTCGGCCAGCTACGGATTGGGCGAAGTCACCTTGCTGGGCTTCGATTCGAACCTGCGCAGCATCCCGGGCGAGCCCTGGCTCGATCTGCAGTTGCTGGACCTCGTGGGTCACGGTTGGGACCGCCGCCGGCTCATCGCGATCCCCCACGCTGCAGGCGAAACACGTGGGCTTCCCGGTTACTCGATCCGTGAGTTTCTCAAGCGCAACAGCCAACGCCATTGGGCCATTTCGGCCGCGGCCGTGTTGCTGATCGGCTACGCCGTGCTCGCCGGTCCCGTCAACTTCCGACGATCCTCGAGAAAGCGCGAACCGCTGACCGCTCTGCGCAACTTGCTGCTGCTATCCGTCGGCGCTCTGCTCGCGGTGTTGACCTTGGGCGCAGTGAGCCGTGGCACGAGCGATCGCGCCAGGCACCTGACGTTGCTCGATGCCGCCGCAGGGATGCCGGTCGCCGCCGCCACGCGCTTTCGCGCCATCCAAGCGTCGACCTTCGACGACGTCGTCGTCCGACAGACGGAGGCGGGCTCGAATCTGAGCGTGATGAACGACGACGACGGCATGAACGGCGATCTGCTGCTGCAGGGCGACGAGATGCGCCTGCAGAACCTGCATGGCAAACCCTGGCAAACGCTGTACGTCCGGGAAGATTCGTTGGCGCCCGTGGGCCGCGGCGTGTCGCTGCTGCACCAACCCGATGGCACGTTGACTGCCACCAACCGCGTCGGACGCGATCTGACCGCCGTCTTGCTCAAGGATGCCGATGGTCGCTTGGCGTTCTTTCCCCACATCGCCGACGGGCAGTCGGTGACGTTTTCGAGCGGGCAACGCGTCGAGTACACCGAGGCGCGCGCCCCCAGCGGAGCCACTCCACTGCTGGTGCACCAATTCGACGTGATGATTGACGAGGTCGCCCCCGGCGCGGCACAGGCCTGGGACGCGATCGAAGACCTGCGACAAGGCGAGGCGGATTGGTGGCCGCAGGACGTTCCGGTCTTGTTGGCCCAAGTCGTCGGTGGTGAAGGGAACCTGCTCGACAGTGGGATCGAGGTCGACTCCGATCGTGTGATGCTGCGGGTGATGGGTTTCGGAGGCACGCCATGAGCACGCCGGCCATTCGCATCGCGCACCTGAACCAGGGCTACGGCGCCTCGACGGTGATCCACGACCTGAACTTGGAAATCCCCGAGGGAGAGATCTTCGGGTTCATCGGCCCAAACGGAGCCGGCAAGACGACGACCATCCGCACACTCGCCACGTTGATGCCACCTCGCGAAGGCACGGTGGAGGTTTTCGGGATCGACGTCGATCTGGAGCCAGAACGCGTACGGCGTTGCATCGGCTACATGTCCGATCACGCAGGCGTCTACGACCGCCTGACGGTGCTGGAGTACCTCGAGTTTTTCGCCGAGGCCAATCGAGTCGACAACGCGCGGGCGGTCACCACCGCCGTGCTCGAACTCGTCGGGCTCGAGTCGATGACCGACAAGCTGTTGTCGACCTTGAGCAAGGGGTTGCGCCAGCGCCTGCAATTCGCCCGGGTCCTGTTGCACGATCCCAAACTGTTGATCCTCGACGAGCCAGCAAGTGATCTGGATCCCCGCGCGCGAATCGAGATCCGCGACCTCCTGCTCGAGCTACGCGATCTCGGCAAGACGATCTTCCTTTCGAGCCACATACTGAGCGAGCTCAGCGACGTGTGTACCTCCGTCGGCATCATCGACGGAGGTCGTTTGGTCGCGAGCGGACCAATTGGGACGCTGAGCAACGATGTTCGCCTGGGGCCGCTGCCGCCCGTCGGGCAAAGCGACCAGACGCCGTCCGGGGTGACCGGCAGCGAGCTGCCACGCCCTCCCGCAAAGATCCCAGCGGTCTCTGAAGCGCTGAGCCCGCTGACCCCGACGACCGCGCCGGGTTGTATCGAGTTGACGCCCGCTGGCGTGAGCGTTCCGTCGCGAGCCCAGCGCCGTCTCAAACTGCGCGTGCTCGGCGGAACCGACGAGTTGAAGCGACTGCTCGCGGCCTGCCCGCCAATCCGCCACGTCGAGTCGGACGATGGATCGCAGGTCGTCGTCCGCTACGTGGGTGACGAGCAGTTCATCGCCGAGCTGGTGCGCTATCTCGTCAGTCACGGAGTATCCATCGTCGCCATCGAACCCGAGCGCAATCGACTCGAGCAGGTGTTCCTGGAAGTGACGAAAGGCACCGTGTCGTGAGCCTCGACGCACCCACCGCCGAAACGCTGCCGACCGGTCCTCAGTCGAGCCGCAAGCCCTCGTGGCCCCCCGTGGTCAACCCGGTTTGGCGGCGCGAACTGCTTCAGGCATCGCGCCTGACACGCACCCCATACGTGTTGATGACCACGACCATCGTGCTGACGGTGATCACTTGCACCGTCGGTGGCGTGGCCAGCGCGAGCTTGGAGCCGAGCGAGCTCGGATCGGTCCTGTATCACGTGTTTTTCTCGCTGTGCTTCGCGGTAATCGCCTGGGTGGGTCCCGGTGTGGGCACCTCGGTCATCACCAGCGAGCACACCAATCACACCTGGGAGGCGCTGCGTTTGGCGAGCCTGTCGGCACGTCAGCTCGCGCGGGGCAAGTTCCTCGCCGCGGCGACATACCTGGTGACCTACCTGGTGATGCTCGCACCGATTGGCGCCGTGCCGTTCGTGGCGGGTGGGGTGACTGCCGCTGAGGTGATCCTGGCCTTCGTGGCACTCGCGGTGTTTGCGATCCTCGCCGTCGGGTTCGGAGTCGCCGTGGGTTCGAGTTTGCAGCGGGCCGCGCCAGCGATGTTGGTGAGCATCCTGACGTCCGTCTCGGTTTCGCTCGCCTGCTTCTTCGGTTTGGGCGTGGGCGGTTCGCTACTCGCCAGTCAGGCGTGGCCATCGGTCGTCGGTGGCGCGCCGGTATGGCTGCCCCCGGCCTGGTGCCGGGCCCCGGCGGACTGGACCTACCTGACGACGCTGGTCTTCGGCCCGCTCACGTTGGCGGTGTCGTTGGGTTCGTTCTTCTACCAAGTGACGGTCACCAATCTCAGCGACGCGGGTGACAATCGGCTCGAAGGGCTCAAGCGCTGGACGTTGTGGTGTTTCGTCCCGTTGACGGCAGTGATGATGATCCCGCGGGTTTGGGTGACCACGAAGCACCAGTACTGGCTGTGTTATGCCGGAGCGATGGCCGGCGCAGGGTTGCTTGCCGGGGTGTTGTTGCTGGTGATGACTGCCGACCCTTTCGAACCGTCGCGACGCTTGCAGAGACGACTGGCCCAGTCGGACGCCGGGATCCTGGCACGAGTGCTGGCGCCCAACCTTCCGCGGACCTGCACCGGCTTGCTGCTGTTGTGCTGCACCACACTGGCGATTCTGTTCGCCGGCGGCAGCGCCGAAGAGCTCGCCCTGGCCCGCGCGCTCGGCACCACGTCCGCGCCCGCGCGCATCCTGGGGCTCGGCTGCGTGGCGTTGACCATCACCGGCTGCCTCGTCTTTCAAAGTGGCCTCGTCATCGCCTTGCGCTCGCGCAGCCAGGCGACGCTGCGCCCGAGGATCACGTCGCTCGTCACCGGCATCATCCTCACCACCGGCCCCTGGCTGGCACTGGGCATCGCTGGCCTCGTCAACGGCAAACTCGTCCCACACCTGTGGCTGGCGATGCCATCGCCGCTGTACAGCCTGGTGCTCTTCGAGCGCCTATTGAATGGGAACGGCGAATACCTGGTGGAACTGGTGCTCTGGTGCACGTCGGTCGGCTCGTACATCGGCGTGGGAACCCTGCTGTGGGTGCTGGGAGTACGGCGCGTGAAGCGTCAGCGCGGAGGTGCCGCCGCGTGACACTGCTCAGCCCCCAGGAACTTCGACAGCTCGACGCCCTCGGTCGCCAATTGCGCGGGGGGCGCTGGGGAAACCAACTGGGTGCGCACCCATCGCGCGCGGTGGGTGGTGTGCAAGACTTCGCCGATCGTCGCAGGTACACGGCGGGCGACGATCTGCGACGTATCGACTGGTACGCTTACGCCCGCGGAGGCCACCCGGTCGTGCGGCGGTTCCACGCCGAACGCAGTGCGCGCCTCGAATTGTTGCTCGACTGTTCGGCGTCGACGGGCCTCGGCTCTCCTCCCAAGTCCACGGCGCTGCGCCGGTTGTGCGCGGCCGTAGGCTACGTTTGGCTGGTGGCAGGGCTGCGTGTGCAACTGGTTTGGCCCGATCCGGATCGGGACGGTCACTTGTCGTTCGGCAACGAGCATCGCGGCGAGCGTGCCGCCCGACACCTGTTCGACGAGATTGCTCGTCCGGCAATCGGCGGCAAGACGCATCTATCCGAGTGGTTGGCGCGACTGGGGCGGGTGCGTACGACGACGAACAGCATCGCCGTGTTCAGCGACTTTCAGCTCGATGGCGTGTTCCCTCGCGCTCTGGAAGCCCTGGCACACCGACGCAGCGTGGCGCTGGTGCAAGTGCTCGCCCCGGAGGAACTGTCTCCGCGGCTGCGGGGCGAAGTCAAACTGCGCATGGTCGAAAACGACGAAGAGTTGGAAATGACAATCGACCGCGGTCACCTCGAGGTCTATCACCACAACCTGCGGCAGTGGTTCGAGTCATTGGCGCAGTGGGCGCGGCGCAACGGCCAAACCTACGTGCGCTCGAGCTCGGATGCGGCCATCACCCCCGCCGTGAGCCGACTGGTGAACGGACAGGTCGACGCATCATGAACGACGAGCTGATTGACGAAACCCTGCGGCTTTATCGACGCTATCAACACGAGATCGTCGAGGGGCTCAACTTGTGTCCGTGGGCGAAGCGCGCGCGACTGGACGGCAAGGTCCAACCGCGCGTCAGCCTGTCGCAAACGACGGACCCCGCCCCGGTCCTGGCAGCCATCGACGACTGGACGGCAAATGCGAACATCGACATTGGCTTGTTGATCTTTCCGCGACTGCAGGTCTCTCGCAAGCAGTTCGAACACTTTGCAACCGATGCCATGGAGGCCGACGCCAAACGCCACACCCTGCGCAGCCCGCAGTTCGTCATCGCGGCTTTCCATCCCGACGCTCCGCTGCTCACCGACAGCGCCGAGCGGCTGATCCCATTCTTGCGACGCACTCCCGATCCCACCTTGCAGATCGTGCGCGTCAGTGCACTCGAACGCGTTCGCCAGGGTGAAACCACCGGAACTCGATTCGTCGATCTCAGCACGCTGGATCTGTCGAAGTTGCCGGTTTCCCCTGCCGTCTCACTGCGCGACCGTGTCTCGGCGAGCAACCTGCGAACGGCGGAACAACTGGGTGAACGAGCGTTGCTCGAAGCCTACGAGCGGATCGCGCGCGACCACCGCGAAACACGCAAACGACTGGCGCAATCCGACGATTCGGAAACGCACGATGCACCTGACTGAGCCGCGGGGGCTGCTGCTGTTGGGGCTGCTGCTCCCGCTGGTGCTGCTCTACCTGCTGCGGCCGCGGCCTGTGACGCTCGAGGTCGGTGCGCTGTGGCTGTGGAAAGACTCGTCGCGGACCGTCCGCGCGCCCCGCCCCTCCAAG
Source organism: Deltaproteobacteria bacterium (assembly GCA_003235365.1). GTDB lineage: Bacteria > Myxococcota_A > Polyangia > Polyangiales > Polyangiaceae > SZUA-265. The sequence goes on from QJWJ01000243.1 coordinate 52,088, forward strand.
CGCTTCTGGAATCAGCGCTCGTTTTGGCTTCAGGCCAGCGCGCTGGCCGCCCTGGCACTCGCCGCCACAGGCCCGAGAAGTCAGACCCTGAGCTTGTCGCGCCACGTGGCAGTCGTGATCGACACCAGCGCGTCGATGCAGACTCGTGAACCTGACGGTCGCACTCGACTGCAGCAAGCGCGCCAGGCCGCCACCGATCTCGTGGGCAACCTGCACCCCGACGCAGACGTTCTGTTGATCGGCGCGGGCCAATCGCCAATGGTGTTGCTGCCCTTCGAACGAGACCGACGCCGCATTCGGGCGCGTCTCGAAGCGCTGACGCCGTTGGACGTACGAGGGGAACTGCACGCAGCCATCACCCTGGCGAACGAGAAGCTCGCCCAACAACCGGGCGGGGGCGAGTTGATATTGATCACGGACGGTGTCCTCGCCGATCGAGTTCCGCCGCAGCTGCCTGCGGGAACGTCACGGCTGATTCGCGTCGGCAGCGCGGCGCCAAACGTCGCAATCACCCGTATCGACGTCAGAAGTGAACCCGCCTCCGGTAACCAACCCGAAACGTCGACCCCGACGACTGTCTTCGCGTCGGTCAAGAACTTCGGGGACTCACCGAGGCAGCTGTTCGTCACCCTGCGACAGCGCAACGTGCGCGAC
>QJWJ01000052.1 GCA_003235365.1 Deltaproteobacteria bacterium
GAATGAAGCCGCGCTGAGGGAAGCAACGAGCAGCCTGACGTGGGGAATGCGAGTGAACATGATTGGGTTGCGTGGTGTTCCGTCGATGACGAAAAGTCAAGGCTCGGAGCAGGTTGTATCACGCGGTGAGGCTGCGGGCTTTCGAGCGCAGCGGTGACTGCGCAGATCTGGTGCGCACACCACCGAACGATCGCCGTCGATTCGACGTCGTCCGCCGTCGCGCCGAGCAGATTACCAGCGACCGAGAAAATTGCGCTATCGTCAGCGACCGAGCTCGATGCGCCGCGTATCACGCGCCGTGCAAGTCGGTGTTCGCGCTCTCCGGGCGCTCGGAGATCCGTGCCCAGCCGGCGACGGTCACGAGATTCGGACGCGCTTCCGCACGCCATCGCGCGAAGTTCGCGACGGGATCTGCCAGCACCAATCCATCGAACCGCGCCTGCAGCCACTGCCGAGCCTCCGCGAGTTGAACGATGTCTGACTGCACCTCCCGCTCCAACAGCGCCGCTCTGTCTCGAAACCCGTCGACAGCTGCATCACCGAGCTGCTCGTCCAGCTCGCGCCAGTACGGCAAAGCGACGACGAGAGCAACGGCGCTCATGACGTCCTGCCCGAGAACCCGAGTGCGACCAAGCTGATCCACATGCACGACGCGCTGCGACCCTTCGTTCCGCACGACCGCGTACGCGCCCGCGGTGGCATCGCAGCCGATCACGTGACATTCGCCATCGAGGCAGTGAAACCACTCGGGAGCGCGAGGCGCGGACAGTAGCTCCAAGTCGAAGCTGTAGGTCAGCACGTCACGCACCTCGTAGAGCGCTTCCAACGCAGCCGAGTCCGACTCCTCCAGGGTCACCTCAATTCCATACCCAGGGGCGCTGCCGGCGGCAAGCCGGCACATGCCCTCCCCTTTCATACACCTGCAAATTCTGCGGGTTCGGAGATTTCGCAATCGCCGGGACCAGCGAATCAGCGATGAACGGGCCCAACTCGCGTGGGCCTTGCAACTATTTCCGCGGCGTCGCTTGATCTTTGGCGTGGCGGCTACAGCTTCCGATAGCGCTCATCGCCGAGCAGCCTTCGGTTGCCGCAAGAGCTGAGCGAAGGTCACCCCTCCCAATCATGTATTCGGCACTTCGCTTCAACCCGACCCTCCCGTCTCGGGTGCTGCTGTGCGGGCTGCTCACGTGCGAGCTGCCAACGCTCGCGCACGCCGAAACCACCGCAGACGGCGTCGTACCGCCTCCCGATCGAGGCCCGATACGCAACGACGTGGTCAGCGTCCCCGACGCCGCACTGCAGCCGGTACCCGGGACGTTGCAGTACGTTCATCCAATGCCAACAACGGGCCTGCGCGCCGTCCTCGAACTGCAGGGCATCTTCCTGACCGGCTTTCTCTACTACGTGACGACTTCCGGTTTGGACCACGACTGGGATCTGAACTACAGCTGGGACGTCTTCAGCAAGAAGGTCACGGGTGAAGCGTTCGATACCGACCACAATCACTTCGGGACCAACTTCGTCGGCCATCCGTTGGGAGGAACCGGTTACTACCAAGCAGCGCGGACCAATCGCCTGGGGATCTACGAGTCGGGCGCCATGGCCTTCGCGGGGTCGCTCGTGTGGGAGTACTTCGGTGAGATCCGCGAAGTGATCAGCTTCAACGACACCTTGGTCACACCGTTGGCAGGCTGGGCCATCGGTGAGTCGCTATTTCAGCTGGGCAGCTTCTTCGATCGCGCTGGCCCACAGCTTCACAATCGCATCCTGGGTGGCATCTTCGGACCGCTCAAGTCGTTCAACGATTGGGCGGACGACGCGCAGCTACGCCGCTCGAGCAGCGTGTTCCCAACCGACGAGTGGCATCACTTCGACCTGCAAAGCTCCCTCGCCGTTACTCACGAGCACGGAACGCGCAACGAAACGTTGGCTTCCGGCGCGCACGCCCCCAGTCGGGACGCAGTGGAGGGTCGCGTGAGTTTCGAAGAACGCCTGGCGCGCTTGCCGGGATTCGACGGGCCGGGACGACGCAGTCTGGGATTCACGGAGGCCAACGCGTCGAGCATGAGCCTGAGTGCGACGTTCGGCGCGGGCGGTCTGAACGAGTTGGATTTTCGCGCGCAGGCCGTGCTCGCGGGGCGCTATTGGCGCGATGCGCGGGGCAGCAAACACCGAGTGTACGGCGGCGGGGGCTTCGTCGGCCTCGGCATGGGCTTCGATTACTTCGTACACGACTGGCGGCGAAACGAAGCTGGACAGGTCGATCGTATCTCCTCAGTCACTCCCGTCGACGTCGTGCTCGCACAACGTGTGGACGCGGGCGACGCACACCTCGACGCCTACGTCGACGTCGGTCCGAACTTCGGGGGTGTCCGCTCCCTCGCCCTGGACCGCGTGGACGCCGACACGCTCCGCCTCCCCGACGTTACCGAACTACACGGGTACTACTTCGGGTTCGGCGGCCACGCGCGAGCCGCAGTGCGCGCCGTCTGGCGCGCTTTGGAGGTCGAAGGCGGCGCCTACATCGACGGCTTCCGCGCGTTGCGCGAGCCGAACTCCGATACGCGGATGGTCGACACGCGCGGCAAGTTCGACGCTTCGATCGGTTACCGCATTGCCGACGGACCGTGGCGGGTACGCGGCACGCTCGATCACGCGTTGCGTGGCAGCAGCGCGGGAGACGCGCACTCGTTCGAGCGTGAAACCTCCCTTGGCCTGGCTACGGCAGCGGTGTTTTGAACGATGAAAGAAATGCAAGACGTCCACGCGACCAAACGTCGACCACCTTCGCTTCCTCAGCGGCTCGCCTCGGTGCTGGCCGTCGCACTGGTACTCAGCATGGCTCGCTGGGCACTCGCCGACGACACCTGGCACCAGCGCTACAACGAGGCGCGCGGTGCGCTACTGGAAGACCGCAACGACGAAGCGGCGAAGCTGTTCGACGAATTGGAACGCACTGCGCCGACGTCCGAGGACAGAAAGGTGGCGGCCGAGTTCGCGCAGGTAGCTCGGGAACGAGCCGGCATCCTGCGACGCCAAATGCACGATCCGCACATCCGCACCCCGGATGAACTCTCGCTGTTGTACACGACCGCCTTCATCTACGGGTTCGGCACGAGCAGTTGGCTGGCGCTACAGATCCGTCCCAAAAACGTCGCGGCAGCGGTCGTCCCGTACCTGTTGATCACCACGGCCACGGTTGGAGGCGTTGCAGTCGCGGACAATTACCGGCCATTTCGCCTCGGCGTGCCTCAGGCGATGACTGCCGGCATGTTCCTCGGCCTCGGCGAGGGTGTGTGGCTGGTCGGAAGCCAACACGCCGCTGCCACCCGTCGCGACGATGGCTCGCACTGGAAGTCCGCGGCAGTTTCGACCCTGCTGTGGACAGGAGCGAGCGTCGGCTTGCTCGCAGGATCGGCGGCTGCTGCCTGGTTCGAGCCGCTCCCGGGTCAAGTCTCCCTGACTGCGTCCGGCGCAATGTGGGGCGGCATTGGCGCCAGCCTGTTGGGAAGCGCATTTACTCGCAGCAATGACCGTCGCCCCCAGATCGCTTTCGTCACGGGCGCAGTTGGGTACAACACTGGTCTGATCGCAGCCGCGTTGGCATCGCCGACGGCAAACCCGAGCGTCGCGCGAGTCCGCTTCGTCGACTTGGGCGGGCTAGCGGGAGGGCTGCTGGGCGCTGGTGGCTACCTGCTTGCCGCAGGTGATTCGGCAAACCCACGCTTGGGGTTCGGAGCGGCAGCGGTCGGAGCGCTTGGCGGATTGGCCTTCAGCTGGTGGGCTACCGACGACATGAAGCCCGCGGCACGAGACCCTCACGAGGAAACATCGACGGCTTCGTCGTTGCGGCCGGGTGTGTCTCCCGTCGAAGGCGGTTGGCTCGCGACGCTCAGCGGCTCGTTGTAGTGGCCGCTCGGTGTAGTGGCCGCTCGGTGTAGTGGCCGCTCGGTGTAGTGGCCGCTCGGTGTAGTGGCCGCTCGGTGCAGCGGCTCCGAGCCCTCCGCTCAGGAGCGGCACGCTCAGTCACACGTCGACACGCCGGTGTACAACGCGTCATCCTCTTCACCAGCGGAGAACCAAGCGCTGCCATCCCCAGCGAACGTCGCGCCCTCGCTACGTGGTTCATCCGCAACCGTCAGTCGTGTGGCGTCTGCCGAAAGCGCCGTTGCAACGTCCGTCCCCACCCGTCGTTCCCAAATCAACAACTCGTCGTAAGTGCGAAGCAAGATGCGATCGCCGCTCGGTGAAATGTCACCAGCCGCCAACTGCGCGGACCCCACGTCCACCGTACCGACCTCTTCGAGCACCGTGGGCGTGTCGGTCGCCACGTCACCGGCGGCGCGATAGATGGTCGCATCACCGCTGTCCTTGGTCAGAATGAAGATGTCTTGGGACTGAGGATCGACGAGCAGCGTCTCGGCGTTGCGCGCACCATCTGGGTACGTGAATCGCAGAACCTCCCAGCTGACGTCGACGACGGCAGAGTCCATCGACAATGAGACCTCCGGTTCCGCGAAGCGATAGATCTGCACTTCGGCCCTCGCGCTGCCGCCGCCCATGCCACCTGCTGCGTTGTCCCCGATGTCACCCACGAAGATGTACTGCTTGCCGTCGGGACCCGGCCCGACGGCAATGTCTTCCCAGTCGTTTTGTTCCAAGTCCTCGAGCGCGTATTGCGCGAGGTCACGACCATCGGTCGTCGTCGCAAACACGCTCGCGGGACCACCGGTGTCGAGCTGCGCGTACAAGACCCCAGGGTACTGGCGACTTGCCGCCAAACCCGATGGTCCGTTGAGCTGGGGGTTGGCAAAGCGACCGGCAGTGCTCGGCTCTGTAAACTCCAGACACCCTGGTCCCTCCCCAGCCGGTGGTACGTCGGGTCCGGTGACTCCTCCTCCCGCCCCTCCAGCGCTCCCTGCGGATGAGTCCCCGGCGCTACCGGCCGGCGTGGGGCCTGGATCGACGGTCGCTCCCCCCTCACCGCCACTGACCGGCGGAGGAGTCGCCCCGGTTGGTCCGTCATCGGGCTGACTCGACGGTGTCGGGACGGTCGGTGACGACGTGGTGCTCTGGTCCGGCGTTGGAACTGGTGCATCGGATGATGCGGACGGCTGTGCGGTGTCGTCGCCGCTCGGTACCGGTTCGGAGTTATCGGACAGTCCGTCTCGATTCTCCATGCCGTCGTCATTGCTGCACGACGCCAGCGTCAGCACGAACCACACACCAAGACACCGTTTCATCGAATCAACATATACCCGCACGCCAACTCACCAGGCACTCCACGCGCGTGTCCCCGGTCCGGGCTCGTGCTCTTCGCACGCTCCTTGTCAAATTGTTACGATGCTGTGACGTTCGCGACGGGTTTCCGATCGCGCCGTTCGTCACTGATCAAAGTCCCCCTTCGTCGTCTCCTCGTTGGAGCGAGGAGTGTCGGGCACACGTCGCTGCGTCGCGGCACATCGGGTTCGTCGGGTTGTCGCCGACGGTACGTCAGCACGCGCTGCCCGCTCCCCTCCGCCCGAGGCAGGGCTACTGACAGTGCGCGCCGGTTGCCTTGACACGGAAAACCGAAAGGCGGTGCAACTCGACGATGACCCCGCGCATGCACAACGTCTCGAGCTCTTCGGTCGCCATTGCCGTCGTACCTGCAGCCTGGTTGCTGGGGGGCGGCCTCAACGGTGCTCCGCCTGCCTGGGTAATCGTCGCAATCGTGCTGTGGATGGGTCACTTCACGCGGCGCGCGCTCGAGTCGGCTCTGCTACACAAATACTCAAAAGCTTCTGGGCGTGGCAGCGTCACAAGGGCTATCACGAGCAGTTTCCCTCCGACTGCCCGACGCCCTACCCGCCCCAACGCCGCGCGCTCGTGCCGTTCGTGTTCTAAGACAATCGTGCTCGCCAGTGCTCGCCCATCTTGTCCCCCGCCAACGACGAACCGGGCTGCGGGCTGAAGCTGAACCAATTCGGTCCGGCCAACCTCTCCGTTGCAGGTGGTCACCGGCAGAGGTGGGCGCGCGTGCGGCGAAGTAAACCGGACCGCGGGGAACGCTCTAACTCTGGCGATGCAGAGCATTGACGCGGAGGGCCCTCTCGACCCGACGTCGACGTCGACCTCCGTTCGACCACACGGGACGTTGGTCCGCATGGTCGCGGGTTCCAGCAAGACCGAATCGGACGGCGTCCGCGGCTCCGGTCGGCGGCCGCTCAAATCGACGACTGCTATCGTGGTCTCAATGGCTTACTCGTCCCCCAATACCCGATCGCCCCGAACTCCCGCTCACGCTACTCGACACGACATTCAGCTGGTAGCGGCGATAGCGACGACTGTGTTGACCGCACTTGGTTGTGGTTCGGACGACAGCGGGTCGAAGGGAGACGCCGTTTCGCAGTGCGCGAGCTGCCAAGACGGAGCAGATGGAGCACAACTTCGGGCCAACTCGAGCGGCAATGCCAACGTCGACGTCGACGTCACCGCCTCGACGCAACTCAACCTCAACAGCTGCACCGCCGGCTTCACGGACCGGGAGGTCGCCGAGCACACCGAGCTGGCGTTCGATCTGGAGGCGAGCATGCACGAGATGGTCGCATGCGGCGGGTTGACCGTCAGTATGTCGGCTGCGCTGATCACCGGTGTGATTGGCATGGTGTTCGATCCCAGTGGAGCCATCATCCCGTCCGGCTTACGCTACGAAGGTGCCGGCGTGTATCACACCGGCGGTGGTTTGGGCAGCTCGGTGAGCATGGACATCCGCCTTTACGAACGGGTCGACGGTGAGTTCCACCTCGTCGAAGCGGATCTGTTCGACGCGGATAGCTACCTCGTCGGAGTGGATGTCGACGCCGACGCGAGCGCGGGCATCGACTTCGACATCACTGACCCGCTGGGCACGAAGGTCAATGCCAGCGCCAAACTCGAGGCCACGTACGAAAGCGCCGGACCTTGGGCGAAGTTGCTCGGCTTGGGCAATCCACCACCGAATCCACTGCACTTGACCGACTTGGCCGACATCGACCCCGACTTCGGCGGCATCTACATCGAGAGCGACGTCTCCGTGACGGACACACAGGGCAACACGGACATCGAGTTCCGCCTACGAACCGGCAAGCAGAGTCTGAACGAGGTGTTCGGTTCGGGCTCCATCGGGTTCGAGTTGATTGAACTCCACGCCAGCAACGGAAGCCTCGACCAAACGTTGACCGTGAGTGACTTCGCCGTGGGCTTCGCCGGGGGCAACCGGCTCGATGGAAACGTCACCTTCGAGGTCGAGGGCGACGCGATGGCCTATGCAGGCGCGTTGACTTACGAAGAAGCAGCGTTCGCTGACGTCACGCTGAGCTGCCTCTGATCCGCCTCGGCGCGTGTCAGCGCCAGGCTTCGGTCGACGACGGAAGTTTCAACGCTCAAATGGGCGCACAGCCCGTGTGGCAGCGCCGACAGAAGGACAGCTGATTGGGTCGCTGCGGGGCGCACGCAGAATCGGCGAGTCGCGCACCCATCGCGCGTTCGCCCGAGGGAAGCACGCGTCTTTTTCGCGTGGACGAACAGGCGAAGCTGCGCCAAGGAAACGGTATGTACCAATGGATCCGAGTAGTTCGAACCCTACTGTGGCTCGGATCCGTCGTCGGTTGTGCCTCTCCTGATCCTTCGCCAGAGGAACGCGGAGCCTCCCTCGTCGACGCGACCCGATGGGAGGAGGCCAGCAGCGACGCCGACCCGTTTGCCGATCTGCGCCCAGCAGGCGTGGACTGCAATCCCTTCGGCTACGGACCGGAAGATCTGGACGGGGAGCAGGCGTTCTTCGTCAGCACCGAACTGTGCAACTACCTGACCGCCGTGCAGCCGGCACTCGTCTCGATCGCGGTGGGCGACGAGGTCAGCGTGCGCGTCCATCACTACGAACTCGAGTCGGATGAGCCCGCGCAGGGTCAGGTGATAATCGCGCTCGACGGAAAACAAGTGTGGGCCGAGACAGTGGAGATCCCCGCCGACCGAGGGTGGCTCGAAGCGTCGTGGAACGCGGAGGGCGTGGTGCCCAAGGGCACGCCCGTCCAGTTCCACGTTCACAATCACGGAGCTAACGAATGGGCGTTGGTTTCATTGACCGTCAATCCTCACTGAGCTCGACAGCCCGTGGCCAACGACGACCCGAACACGTACGGCACCTCCGGGGCAACGCCCGACATTTGCAGACGCAGGTCCCCCGGTGGATCGGGCCGACGCCTGCGAACTTCGGCGGTCGCGTTCGTGTCGATGCAAGCGTTGTCCTGCGGAGCGCCCTCGAGCCCCTGCGATCCGCGGCCGGGCGAGATCTGCACGATCGTCGGCACCGGCGACACCGGCTTCAATCGGGATGGCTTGGCCGGGCCCGAAACGGACTTGTACCTTCCATCCGCGGCCAGGCGCGGCCCGGACGGCGCGTTGTACGTGATGGACTTCAACAACCAACGCTTGCGGCGTGTCGCCGAAGACGGAAGCGTCCAGACAGTGATCGGCGACGGTTTCCACGCGATCGCGACGACCGAGGTCGACGCCCTGGACACCCCGCTCGAAAACCCCATCGACTTTGCGTTCCTCTCCGACGGAACGCTGATCTTCGTCTCCTATCACGACCCGCGTGTGCTCATCCTCGGTGAAGACAACGAACTGCACAACATCGCGGGAACGGGCGAAATCGCTCTGCGTGGAGACGAAGGAGACGGAGGTTCGGCGCTGGAAGCGTCGTTCGACCAACTCGACGGTATTGCCATCACCCGAGACGACGCTGTGATCGTGTCGGATAGTAAGGCCCACCGGGTACGCCAGATCGAAGACGGCGTGGTCTCGACCATCGCCGGCGACGGAGAGCCGGACTACGCCGGGGACGAGGGCCCGGCAACCGAAGCTAGCCTGCAATGGCCAACAGCCTTGGAGCTCGACGACGATGGCGCCCTGTTGATTGCCGACACCCGCAATCACGTGGTGAGACGACTCAGCACCGACGGTATCCTGACGACCATCGCCGGCAACGGCACCAAGGGCGACGACGGCGACGGCGGCAACGCCACCGAAGCCGAACTCGACCAACCCAACGGGCTCGCACTCGACCCGCAGGGCAATCTGTACATCGCCGACCGCGGCAACTTCAAGATCCGGCGAGTCACCCCCGACGGCGAGATCGACACGATCGCCGGCAGCGGGGAACGAGGGGACGCAGGAGACGGTGGTCCGGCACTGCAGGCGCAGTTTGGTTTCCTCGCGCGGATTGCATGGGACGACGGCGCTTTGCTGATCGCCGACCAGACCAACTCCAAGATCCGAAGCATGCTGCTGCCTTGAACGCGTCGTGTTGGCGCTCCCGGCACGTGTCACGTCCTCATGGATCGGCGCAGGTGAAGTCGTAGCCGTCGCTGTCGCACATCGAGTGGCAATTGATGCAGCGGCTCGAGTTCACGCCCACGACGCGGCGTTCCGCGTCCACGCGCTGCCACTCCCAATCCAGGGTCTCTGCTGATTCACCCTTGGCCAATTTGCGCATGACCGTCCACTGTTTGACCGAGCCGGAGCACTCGGCGTCGTCGAATTCGTACTCCTCTTTGAGCACGATGGCCCCCTCGTCGAACGGACCGCTTCGGTCTTCGTATACTGAAACCGACGTGGGGTCAGTCAGAACGCGAATGTTGTTGAGGTCGTGATCCCCACTGGGCCGGCAGTCTCGCACCTCGACGTACGACTTGGCGTAATTCTCCGCAAAGGCCGGCCCGTCCTCGGTCGGACCGCTCCCGCCATCGTCCGAACAGGCGAGCGCCGCCGCGCTCGCTCCAACGGCGCAACAGCCGACCCACGACGCCCACCGCAAGCGCTGTGTCATCATTCGAGCAACAGGCTCCGGATCACGCTGTTGCCTGTATCCGAAATCACGAGTCGGCCGTCGGCGTACTCGACACCGAACGGCAACTTGAACAGCGCTTTGGAAGCCGGCCCCCCGTCGCCCTCATAGCCCTTCTTTTCACAAACGCCGGCGACCGTATCGATGTCGCCATCCTCGTCGATGGCGCGCACGCAGTGATTGTGCACGTCGGTGAAGTACAACGTGCCATCGTCACCGAAGGCGAGGTCGACCGGGAAATTCAGCTTGGCCTTCAATGCGGGTCCGCCATCGCCCGAGTAGCCTTTTTGCGGAACGCCGTCCTTGGGCGGCTTGCCAGCGACCCGATGGACGATGCCGTCCGTGTCGATCATGCGAATCAGGTGATTGCCCGTGTCGGCGAAATACAGGTTGCCCTTTTTGTCGTAGACCATGCGTCCCGCGGGGGACGCGGACTGGCCGAACGGCTGCGCCATGCGCATCTCGAGCGCCGGGCCTTCGTCACCGTCGTAACCGGGTGTACACGGCTTCGAGCACGAACCCTCATCGCCACAAGTAAACTTGCCCGAAGGCCCCATTGCGTCGTCCGGGCACTGCGCGGGTTCGACACCTTGCTCACACTTGCCAGGTCCGTTCGGTGGAGCGGAATCGATCACGCAACGGCCAGCCATGCGATGTATGTCACCCGCCGCATCGATGCTGCGTATGACCTGATTGGCCTGGTCCATGATTACCAGGTCGCCGTTCGGCGCGTAGGCGATCGCCGCGGGAAGATCCAGGGACGACGTCAGCGCGGGCCCATCGTCACCGACGTAAGCGCGACGTCCATCGCCGCAGCTGTCGATGATCTTTCCCGACTCCAAGTCGAGGGTGCGCAGCTTGCTGTTGTGCCAAGCGGCGATGATCATGTTCTCTCCGCTGTGGTCGAAGAGAATGTTGGTCGGATGGTTGAAGTCCCCGTTCGCCGGGTCATCGAGGCTTCCACCCAGCTCACCCCTGCCCGCAACCCAACTGACCACTCCATCTTGCAGGACTCGTAGGCGATGGTTGTTCCAATCCAGGATGTACAACTCGCCATCCGGCCCGGTGAGTGTGTCTTGGGGCAGCGAGAACTTCGCCTCGAACGCATCGATCGCGCGCTCGTCGGCGTCCTTGTCGTAACCGTTCTCTCCATTGCCAGCGATCGTGCAGACGTTCCCAGGCGCCTGCAGATCGCACGGCTCGGGGCCATCGGAGCAGCCACTGATCGAGAGCACACCGATCGAGAGCAAACTGACCGCCAAGAGACTGATGCTCGGTTGTTGGCTCATTTGGCGACCTTGACGATGCGGAAGTTCAGAGAGTCCATCACGTAGAGGTTTCCTTCGGGATCGAATGCAACGCCAAACGGACGGCGCAGTCGTGTCTGCTTGGCGGGCAACCCCTCTCCTTCGTCCAACCCCAATTCGCCCGTGCCGACCACGGTGCGGATCTTCTTGCTGCTGAGGTCGACCGCGCGAATCTTTCCGTTGTCCGTATCGGCGAAGTACAAGTCTCCGTCCGGTCCGATCTCCAGATCACGAGGGGCGTTCAACTTCGCATCGAGCGCTGGCCCGCCGTCGCCACTGTCGCCCTCCTTGCCTGTGCCGGCGAAACGCTCGATCTCTCCGCTTTGCAGATCCATCGCGCGGATCACGTCGGCTTCGGTATCGGAGATGTACAACGTGCCTTCGTGATACAGAATGCCGCCGCTCGGGTTGGGGTTCGAGCCCTTCGCCCAGGAGAACTCCGCTTCGAGAGCCGGCCCCCCATCACCTGCGTCACCCACCGCGCCGGTGCCGGCGATCGTGTCGATGATCCCGTCGCTATCGATGCGACGAATACGCTCGTTCTGCTGGTCGACGATGTACAGGTTGCCGTCCTCGTCGAAGGTCGCGTCGTTGAGTTGCTTGAACAGCGCGCTCGACGCGGCCAGTTCACCGTCTCCCGCAAAGCCCGCGCCGCCACCACACACGACCTTGACGAAGCCGTCGTGGGGATCGACGGTCAGAAGCTTGTGATTGTGCCACCCGACGACCAGCACGGATCCATCTGGCTGCACCAAGAGATTCGTCGGGTGATTGAGCTGCCACTCGGCCCCGGGAGCACCACCGGGGGGAATGCCGTCGACGGGACCGTCACCGGGAAAGATCGGATCGGTCCATCCGACCATCGTTTCCACCGTCTCGTCCTCGTTGACCCGACGGATCAAGAAGTTGTTGAAATCCGTGAACCACGCCGTGCCGTCGTCGAGAAAGACGAGGTCTTGCGGTTGGGCGATGCGAGTTTCGGCGCGATGTAGACCGTCGCCGTTGAACCCCTCCTCCCCTTTCGTGCCCACCCAGGTGCAAGCGTGTCCCGATTCGAGGTCGTCACAAGCCGTCGTCGGGTTCAGTGACGACTCGGAACTGCACGCCGCGGCGAGAACCAAGCTGCAAAGCGAAACAGATGTTCGAAGAATGATGGTGACGTGTCTCAAAGTCCCTCCGAAGAAATCGAATCTCCGCGGTGAATCAGCAGCCCGTCGGTGAGCGGCTCGCTGAGCGTCTGGCCGCCGACGGCCCACACGCCGCCAGCATCGTCGAGCCACACGCCGTGTAGGTTCTCGTCAAGACTAAACCCCACATCGACTTCCCGCCAGCCCTGGGCGCTTCGCTCGAACACCGCACCGTACAAACCGACGGCGATCCCCCCTTCATCATCGTCGAGAGCCACCCCCGACAGCCCAGCCGGCGCGGGGTCCGGGGTGACGTCACGCCACTTTTCGTCGAATTCAACGATGAAACCGCTCACCATCCCGCCCACCGCCGCGTAGCGGTCCGAGTTGGAATGGACGGTGAAAAGTGATGAACCAACCCCAGTGTCCCCAGCTTCCAACCGTGTCCCGTCCCAGCGCAGCGATACGCCGTTGCTTCCGACGAACCACGCGTCATCGGAAGATTGCCCGTGCACCTTCCACACCGCCGCTCCGTCGGCGACGTCGGCATCCAGGCTGGGTTCCGCTTCCCAAGTATCGCCGTCGTAATGCCACACGAAGCCCCCAGTGGACTCCGACGCCCCACCCACCGCCCACACGTCATCGGCTGTCGCTCCCCAGATCCCGTACACGGTGTCGCCACCCGGCGTCTGCTGCAGGTCGAACTCGCCGCCTTCGTAGCGAAGCAGGACGCCACCCTCACCCCCCATGAAAACCGGCCCATCTTCGAACCCGAAGACCCACCACAGGGTCCCGGCGGTTTGCCCCGTCTCGATTCGCTCCCACTCGCCACCGTCGTAGTGCACGACGAGAGGGCCGGTTCCGTCGCGCGCGTCGGCGCCTACCGCCCAAACGTCGTGTTCACCCGTTCCCCAAACGGAGAGCAGCGCGCCGGGAAGGGATTCGTGTACGAGTTGCCACTTGGGGGCGGGTTCGGTCTGGTTCCCATCGCTGCAGGCCGAAGCCAGCCCGAGGAACAAGACACCGACGTGGATTTGACGCACGGGATTGAATACCAGCCGTTGAGCGCCCCCACAAGTCCGGTGCGGCGGCGGCGTCACCAGAGCGAGTCCCAAGCGCACGTTCCGTCGGATCCCACACGCAGCTCCAGCGCGACGAACCATTCCCCCGCGCACCTGGATACCCGACGCGCCGCCGCAGTCGCTGCGCGCATCAGCTCGACGGACGGCAATCTCTGCGCGCCGTCTTTTTGCCCGCAAGGCGAGGACCGCAACTCACTTCTGCCTCGGTCGCCGCTCCCCCACCGATTGGGGGACGACGATCTCGACGAGTTCTTCGTCGACCTGGCTGGGGCTCGTCGATCGTGGCGGACTCGGCCCCAACAGGTAAGCAAACGGACGCAAGTCCTCCGCCGAAGACAACCCGAGCTTGACCAGTACCGTCAACAGCGCAGACAGCAGGGCACCCGTGGGGCCGAGTAGCCAACCCCAGAGGATCACCGACAAGATGACGACGACGGGCGACAGCCCGAGCGCACGCCCCATCACCCTCGGTTCGACCACGTTGCCGATCGTCACGTTGATGACGAGGTAACCTCCAGCAACCAGCACCGCCGCACCGGCGCCGTCTTGAAGCAACGCCAACGCGATCGCCGGAATCGACGCGGCAATGCTGCCCACGTTCGGAATGTAGTTCAAACCGAAAGCCAACAAACCGAACAACACCGGCAGCTCACCCCCACACACCTTGAGCCAGCCAGCGACCAGTAGGCCCGTGACCATGCTGACCCCGGTCTTGATCGCGACGTACTTGTTCACCTCACGGATCGCGCGGCGCACGCGCTCGGACGTCCCGGGGATCCCTCGCTCACCTTTGCGCACCCGCGCCAAATCGAACATCAGAAACGCCGCCAAGATGACCGCCAGAGTCAAGTTGGTGAGAAACCCGGCGAACTCGCCGAGCAGCGCGGTCACTGTCCGACCAATGACACTCGGATCGATGATGTCGGGGAGATGCAAGTTGGGGTTGATTCGTTGCAGCCAACCGCTCAGGTTCGCCCCGGCGCGCATGACGGCGTCAGAGTAGGCCGGAAGTTTGGCGCTCAGACGTCCAACCGAGGTCGTGACGAGCGACCCCAAGCCGATGAGCACCAGTACGTTGGCCGCCACAGCGCAAGAGACAGCGATCAATCTCGGTGCTCCGACCCTCCCGAGCCAATGCACCAGCGGCATGGAAACCATGGCGATGAGCACGCCGAGCAGCAGTGGAATCAACACTGGCGCAGCCAGCTTGATGCCCGCTCCGACCACGGTCATCCCGGCAAGCAGGAACACCGTCATCGTGCCGGGGTGGGTGTGCAACCAGGACTGGGCCGTCGAACCGAGGACGCCGTAGGGATCGCGAGAGTCACCTGGCATGACCCGACAGCCTAAAGCGTCTTCAGCCATCGAGCATTGGAAAAACACGGGCGCCCGATGCCAGTCTTCTCAGCGGTAGGGTGATCCGACTCGTGGCGGACACGGCCGCATCAGTGCGACTCGAAACTCGTGCCCTTGTCGCACGGGTCGAACCGGTCGCCGACACCAGCGTTGTTTGAATGCCAGCGACCGACAATCCGTCCGACGGACGCGCAAGAGCGCACCGCGCCCTGCGCGCGTCCGACCTGCAGCTGGAGAAGGTCCTGCCAGACTGGGGAAAACCAGGTTGGGCGCGCGCGGCGGCTCGGACCGCGGCGGGTCACGGTTCTTGAATCGACGCAACGCCGTGTTTGCAGAAGAAGGTGAACACATTTGGGGTCACTCCGCGGGCGTTTGACCGACGTGGCGCGTGCGACTAGGTTAGCTCCCTGATGAGTGTCCCGATCGACGGCCGGCTCGAACGCCTCGCCGCCATCTCCCGACCGCCCTACCCGGCGCCTGGTCCTTCGACGGGCCGCCCACCCCGTCCCGGCGACGGTCCGTCGCGACTTCTGAAGGCAACAGCTGACCTCGCCTCCTGGCGGCTATGCGGCGCGGACGGACCACAAAGGCTCGCGCTGCGTCGACTCGTGTGGTGTGTCCTTTGCGCCGCAGTCGTCGGCTGCGGTGACAGCGAACGTGGCGCAGATCCCGCAAGTGGCCCCGGCTCCTCACCCCCTGCCTCCGCTTCGCCGATGCCCGCCAGCACCCAACCCGTAGCAATCGACGTCAGCGCCGTCCCCAGCACGGTGCCGAGCGTCGCGTTGCGGATCGGCGACGCCGAACGAGCGGCGCTCGAAGCCGCCCCGTGGAGCGCCGCCGACGTGCCCGGTGCGTTCATCGACGATGACGGCACGACCTACGATCCGGTCGATCTGAACTACCGGGGCGCGTTCGCGTTGCTGAACCTGATCAACTCGGATGGCGACCAACGCAACTGGAAGGTCAAGTTCGCCAAAGAAGCAGCTTACCTCGGCCGACGCGAGTGGAACTTCAACCTCGAACCGCACCTGCGGCAGAAACTCGCCTACGATTTGATGCTCCTGGGCGGTGTTGCCGTTCCGAACGCAACCCACGTCGTACTCGACGTCAACGGCGAGCGCCAAGGCCTGTACCTGCAGTACGCGGATCCCGACAACAAGGCTTTCTTGAAGGACGTTTTCGGTAGCGCCGCGGGCGACCTGTACAAGGCCGCGTTCGACATCCCCAACGAACCGAAGAAGTTCGCCCTACTGACGTACTTGGGTCCCGACGACGCGGATTATTTCCTGCACTACGACAAGAAGCTCAACGACGAGGGGGCCGCCGAAACGGACTACTCGGCGTTGCGCGCCTTCATTGCGGCTCTGAACGACACACCGGATGACGCGTTCCCCGGCTGGCTCCGACAGCATTTCGACGTGGAAGGCTTCACCAACTACTTGGTCGTCTCCAACTTCATCGCCAACTGGGACAGCTATCCACAGCGACCGAAGAACTACTGGCTGTATCAGAGCCCCATCAGCGAGCGCTGGGTCTTCATTCCCTGGGATCTGGACGCCACGTTCCAAACGGCAGAGAACTACTTGGCGCCGATGGGTCCCGAGGCGTCGATCTTTCACGAGTTCGACCACTTCGAAGGCGACCATCCCAACGACGAGGAAGGAACGCAGCGCCCACTGGTGCGGCGCATGATGTCGCACGCCGAGTTCAGGAATGCCTACGTGGAGCGCTACCGGCAGTTGCTCGATTCGACACTCGAAGAGAGCTACCTGCGCGATCGCATCCAGACTCTCGACGAGCTGTTGAAGCCGTTCGCGAACGACACTGAACGGCAGCACCTCGCAGACGCAACGGCCGACATGCTGCAATTCGTCGAACGCCGCCAAAGGAGCGTTCGCTCGGAACTCGATACCTTGTAGGCCGCCGTGACCGACCGACTCGCACGCGACGTCCTGCGCTATTGGCTGAGCCTGCTGCGCCACGAGGAGGCGTTGGTCAGCAATCCGAAGGCCAGGCGTCCCCTGCCGCCACACGAGGTGCGACGACCACAGCTCACCAACCCGGCGGCAGGCCAAGACTACGTCAAGATCCCCTATGACGGTGCGGCAAGCTTGCTGGTGGAAAAGCGTGGGACCGCCACGCGCGCCATGGAAGGCGAGGTCGTCGCTTTCTTCGAACATTGGTTGCACGCGCAGTATCGCGGTGGTGCGGACGACCAGCGCATGCAGCACTTGGTGTTCTTTCCGACGCTGCTCCTACCGCGCCAAGAGCTCGGTGGTCTGTTGCGGTTCGACGTGGACGTGACCTGGCGAAACGCTGACGGGTCGGTCTTCGTCGCACCGGCGACGAGCCAGCGCAGAACGGCCTCGGAGCTCACACCGCCGATCGAAGTGCAGGTGAGCGCCGTTCCACTTCGCGGCGAGGATACGACGCCATTCTTCGTCGACTTTCGCCTGTTGCGCCAACGCTTGTGCATCGACGACGACCGCATCGATGCCCTCACCGCGACCCTCGACGCCGGAGCCGATCCCCAACAAACCGTGACGGCGTTGTGGCGGACTCTGCATGAACAGATCCGAGATGACGGCCAAGCACTCGACACGACGCCCGCACCTCCGGCAGAAGCGGAAGCACTGTTGATGTCGTTGTCGGACTTGACGGCGCGACGCCTGAAACAGCTCGGGTCCGCCTGCCGTGCGTTCGACACGGCGGTGCTCGTCAACACCGCGCGCAACCGAGCGACGTTCCACGTTCAGCGCGACTTGCAGGCTTTGATTACCGCAGACGAAGTCCCCGAGGGACCGCTCTCGATCTATCTGTCTGCCACTCGGCACCCCGCGGGCCGCTCCGTGCTACGCGGGAGATGGCCGTCGGGAGGAACGACGGCTAGCCAACGCGCCGCCGCCGAGACGTTTCTGGGCTCGAGCTTTGCCGCCGTTCAAGGCCCCCCAGGCACCGGCAAGACCCACATGATCCTCTGTCTCGCGGCCCATCAGCTCGTCGAGAGCATGGCCCGCCTCGCCCGGAACGACGTGGTCCCCCAATCGTTTCTCCTGGTAACCAGCACCAACAATCGAGCCGTCGACAACGTGATCGAAGCGCTGTGCGCGCCTGCCGGGCAGGACGGCACCCGCAACCAGACAGGCCTCGATCTGGCGCTGCGCGTGGGCAGTCGCGAAGTGCTCGAGTCGGTCACGGCACGCCAACTCGACCGCGCCCGACGCTGGTTGGAGCGTTGTGCGGCAGTCTCAATCGCCGACGTCCAGAGCGCGAAGCAACGCTTCCTCGAGCAGCTCGATCGCGTGGAACGACGTTTGGCTCCCCACGCAGCACAGCTCGAAAGCCAACGACGCGCCGCGTGTGCGCACGCCGAACTGGCTGAGATCGAAAGGCAACACGACGAACCGCAGCGCGTCTTGGCCGAGGCACTCGAAGCGTCGTCGCTGACGGTCGACCTCGAACGCATTTCGCTCGATGCGCTGAACGAGGCCTTTCGCAACCTGGAACAGCGCCTCACCGCGCTGAGCGCGTTGGCGGAGCCGGCGAGCAAAGCCGCATTGGTTCGCATCGAACAGCACTACCAGCTGACGGAGCGCACCGCGATCACTCCGGCGCAAACCATCCTCGGAGCGCCGCTCAGATTGCCGCTGCCCCCCACGTTCGAGCAAGGCGCGGCCATCGACGCTCGTCGCGAAGCGTGGGAGGAGGCGGCGGAGCTCGCACTCGAGCGGGTAGCTAGGTTGCGCGAAGGCGTCGAGGCAAGCCTGCGAGCGTCACGACAGCAAAGCCGCGCAGCGCAACTGCGACAGCAAATGGCCGCCACACCCGAACCATCCCCCGCCCCCACTGGTGTCGACTGGGAGGCGCTCGACGACGAGCAACGACAGTTGTTCGACTCGGCTGTCGAGCTGCGCAATTGCTGGGTGAGGTACCACCGCAAACCGTTGGGCGTCGCGCTGAAGAAAGCTGCAGAAGCGTGTCGCAACGGCCGTTCGCTGCGTGCGAGCATGGAAGCCAATGCCGGTTTCGGACAATGGTTGCGCCAGGTGTTTCCGGTGTGGGGTTGCACGCTGCTATCTCTGGGCAACAACTTTGGGCCGCAGCCAGGCAGCTTGGCGCGCGTGGTGGTGGACGAAGCCGGGCAGTGTCACCCCGCCCACGTCAGCTCCGCGCTGCTACGGGCGCGCTCCGCGATGTTGGTCGGCGACACGAACCAGCTCGAACCGGTGGTGGAGCTCACTTCAGCCCAGGAAACCCGAGTTCTGCGCACCTTGAAGGTACGTTCACCGTCGACGCTGTTCGACGCGTTTCGGATCTTCGAAGGCAGCAACACCTCGGCCCAGTCGTTGGCCGATGCCGTCGTCGAGGAGCGCCCGACGTTGATCGACCATTTCCGCTGCCAGCGCGAGATCATCGCCGTCTCCGACGAGCTGTGCGGCTACGGACTGAACGTGCACACCCCCAGTCGGTCGTGCCGAGACATCGTCCCGGCGCTGGCAGCCCCCTTAATCCTGACGGCCGTGGCGGGAAGCCAAGAACGCTTCGCTGGCTCTTGGTGCAACCGGGCCGAAGTCGACCAGGTAGTCGCCTGGCTTGGACTGCTCCTGGAGGCGGGGATCGGCGCGGACGACGTCGGGGTCGTGACCCCGTTTCGCGGGCAGAGCGAGGTGCTCTGGCGTCGCCTTCGCGAACTCGGGTTCCCGCTCGCGACAGCTGCCGCTGAAACGGATGTCCAGGAATCGCTGTTCGAGAAAGCCACGGGGGGAATAGCCCTCGGCACGGTTCATCGGTTTCAGGGCGGCGAACGGCGCATCATGCTGTTTTCGACCACCGCGACACGCGAGTCGACGCTTCAGTTTCTCGATGCGCGCGTCAACCTCGTCAACGTCGCCGCGTCGCGCGCCAAGGAACACTTGGTCACAATCGGGGACGCCGCGCTGCTCGGTCGCGGGCGCTGCACCCGACTTCTCGTCCAAGGTGCCGAGCGCATCGAGCCCCGGTGAGTCCCGCGGTGTACCCTCGCCTCGCTGCGGTCGTCAGCAGATCACCCAGCAGCCAGAGGCACTGTGGACGCCCCCACCGAGCTGCCCGAGACGGAGGAGATGTCGCCAGACGAGCTGAGGCGGCTCGATCTGTTAAGCTGCCTTGGGTGATGACCCCCCGGGCGCCCCGTTGTGTGACTGCTGCGTTGGCGCGCCGTAGGCGCATTCGGGTTCCCCACCCTGCTTCGTGGGTCGCATCCGCGGCGGTCGCCGCAGCGCTCGCGACACTCACCGCGCCCTGCCACGCGCAGTCCACCGAGCCCGAATCGGCGACGAGCTCGTCCGCGAAAGCGCCCCAACCAGTCGAGACGACGGAACCGACGTCACCCGGCCTGACCTGGCCGGTGGGCAGCGAGTTTACGGGCTTGGACTTTGCGGTGTTGAGCGTTGGCGCGTTCTCCGTCGTAACGACCCAAGCGCTCACGCCTCCCGACACTTCGACGACCACGGATCGGTTGGGGGTAGACGAACGAGCTCGCCGAGCTCTGCGGCCCGATTCGCAGCGCAAACGTCGGCTGGCGCGCACGTCGAGCGACGTTGCGATCACGCTCATCACCGCCTACCCGCTGCTGGCCGATGCCATCGTGAATGCTTGGCTGCTTCAATCCAGCCCGCGCGTAGCAACGCAGTTGGGCATGTTGTATGCCGAGTCGCTCGCCGTGACCCTGGCCATCACCGGGACCACGAAGCTGGTCGTTCACCGCGAACGCCCCTACGGTCGGCTGTGCGCCGATGACCTGGCTCTCGATCCCACTGATTGCGAGCCCCGCAATCGATTCGTGAGCTTCTTCAGTAGCCACTCCAGTGTTGCGTTCACTGCCGCTTCGACGAGCTGCGCAACAGCCAACTACCTGCCGCTGTGGGGTGACACGTCGCCGTGGATTCCATGCTCTGTCGGCTACGTGCTAGCTGGCGCCGTGGGCACGCTGCGCATCGTGGCAGATCAACACTACCTGACTGACGTGGTCACCGGTGCCGCGGTTGGGACGCTCGTCGGTTGGGCAGTTCCCTGGCTGCGCTTTCGCAGCGCACCGGAGTCGACCGCCGGCCGAGAGCTGAGCCTGTCGGTGAGTTCGAACTCCATCGTCGCCCGCGGCACGTTCTGAGTGGGCGAGCGCGAGTCGTGGCAGGCGCGAATCGTGAAACCGTCGGGGCAACTCGATGGACGTTCCGGGACGGCTCACGTTCCCCCCCACACGCGCGGCGTACGACGGCACACATCGTCCTTGCTGGCGTACAGCTCGGCCACACAGGGTCGGAAACGGGTTACCGCGCTCCCATTTAGAACCAGTTGGCGGTTGGTTCGCCGTGCCCCGCCTGGGCCACGACGCCAAAACCGACATGCACACCACCAAGCCCCGTTTGCATTCGCCCTCTGACGTTTGCGCCCCTCCCAACCCGGCAGTACGCTGATGGCGTGTTGCCGGCCCAACGCAGGATCGACGTGCGCGCCGAGGACAAACACACCAGACGACCGTGAACATTCTGCTGATTGAAGACAACCCCGTCGACGCACAAGCCATCATGCTCGCGCTGGAACGAGCACAGTTGCTGAACGCGAAGGTCACCCACGTCGAGTCCCTGACGGAGGCGGCCGACGTCAAGCCGTCGACGTTCGACGTGATTCTACTCGACCTGTCCTTGGGCGACAGCCACGGGCTGACGTCGGTGCGAGGCGCCCGCTCGTGCCTGCCGATGGTTCCGATTGTCGTGCTGACTGCCGACCGCAGCGAGGAGCTGGCGTTCGCCGCGCTGCGCGAGGGCGCGCAAGACTACCTCTTCAAAGGCGCCTACTCAGTCGACACGCTGACTCGCTCGATTCGCTACGCGATCGAACGTCATACGCTCAAGACCCGACTGATGCGCGCAGACCGCCTGGCCGCAGTCGGGCAGTTGGCGGCAGGCGTCGCGCACGAAGTCAGCAATCCTGCCAGCTTCGTGTTGGGCAACACCTTGGAGCTCGAGAAGCGGTTCGCGGAGTTGTCGACGCTGATCCGGCAGCTCCCCGCATCGTTCGACGCGACGACCCGCGCCATGGTCGCCGAGGTGCTCGCGCAGATCACCGACGCGGGTCGGCTGGTGAGCGAGAACCTTTCAGGCATGGACCGCATCGCGACGGTTACTCGTGAACTGCAAAACTATGCGCGAATCGGCGACGGCCACATCGGCCTGTTGAGCATGAACGACATCGTGAAGGAGGCCTGCCGCCTCGTGCACAGCTCCTTGCGCCACCGCGCGCAACTCGTGCTGGAGCTCGAACCGCTGCCACCATTGCCGGGTGACCGAGGTCGTCTCGAGCAGTTGCTGACCAATCTGCTCGTCAACGCGACGCAATCCATCGCCCCGGGCCAGGCCGCGGCCAACCGCGTCAGCATCGTCAGTCGCTCCTTTCGCGAGGCGGGCGGCGACGTGATCGAACTGGTCGTCGAGGACACCGGGTGTGGCATCGAACCCGACCGCGTGGAACGCATCTTCGAACCGTTCTACACCACCAAACCCAAGGGACAGGGCACCGGGCTCGGATTGTCCCTCGCAGCGGAAATCGCACGTGCGCACGGTGGACGGCTCGACTGTGAAAGCACCGTCGGTGAAGGAACGCGGTTCGTCGTGCAACTGCCGTGTAGTAACGGACTGATCGTTTCGGCATCGGCGCCCACCCCGCCTCCCGTCACCGGCACCGCGGCCCGGAGCCGAATCCTCCTCGTGGACGACGAGCCCCTGATCCTCGAGGTGTTCAGGGCCTACCTCGGTGAACAGCATGATGTCGTCGCGAGCGGCGACGGCGCCGAGGCGTTGAAGTTGCTCGTGGAAGGCGGCGACTTCGACATCGTCGTCTGCGACTTCACGATGCCGGGCATGGACGGTGCCGATCTGCAGGCAGCAGTCGCGCGACGGATGCCACACCTCGCCAACCGCTTCTTGTTTTGCACCGGCGGCGCGATTACGAGCAGCGCACGCCAAGCTCTGGAACGACTCGGCAACCGCGTCCTGTTCAAACCCATACGCCCTGCGGTGTTGCTCGAGGTCATCAATACCCGCTTGGTAGAGCTGAACGCAGGCAGTGGGGAGCCGCGTCCGGTGCCGGCCAACGATACGCACAGCTCCGGTCGCGAGATGTTCTGAGGTCGTCAGAGATGCCGAGTGCGCCGGTCGCGGCGCGGCGCGTGCCGCTTGCGGAGCTGGCGACGGCAAAGCAGCAGCGAGACGCAGCAGACGCCCAACCCCAAAATCCCCGGGCGGGACCCGTGCGAGCTGCCCGCGCCAACAGCGACGCAATCACAGCGCGCATCGGGAGCCGAATTGACCACGCCGCCCGGTGGAACTGCTGGTGACGGAATGGCCGCGCCGTCATCGTCCCGTGCGACGACCTGACTGGGTATTGGCACGGGCTGCGCCGCCGACTCGACAGACGTCACGGGACCCGGTGCCGCCGGCATCCCCTGTGAGGCTGAGGGCGCCGCTCCCACGTTGCCACTCGACGTGGGAGCGGGCAGCGGAGGTGCTGGCTGGTCGGGCGCGACGACGGGACTGCCGACGGCGGTCTGCAACGGCGGCGCGTCGATGGGCGCTAGCGAGTCGTGGTCCGCTGTGCCATCGCAATCCCAATCTCGACCGTCGACGTTCATCTCCGGCGGAACGCAGGCCTGCCATTGGCCCCCGGCACAAGTGCGCGAACTGACGCAGCCGTAGCGCTCGCAGACCGCCGTCTCGCCCTCGCTGCACCCCGCGGGACACTCGATGCCCTCAGCCTCGATCATCGCTCGGACTGCGGCAATGCGCGCGGGGATCCATTCCTGCATGCGCAGCACCTCGGCGGCGTAGGTTCCCGGCGTGTCCGCATCGAGTGGATCGAGCCCCCGCGGCTCCCACAGCGGTGGAACCTCACGCGCGACGATCGGGCGGATACGCGCGTCGATGGCGTCAATCCATTCGGTCAGTCGCGTTTCGTTCGCGGGCCCGTTCGTCAGGCGACACATCGCCTGCAAGTAGGCGGGACGGATCTCGGCATTGCCCCGAGTGTTGAGGCCAAGCGGCACGGGTGAACAGGGAGGGGCCCCCACGCAGCTGGTCACCAGCGGTGTCTCGGGCTCGATGGCTTGAGGCTGGGGCCGAAATACGTCGTCGAGGTCCCAGGGCAAAAACAGGCGCCGGCGCCCCACCAAGTCGACGGCGAAGTAGTTGTTCATGCGCCCCAGCGCCGTGTCATCAGTGTTGCCGAGCAGTTCGCGCAGCGCCTCTTGCCGGAGCAACCCGTCCAGTTCGAGCGCTCCACGCGTCAACGTCTCCCACTGCCCTTCGAAGGCTGCGGGATCCAGAGCCAACCATTGCTCGAAACCGAGCGTCGCCGAGTTGGGCACTTGCTCGTCGAAGACGACCTCCTCGCGACACTCGGGACGCGTCGTCTTGAACGCCGCGCCGTCTGCTGAGCCGTAGCGGCTCTCGATCGCCGTCTTGTCGATGTCTTCGATCAGAATGTACAAGCCCTGGTATTGGGTCTGCTGCGTGTCGGTGAAGTGCAGCTCCACGGTGGCGTAGGCGACACCACCCGCCTCCGGCAATTCCTCACGCATCACGCGCCAAGCCAAGTGCTCGGTGAGTAGCGCACTGAGCACGCCCTGCGCGCCTGCGGCAGGCGTCCGCAGGGCCTGATCGGGCTGGCCGCTGTTGAGGGTCAGTTTCCTGTACCCGAGCGCCCCCCGCGACGCAGGCCAGCGCTGCCCGCGAACGTAGTGATTGAAGTCGAGCTTGAGGGGAAGCTTGAACAGGGTCTCGGTGCGATCGCGCTTTCGACGAACGCCCACACGCATCCACTCTGCCTCCGTGCCGCATCGAAACTCGACCTCGAAGTAGGGAAACTGCGCATCACAACTGGCGAGCTTCTCGTCGACCGCTCGCGGCGTCGACACACCGCCGTCGCCCGTGGGCATCGCGGGTTCTTGCATTGGGGAGGTCTGCAGCTGGGTCCATTGCTCGCTGGTGAGGCGCAAATGAAAGTCCACGACGTCATCTGGATCCGCGAACGGGTCTGCACACCCCGCCTGGGCCGGACTCGCGACGATCAAGACGAGCAGAGCGGCCACCCAAGCCCAGGCACCGGCGCAGTTACGCCCCATCGGAGCGCCGAGACTGTGGCCGACGTGCACGAATGGATGGTGCCTCAGCCTTCGGACCTCGGCAATCGAGCCATCCGAAATCCGCCGACCGGAAAACTGACCAGATCACCGGCAGACACGGCTCGCCGAGAACGTCGCCCCTGGGCGACTATTTGTCGCGATTGGACGGGGTGGGCGGTGGGCTCACGTTCTTGCGACCCTTGCTCCGCGCCGGCGGAGCAGGTGTATCCACCGTTTTGTCTCGGCCGGGGCGGGCCGGCACCGACGGAGGTGCGCCTTTCGGAGGCTTGCGCCGTGTCTCGTTCCTAGCTGCCGGATGTTTACCGTCTCCGCGGTGAGGTGGTGGTGCGCGGTGAGCGTTGCGCCAGCGCTCCCGCAACTCGTCCCAATACCGATGGCTGTGGCGTTTGCCGTGTTTCCAGGAACCGTGACGCCAGCGACCGTTTTTGCCCCACGCGCCGCCCCATCGTGCACGCCACCGCGCCTTACGCTCGCCCACATCGGTCACGGCGGTCTTCAGCGCTGAACCCAACGCCGTCTCATCGTGAACGTTCTGGTACTTGCCCCCCGTGGCGCGAGCCATGCACGCCAGCTGTCGCTCGCCGTCCGGCTCGGTCACTCCGACTCCGATGACGTCGATTCTCAGGTCCAAGGCACGACTCTCGAGCAGCTCGGCCATCTCGCAGGGATCAGCGTGACACGTGTCGGCGCCGTCGCTGACGACGATGATCGTCGCCTGGTTGTGTTCGTAGTCCAGTTGCTCGGCGGCACGAATCACCGCCTCAGCGAGAGGGGAAAAGCCGCGGGGCCGCAAGGCGTTGACCTTCGATGTGAACGTTTTGGGACGCAACGTCCCGACCGGGGCCAGCACGTCGATGTCGGAGCAGCCCGTTCCACGGTGACCGTAAGCAGTCAATCCGAGCGGGATGTCGCGATCCCACTTGGCCACGAGCGCCCCGACGGCCTGCTTGGCCGCTTTCATCTTCGGCACCGAACCCAACGGGTCTGCCATGCTCTTCGACGCGTCGAACACCAGAACCGCCGTCTCGATCCCGCCCTCCGACTCGTTGGATTGCGTCGAGGCACCCGTTCCGCGTTCACCGTCGCCGTGCTCGGCGTTCTTTCGTTCACGCGCTGCGCGCGACGCATCTGCGGGGCTCCCCGCCCGATCCTTGGAAACGGCGGAGCCGCCCCCCGTGCGTGACTCGGGGGGCGAGGGTCGCGCGCGGGATTTGTCCGTTGGAGCGGGAGCCGACGGCGCGGCGCGGTCCTTGTCTTTGTCGCGTTTCCCCGCCGACGGTTGAGCGTGCAGCACCGGCGCGACGACGAGCACGGCAACGATCCCCAAGACTATTCTCTTCAATGTCGACATGGCAATTGGGTCCGAGTGCTGGTCGCCGTCGTACCAACGGGTCTTTTCCGTACTACGTCGAGACGTTTGCACGCTTCCCTTCGACGAGCCCCGAAGTTTACCTTTGGTAGTCGTATCCGCAACCTACCGTGTTCGCGCGCATCGTCGACCTGGCAATCGACTCGTGGGCTGATCGCGACGAGCGCGGTGGTGGGAGAAAGCTCGACGACAACTACCATTTGCTTCGGCGTCAGATTGCTGTCACGTCCGGCGCGGCACGTGTGCGCATGGCTGAGCGAGCGCATTGGCGGGCGACGCGGTTCGCGGCGACGGCTCGCGCTGCATCGGCAGCTCTACGCCCCCCGCACCAGCCACAGGTTCCCCGCTGATTCCGACTACTTGACAGAGATCCGTCGCCGTCGAGGCAAGTTCGGTTTCCCCCAGCCCACGATCCAGGTACGACACGGCCCATCGATTGATCGCGCCGTCGAATTCTCTCGAGCGATCACCTAGGACGACAAGCTTCATGACCCAGGACATCTTCGAGATCCAACCGCAGGCGACGCACTCCGCAAGTGTCATTTGGCTTCACGGCTTGGGAGCAAGCAATCGGGACTTCGAGGACGTCGTGCCACACCTCGACGCCGCACACGTGCGTTTCGTGTTTCCCGCCGCGCCGGTACGGCCAGTAACCGTGAACGGAGGATTCTCGATGCCCGCCTGGTACGATCTACTGGGCTTGGGGGAGCCGCCAGCTCGCGAGGACGAGGCCACGGTTCGCGATGGGGCACGCTTGGTGGAGTCCGTATTGCGTCGAGAAGTCGAGCGAGGGTTACCGGCAGACCGCATCGTGCTGATGGGATTCAGTCAAGGCGGCGCCATGTCACTGCACGTCGGGACCCGATTCGATCAGCGACTTGCCGGCATCGCAGTGTTGAGCGGCTATTTGTTGTTACCCGACACGTTCGAAAGTGAACGGCACGACGCCAATCGAGGAACGCCGATGTTGTTCGCCCACGGTCGTCGCGACCCGATCGTCCCCCACTCCCTCGGCCAGCACGCTTTCACACGAATGCAGGCCCTGGGCTATCCCGCGGAGCTTCATTCCTTCGACATGGACCATTCGATGTGCCTCGAGGAGGTCCGGATCTTGGACGAGTGGTTCAAACGCGTCTTGCCCGCCTGAGGCCAGTCCACGCAAACTCTGCACGGGCAAGCAACGTGAACGAACCAGACGTGTCGCAGACACCCGACCCCGATGGACCAGGCGCGGTCGGGGGTGATACAGAAACTGCCGTGTTCACCCCTCGCTCGATTCGCCGCATCGGGAGATCCGGTTCGGCATCATGCGCCGCCGTCGCGATCGGGCTGAGCTTTTCGTACCACTGCCTGGCCAAACCGTCAGCACCGCTACCGGTCGAGCTGACCTACGAGGCCCCCAATCGATGCGGAAGTGAACGCGAGGTCCTGAACAAACTACGGCGCGCTCTCGGGGATACAACGCCAGCGGAGGCCGAAACGACCGCACGCGTCAAGGTGACGGCGCGCGGCGACCGTTACGTGGTTGAGTATTCCGCGCGCACGAACGGGGTTCGCAGCAGCCGCACGTTGAACGTCGACTCCTGCGAGGCAGCGACGGAAGCCGCCGCCCTGCTGCTTCTGCTCACGCTCGATCCGGTGCTCGCTGACACGATCGGAGCAGCGAAAGTCGTCGACGCCGCTGAGGCGGAGCCGGAGCAGCCAGCGAAACCGGAACCTTCGAGCGGGCAAAACGCGGACGCGGAGGAGGAGGACGACGACGACGAACGGTCGGCCACGGGTGAACCGTCGCCCGCCACGCCCGAAGCCGCCAACTCGACGCCCCAACGAGCGCAGGCGCCCGCATCGACGGACGTCGACGTCGCGCAACCGACCGAAAACGCCTTGGCCGCGGCGATGGGAGACACGTGGTTTGGGCTGGGGGCGCAGACCGTGACCGGCGTGACTCCTCGGCTGGGGATTGGCGCGGGGCTCGTCGGCGGCGCCGAGTTTGGCTGGCTGTCGACCGAGCTCGGTGTGCTTTGGGCCCGCGCCCTCGATGCGACCGTTCCGTCCATCGACGGGTCGCGTGTGGTCGCCCGCCTGTGGGAGGCGCACATCGACGCCGGGGCCCAACTCGGTACGCGCACGTTCGGCTACGGTCCACGCGTCGGCCTGGGCGCGGTGATGCTCCAGGCGGAAACCGGGGGGGTCACGGAGACGGGAGCCGGCTCGAGTCAGTGGCTCGTCGTCCGTGGAGGTGCGCACATTTCTACTGCGATCACAGGCGCTTGGACCCTGACCGCGGGGGGCGACGTGTTGTGGTCCCTACGGCGTCCGCGCTTTCTCATCGCGGGCGCCGACCAGGTTGTCGCACACCGACCCGCAACCTTTGGGAGCGAGCTGTTTTTGGGGATCTCCTACCGTTGGAGTTCGCAATCCGGCCGTGCTGCGGCCAGTACTAAACGATGACGGGATCCACCGCAGCCGGCAGTGTCGAGCCTCCGCGCCCAGGGACGGGCTCGGTGCACGACTCGCCGGCGAGCAGTGGTAGCCGACGCCTGCTCCCACTCGATTTCGAGGAGGTCTACGCGGAGCACTTCGCGTTCATCTGGCGCTCGATTCGAGGGCTCGGGGTTCCGCCGGCCGCCGCAGACGACATCGCACAGGATGTCTTCGTCATCGTACACCGCAAGCTCGATTCGTTGCAGAGTCCGCAAGCGCTCAAGAGCTGGCTCTTCGGGATCGCGCGCCGCGTTTGCAAGGACTACCGTCGCTCGAACATGCGGCGCGGCCCGCACCTGGAGCTCGACGCGCAGCGCGAGGTCGATGGCAGCAGCGACCCGCAACAGCGCGCGGTGAGCCGCCAAGCGCTCGGCGCCGTCGAACGATTCGCCGAATCGTTGGACGACGAGCGGCGCGCCATCTTCTTTCTCGCGCTCATCGAAGGGCTGCCGGTATCAGAGGTCGCCGAGACCTTGGGGGTGAACCCCAACACCACTTATTCCCGCGTTCGCGTGCTGCGGCAGGAATTGACGCAACTGTTGGAAGGCGCGCCTTCCGTTGGTCGAGGTAACGATGGTCGATCTTGATGCAGTCCTCGCGGGCGTGCGGGAACAATACACGCCCGACGCCGATACCCAGAAGCGGGTGCGCACGGCCGTCACTGTCACGTTGGCGGCAACGGGAGGCGCCGTGGCAACGGGCACTGCCGGTGCGGCGTCCGTGGGCAAAGCGGCGACCACTGGAGCGACCTCCGCCGGCAAGGTCGCCGCTGGACTCGGCTGGGGTAAGTTGATCGCCAGCACGTCTGTCGCGGTAGCTTTGGTGGGTTCTGGCGCATGGCTCTGGTCCGCATCCGATACCGAGCCGCCGGCGGAGGTACCGGGAACCCAACCCGCATCGGCAGTGGTTGCGACCGAAGCAGCTCACGACGAACCCGAGGGGGCCCCCGCGCCGCCGACTGTCGACGAGGCCCCGCCGAGCGCCGTCGACGAAATCGCGCAGCCGTCGAGACAGCCGACGTCTCAGAGCGCCACCCGCACACCGCGACCTCACGGTCCTGCGCATGGTTCCACGACTCCACGTCATCAACCGCCACAATCCGAACCGGCTCGGTCCACCATGCTGGACGAATTGCGCATGATTGGCGATGCGTCGCGTGCGTTGCGCAGCGGGGAGCTGTCACGTGCAAGCCAGTTGTTGAAGGAGCACGGTCGTCGCTACCCCAAGTCCACACTGAGTACGGAGCGAGGCGGACTGCAGTTACTGGTGCGCTGCGCCCAGAGCGGCGGTCAACCTTCACCCTCAACCCGCAGTGCCGCGGAGCGATTCGTCCGCGCGGCACCGGGCTCCCCGCTGGCCCAACACATCGAGAAGCAGTGCCTGAAATGACCTTGCGAGATCTGAATGTCTTGTCCGCGGCGCTGTTGTCCATCAGCGTCGTGATCGCGTGTGGCGAGGATGTGGTCATCGGCAATCAGGATCCAAACGCCATGTCCACGGCGGGGCCCTCCAACACGGGAGCGTCGACGCCCGAACCGACCCGCACCAGCGACGCCCCGGCGCGCGACGACCGCATCGACGACGACCACGACCAGCACGAAGAGCTCGAACACTCGCTCTCAGATCTCGACTCACCGGACGACGAGGCCAGCGAGACCGACGAGTTCGAAGCGTTCGAACCCGAGTCGGAGCTGGACGACGACGGGCTGCCCGAACTCGAGCCGGACGACGGCGAATTGGACGATGACCTACAGGCCCCGGTCGAAGGCGACGCGGGGCACGCCTCGCTCCCCGCGGACACCGAAAACGATACCGAGTCAGTCGAAGGCGACGTCGAAGCGTTGACGGATGATGCCGACGACCTCGACCCTTCGGACTTCGAAAACGACTCCGGCGACGCCGGTCTGTGATCCTAGCGCTCACAAACTAACACCGGCACCCGTCTGGTCGACGACACCGTCAGGTCGACCCGTCTCCGAACGCGACCAGCCGCGCCGCCACGAGCGTCGGTGCCCGAGGCACGTTGGGCGGACGAGCGGCAATCATGTTGATTGCCGCGACAAATCAACAACCTAGAGCACCGAGCCGCGAGCAAGAGTGCCCGAACGTGGCCCCGAAAAACGCCCTCACCCCCGATGGGCGATCTTTCGGGGCATTTCCGTGCACTGGCAAGCTGATCGGCGCCCTGGGCGCCCCGAGAGTGAACACCCCACCACGATCGGTTACCGCCTGCACGAAAATGCCCAAAAACCACGTTTCACCCAACGAAACCGACGGGCAACCCCCACTGTCTGCGAGGGCACACGATGCGAGAGCGGCCGGCACGGCTCGGTCTCAACTTCGTGCCGTGCGTCGTCCCGGCTCGCGACGCCCATTCACCACCGAGACTCACACACCAACCGGTTCACCCGACACAAACTCAACACCTATTGACCCTCGAAGTCGCTGAGAACCGAGTCCGACGAGGAGCGGAGATCAGCCGATTGACGAACGACTCTCGGACCAGAGCCAATCGTGCTCGCCCATTCAGGAACGGAAGAGGAACTTGAAATGAAGATTAGATCGCACAACTACTGCACGCTCTTGGGCATGGGAATGCTGGGACTCGCCACGCTGTACGGCTGTGGCGGTGACGACTCCGCCCCCAGCGACAGAGCCCTCAGCGACGTTGCCGATGCAGCCGCCGCGGACGACGGCACGACGACTGACGACGCCGTGACGCAAACCGACGACGCCGACCCGAGCGATCCCTCGTCGCCGTCGGGTCCGGACCCTTCTGATCCGAGCTCCGACGCGACGACGCCCGGCACCCCGAGCGACCCCGGTCCTGCAGATCCTCAGCCTTCCGGTCCAAGTACCCCATCGGACGGCACCGATGGGGGCGTCGTCGACGTCCCGGTGGATCCGATGCCGACCGCCGACGGCGGCATGTCGATGCCAGGCACCGACGCCGCAGGACCAGCGCCCAACGCCGACACGTGTAGTTCGAGCGCAAACTGCGCGGCCCCAACGCCCTACTGCGAGGTGGATCAAGGCATCTGCGTCGAATGTCTCGGATCTCCCAACTGCTCCGATCCTGCCCTACCGGCCTGCAACGTGAGCACCAACAGCTGCGTCGAATGTGTCGAAAGCGCGGACTGCGGTCAGGGCGCTCCAGCGTGTGACACGGCGACGAACACGTGCGTCGAGTGTTTGGCCGACGCGGACTGTGATGTGGGTCAGGGCTGTGACACAGCCGCCATGCGCTGCGTTCCTGCCTGCGAAAGCGACGCGGACTGCATGGCCCCGCTGGCGTTCTGCGACATGACGGCGAATCTGTGTGTGGAGTGCGTCGCCGATGCCCAATGCACGGGCCCCGGCGAGGCCTGCTCAGCCGGCAGTTGCGAGTGCTCCGCCGAGTTTCAGGCGTGCGGTGGCCAGTGTCACGATACGCAGAACGACCCTCAGCATTGCGGTGACTGCAACAACCGCTGCGGCAACGACGAGATGTGTGTCGGAGGCAGCTGCGAATGTCGTGCTGGGCTCGTTGCGTGCGGAGGCGATTGCGTGGACATCACGTCGAGCGCGGCCAACTGCGGCGACTGTGGCAACGCGTGCGCCAACGACGAGATGTGCCTCGAAGGGTCGTGCCAGGCGGCGGACATGGGCTGCGGCCAGGGTTATCAAGAATGCGGTGGCGGTCGCCGCGGTGGCGTATCGTGCGTCAACACCGAGACCGATCCGCTCAACTGCGGTGATTGCGGCGACAACTGTGATCGCGACGAAGTGTGTGTCGAGGGCAATTGCCGACAATACGAACCCGCCGTCGGCTGCAACCAGTGCCCCTGCCAGGACACCTGCGACATGCTCGTCGATCAGGGTGCGTGTTGTGATGTAGGCGGCGCCACGATGTGCGTCGAAGACGGCGTCTGTCCCCAGTGATTCGTTGAAACCATCACCTTGTCGCGGCAGTCATGTTGATTGCCGCGACAAATCAACAACCTAGAGCACCGAGCTGCGAGCAAGAGTGCCCGAACGTGGCCCCGAAAAACGCCCTCGCCCGCGCTGGGCGATTTTTCGGGGCATTTCCGTGCACTAGCAAGCTGATTGATGCGCTAGACCCAGCTGAGTCACCGCCGACGTCCAACAGCGCGCCCCGAAGACAATCGGGGCGCGTTGCCCGTTTTGTGCATCGAAAATCGCCGAGCATCCCCGAGAGGGTCGGCTTGCCGGGTGACTGAGAACGAGTTCGCTCCAACGCCTGACGTCGCGGGCAGGCTTGCCATCGAACGCCGTTGGGGCAAGCTGGGCCATGATGCCGCGGGCCTGCACGAATCGGCGAATGGCTGGACCGGGCGTCCCCGTCGCCACGTTCGTCGTCGCCGCATTCGTCGCCAGCGGTTGCGGAGTACCCGACGCGGAGCAGTCACCCGCGGGCAATTCGACGGAAAAACCGACTGCCGCGCCTGACGGCGGCAGCGCACCAACCACGGTACCCCCCTCGGATCCAACCTCGACTCCGGAACCCAACCCGCCTTCCCCCTCTGAACCGGCGACGCGACGGGGGTTCGTGGAGGTTTCCGAACTCCGCTACCGGTTGTCGCCCTCGACGGACCCATCCGACTCCGCTCCCAACGACCAGCCCGGCGAGCTCGACTTCAGCGCGCCTGCTGCGCGGCTGTTCTACCAGTACGCGGGAGCAACGAACGCCGAGGCTGATTCGCGGCTGTGCATCGCCTTCAACGGCGGTCCCGGGGCAAGTTCCGTGGGTCTTTGGCTCAGTCTCGGTCCACGGGCGTCGGCACCTCTCAATCAACTGTGTCGCACGCTGTTCATCGATGCGCGCAACACGGGGCTGTCCTACGAACTGGTCGCCGACCCGACGACGCACGAGCCGTCCTTCGAGGAATACAATGCCTACGTCGATGCGGCGGACGTGTTGCGCGCACTGCCGGGACTCGATGACCCCTCGCTGGTGGGCGGCACAGCGCAGATCGTACTCGTCGGGGAGAGCTATGCAGGCGTCCGCACCACGCTGATGCTGGACATGATCCACGAGACGGCGTCGTACACGAACGGGTCGCGTCCCTTGCAGTCGTCTCAGCTGGTGGCCGAGCTCGACCAGCTACAAACCATTTGGGGAACCAGTCCTCGTGACGTGTTCACCCATCAAATCTTGATCCAGCCGACCATCGCTGGACGTTTGCAGGACGAGGTCACGGGACGCTTGATGCAACAGCTCGAATCTCCCTTGCGGCAGTTGGCGCAGGCGCTCGACGCCCCCCTCCCCGCTTGCGATGCGGATAGCTGCAACGGTTTCCAATGGATGATTCGCTCCCTGCAGACCCTGGGGCGCAGTCCCTACGACACTCGGCAGCCCAGCGAATGGCTCGATGAGCAGTTCGCTGAAGCAAGGCGCTACGTCGACTCCACACTTCTCGAACAGCTCGGCTCGGACCCACCGCCTGGTCTCCGCCCTGCGGACCGAACCTCGGCGTTCCGAACGACACTCGCCTCGCCACCTGCGCCAGATAGTGAGGAATGGCCCGAGCGGTTTGGCCCACTGCCGGAAATCGACCGCTACTTCGTCGGTTTCAACGACGAGGTGTTCGAACACTTCACGTCCAGTGATGCACGAGCATTTGCCGTCGATGCATTCCATCCGAGCTACGCGGAGCGCTTCGTCAGACTTACCACTGAGGTTCACACGTTCGTTACCCGCGCGCAGTTCGATTTCGTCAATTACTGGTTGGGCCTACAAGGCGCGCTCGAGAGCCTTCCCGAAGTCGTGCAGTTCGAGCTGGACCAGACCGGCGACGAGCCACGCCCCGGTGCTTGGCTGTTGACTCTCGACGACGACAGCCGAGCCAGGATCCGGACCCCAGCCTACGCGGCGTCGCACTCCGTCGCCCACGACGCGGGCGACGAGTTGTTGTCTGATCTGCAAGCGTGGCTGACACAGACGAATGCCGACGATCGCCCATGATGAAGCCGGCTCGCTCGGTACAGCCATACCGGACGTGGTGTCGCCGCGCGCCAGAACACTCGACACGTCGGAGTGGAGGGTCTACGAGCTTGCCGATGGAACTCGACTGCCTGCAGTGCGGCGCCTGCTGCTACCAGCGACCAGGCACCATCCTGGTTCCCGAGGCCGATCTCGTCCGATTCAAGGGGGCCGGACGGGATGACATCCTCGCGCAGCTGGAACCCGGGCACTTCAGTCAGATGGCGTTCAAGATGAACGAACAGGGCTGTTGTGTCTTCCACGGGCGCGAGGGGGCACCCCACGAATGCCAAATCTACGAAGAGCGCGGCACGACCTGTCGACAATTCGAAGCGGGGAGCCAGCAGTGCTTGGAGTTCCGTCGTGACCGCGGCATCGATCCCCCGGCTGCGCCACGTTGAACCACGAACCCTCCAACGGCTGGCACGGCCCGGCGAAATTCAGCCGCGTGCACCGTCTGCGGCTCGGCTCACAGCTCCAACCTGTCACCGCGTTTGGGTCGTGCGGGTTGCAGCTGCAGTTCGTCGTGAATGCGCTTCGCCAGGGCAGCCCTCGACGCCTCCTCACCGTGCACCAGGGCCAGCTGTCGGACGTTGCCGGCTCGCGCCGTGGCACGCGCGAACCGGACCAAGTCGCTCGCGTCGGCGTGAGCTGAAAGCCCTTCGAGAGTGTGGATCTGCGCGTGCACGGGGCGTTCGACACCGAATACCTTCACGGCGTCGCGACGCTCCTGAAGGCGTCGCCCGAGCGTGTGTTGCGCCATGAACCCGACTATCACCACGCTGTTGCGAGAATCGCCCAGACCTCGGTTGAAGTGGTGGAGGATCCGCCCCCCTTCGCACATGCCCGCGCCCGCGATCACGACGCAGGGTTCGTGAGTGGCCTGCAATGCCTTCGACGCTTGGGCGCTCGAAATGTAGCGCAGCCCCGGGGGAGAGAACGGGTCGTCGCGCTCCAGGATCCGCGCCCGAACGTCAGCCGCCAACCCCTCTGGGTGCAACTTGTAAATCTCGGTGATCGCGATCGCCAGAGGGCTGTCGATGTAGATGGGCACTTGGGGAGCCTTGCCCGCGTCGTGCAAGCGCTCCAAGGAGAACAGGACTTCCTGGGCCCGCTCCAGAGCGAACGTCGGAATCAAGACCCGACCGCCTCGTCCGACGGTCTCGCGAATGATCTCGCCGAGTCGCTCGTCGTTCTGGCGCATGTCGGGGTGTTCGCGATCGCCGTAGGTGCTTTCCATGAGCAACACATCGACCCCTGAAACGATCTCCGGAGTCTGCATCAGAGGAAGCTCGGCACGGCCGAGGTCCCCGGTGAACAGCACGCGCACCGTCCGCCCCGCCTCGGTGCAGTCGAGGGCGACCAGCGCCGAGCCGAGCACGTGCCCCGACGTGTGAAAGGTCAACTTCACGCCGGAAGTCACCGAGAACGGGCGGTGCATCGGGATGGAGAACATGCGCTCCATCGCCTGTTGAGCGTCAGCCACGTCGTAAAGAGGGAGCACCTGCTTGCCCTGCTGTTCGTGACCCATGCGACGATTGAGATAACGGGCGTCTTGCTCTTGAATCATTGCCGCGTCTCGAAGCATCACCGCGCACAAGTCGCGCGTCGGTGGCGTCGTGTAGACGTTGCCGCCAAACCCACGTTTGACCAACGAGGGAATGTTGCCGCTGTGATCGAGGTGCGCGTGACTCAAGACCAGTGCGTCCGCGTCCAGCGCCCAACGCGGCAACTCCCGATTGAGACGGTCGGCGGCGGCTCTGTGTCCCTGAAACAGACCGCAATCGAGCAAGACGTCTTTCCCTCCGACGTGCAAGCGATGCAGCGATCCCGTCACTTCGTCGGCGGCGCCGTAGAACTCGATGAACATTCCATCGCCTTGTAGATGAACCGCCGAGCGGCGCGAAGCAGATTCTGGATGAGCCGAGGCGAAGTGCCGTTCCGTCGAAGGCATGCCGAGACTCTGGCCGAGCTTCGGACCGGCGATCACCCATTCGCCCGAACCACTCCCAACACGGGGTCGAGCGTTCGGACGCGACCCGCTTGGCTCACCATCGTCAGAGTCGATTCGAGACGACTCGAAAAGAATGGTGAACGTCCAATTCGTCGCCGGCAGTTCCGCCCGAAACGAAACGCAGCTAGTTTCACGCGATTACTCTCGTCTTGAAACACCACTCGGCAGCGAGGAAATGGCTGTTTGCAAGCGTCATGCAAGTTCCGCGCTCCGTCGGGAGGCGCTCCGTCCTGCTTCCACGCTGCTGCCTCACCAAGCCCGACTCTCGACACGGTCATGCAGAACGCTATCCTTTGTAGATGCGCAGCCTGCATCGGGCCGCACCGCAGCGACCCAGCGGAACCCTCCAATGACGACGGTAGTGATGGTTGGCGCTCGTGACGGAGCGCTCGAAGCGGCACAACGGATGGGGTTGTCGGTCTACCTCGTCACGGAACGTCGACCGAGCGCTACCCTGAGCCGCCCATTGGCGGGGATCTGGGTCGTGCCATTCTGCACGCCCATCGATGCCTTGTGGAGCGGCATTCGCGCTCGATTCCCCGACATCGGCAGCGCCAACCAAGCGCCGGCGGCGGTGATTGCCCTGACCGAATCCGCAGTCAGCGTCGCGGCAGCATTGCGCGCGCGCTGGCGACTGCCGGGCGTCGACACCCGAACCGCGCACGTGTGCCGTGACAAGTTTGCAATGAAGCGGGCCGCGAGGAGTCATGGCATCACCTGCGCCGACTTCGCACGAGTCGGTACCCGCACGAGCGCATCGAACCTGGTTCAGCGACTCGGGTTGCCGCTCGTCCTCAAGCCCGTCGACTCGTCGGGGAGTCGCGGTACCGTCAATGCTCGAACCTTCACGGACGTCGAGCAGAACCTCGAGGCCGGGCTGCTCGCGGAAGCGTACGTCCACGGTCTCGAGATGAGCGTGGAGAGCTTCGTCCACGACGGCCGAGTGGTATTCGCCAACCCCACCGAGTACCTGCTACCGCTGTGGGCGAACGTCGTCCCCGCATCGCTGAGCGAGTCGACACTGACCGAAGTGCTCGACTTGAATCAACGCGTGATAAACAGCTTTCAGATCCAACGAGGCATGACCCACCTCGAACTGTTCCTCACCAGTGGAGGACCCGTGTTCGGCGAAATCGCTCTGCGACCGCCCGGTGGATACCTGATGGACTTGATTGAACGTTCCTACGGGTTCGACCCCTGGCAGTGCCTGTTGGACATCGAGCTGGGCAGCCTGCCGCAGCTGGTGAGCACGGCGCGCAACTTCAACGGGGTGTGGTTACTGCACCCGGGTCAGGGTCGCGTGAGGCGCGTCGCCGGGTGTGAGCTGGCACAACGCGTTTCGGGCGTCGAGCTCGTCGAGTGTCACGTCAAAGCAGGCAGCCTGCTTCGGCCACGCGAAGGCTCGGGTCAGAGCGTCGGGCGGATCGTGGCTTCGGGCGGTTCACGCAAAGACGTCGTCAACGCGTTGCAACTGTCCCGTCGCAGCATCGTGCTGGAGGTCGACGCGCCCACGCCGCAACAAGGATCCAAACGAGGTCCCAAGGCGGCTTGAGCCGGCGCGACGCGCCCACCGCAAACCAATCCCACTCGACGTCATTCGACGATGTGTGGAGGCGGGCGAGTCGACTGGCGAACGGAGGCGAAAGCGAACGCGTCCGCTTCGTTCGTGGTGACCAGGTGACGCTCCGAGTCCAACGGTCCAGACAGCCGACGAACCTGCAGCACCCCTGCAGCGGTCGAGCAGAGCACGGCCACACGCCGAAACAGGGAATACGTCGTTTGGCGAAGTCCGCGCGTGGCCATCTCGTAGTTCATGTCTTGCCGCGACTTGGCACTACGCATGTCGACGACGATTCCGCGAACGTCGATGTTGTCCTCCATCAGCTTCGCGATCTCGACGGTCTGGTGCACGAACTCGTCCATGCTTCCGATCAGCTCGGAAGAGCGCCGCAGTAGTAGCATGTTGTGAACGACGTCGAGCTCGAACGACCAGTGTTTTGTTGCGTAGAGCACCACCCTGCTCCGCGCAGTTTGCGCTTCCATGATCCCCACTCCGATCCCGGCGACTGCTCGCCAGCGAAGCGATGTTGCCATCAAACTCGGCGTCGAACCACGCGGGAACGCCTGCATTTCGTTAATTCGACGCTTGGGAGATTTGGCAAACCGAGCGGCTTGGGAACTCGGCCTTCGGCGCCAGCGCGACCAGGGGCCAACGTCAGCCGAACGACCCCAAGAACTTCGCGGACTTGGTTCGTCCACAACGCCGCGCCAGCGTCGGCCACCGGGTCGGCGATCGGTCCCCGCGCCCGTGGACAAGCACCGCCTCACAGGAAGCGGACCGCGTTTCGCGGCGTGTTGGGCGCGTTGCAGCGCCAACCGAAGGCACGACGATACTGCGTCCACCGCCTTCAACCGTCATCGCACGACGCACGGACGTTGAACGAGTCACCACCGTCGTAGTAATCGCGGCCCGACTATGTCCATGGCCAAAGGCCTGTGGTCACTCAGTTGGCCGATCCTCGTCAGCACGGTTCTGTACTTCTCGCTGACGATCACCGACACCCTGTTCCTCAGCCGGGAGTCGGACGGAGCGGCAGCTGCCGTTGGAGCGTTGATGCCGATGCTCACACTCGCCGCGGCGGTGTTCAGCGCACTGGGCCAAGCGGGTTGCGCGGTCGCCGGTCAACAGTTGGGTGCGCGCTGGGACGCCCGAGTTCCCGGAACCTACGGCGCAATGCTTTGGGTAAACGGTGCCTTCGGCGCCGCCCTCAGTCTTGCCGCGCTCGTACTTCATCGTCAAATGCCTCGATGGCTCGGTCTGAGCGGCACCGAACTCGACCACGCCGATGCCTACCTGACCTGGGTTGGCGGCACCCTGTTCATCGCAGGCGCCCTATTTACGTTGACCAACATCGCCAACTCGCGTGGGCAGACCCAGTGGGTGCTCGCCCAGGCGCTGCTCACCAACGTGCTGAACGTGGGTCTCAATGCGCTGTTCTTGTGGGGCCCATGGGGGTCGTTGGGCGTGACGGGTGTGGCTTGGGCCACGGTGCTGGCCCGAATCGGCGGCGTCGTGTTGCTGGTCGTCGCCGTGGAACGGATGCAGCTGCGCATCGAGCTTCTGCCGTCACTGGCGAAGCTGCGCTCGGCGGCCGGGCCCATCTTGCGCATCGGCTTGCCGTCTGCGTTGGAGCCGCTGGCGTTCGAAGGGAGTCGCATCGTCTTGATGATGTTCATCATCAGCATGGGCCCCGTCGCTCTCGCGGCTCGCGTTTACACGTACAACCTGACGGTCATCAGCGTCATCTGGAGCATTGCTCTGGCGGTCGGCACACAGATCCTGCTCGCCCATCGCATCGGAGAAGGCCGACTCGTCGAAGCTCACCGGCAGCTCTACCGAAGCCTGGCTTTGGCGGTTGCGGGGAGTACGGCCTTGGTCGTCGTCCTCAACGTCTTCAGAGTGCCGCTCGTCACGATGCTCACTCGAGACGTCGAGGTCTTGGAACTGACTCAACCCTTGTTTCAACTAGCAGTGCTGTTGGAGGTGGGGCGATCGGTCAACGTCGTCGCCGGATCGGCGCTGCGTTCGTCGGGAGACGCGCGCTTCACCGGGTTCGTAGGCGCCGCGCTGATGTGGGGACTGGCGATCCCACTGTCGTATTGGCTGGGAGTCAGCCGCGGCATGGGTGTCGTCGGCGTTTGGTTGGCCATGGCAATCGACGAGTGCGTACGCGGCGCAGTCAACCTCGTGCGGTGGCAATCCGGCGCTTGGAAAACGAGAACGGTGGTCGCACGGACGGCGTGAACGCGCCGCTACCCGACGCGGAGTGACGGGTTGCCGTCGAGCTCTTCGTAGTCGCGACAAGCCGTGCAAACTCTCGAAGCGAGTCGGCGCGCCCGAGCGCATCGGATGAGCACCCAATCCGAACAAACCATGCATTTTCTGTTGTGATTTGCGCCAGACGCTCCGCTTGCGTCGGAATCGTCCAGCTTCGTGAACGGAGCGATGAATCGGGCAGATGTTACAGAGAGACGCTCGAACCTGAGGCAATGTCCGGTAGATTCACGTCGTCGGAGATTCGCATGACTAACGGTACTCTCACCCCGCAACGCCTCGGCGCAGGCTTCGCGCTGTTCGCGGCGCTCGGCATCGCCGCCTGTTCGTCATCTGGAGGGGGGGATTCGGCCGGCGCAGCCAATGGCGCCAACGCGCCCGAATCCACTCCCAACCTGGACGGCACCACACCGGGGCCCATCGATCCCGCAACGGGCCTCCCGGTGCCCGGCCCGGCGGGACCCGACGGTAACCCACCGGGGCAAACTCCCGCGGTGGGGTCGGACGGACCCAATGGTCCGGGGTCTCAGGGCCCCGGCGTCACTCCCATCGACCCGGGCAGTACGGTCGCCCCGGTACAGGTGACCACTCGCGCCGGCAACGTGCTCGATTGTTCGACCTTGCAGCGGCCGCCGACGCCGCTGCGTCGTCTGACTCGCTTCGAGTACAACAACACCGTGCGTGACCTGTTCGGCACGACCACGACGCCAGCCGACGCGTTTCCACCCGACGAAGAGGTCACGGACGGGTTCAGCAACAACGCCCTGGTCCTGACGGTCTCATCGCTCCACGTCGAGAAGTACGTCGAAGCCGCCGAGGCACTCGCGGCCGAAGCCACCTCGAACCTCTCGACGCTGGTCCAGTGCGATACCGCGGCCGCCGGCGAAGAGGCATGCGCTCGCCAGTTCGCCGAACGCTTCGGGCGTCGCGCCTACCGTCGCCCGCTGGAGCAAGGTGACATCGACACGCTGATGGAGGCATACGCGGTCGGCACGAACTTCCAAAGCGGGATCGAGATCATGGTGCGAACGATCTTGCAGTCGCCACACTTCATGTACCGCGTCGAGTTTACGGGCACCGAGGGTGCAGGTGCGGGCATGGTCCGCCTCAACGGCTTCGAGACGGCGACGCGTCTTTCCTACCTGCTTTGGGGCTCTGCCCCCGACGACTCACTGCTCGACGCGGCGCAAAACGGTGAGCTCGATTCACCAGAGCAAGTCGGCAGCAAGGCTCAACAGATGTTGGACGATCCGCGGGCGCAAGCGGCCGTCGCCGAGTTCGTTCGCCAGTGGCTCGGGCTGACCCAGACCAAGCTGGAAACTCTGACGAAGAACCCCGCGGCCTTCCCGCTTTGGGCGGACGGCATGCACAGCGTGATGCGCGAGGAAACCGACGCGTTCGTCAAGCACGTGATCTGGGATGGCGATGCGAGCCTGAACGCGTTGTTGACCGAATCCGCCGGGTTACCCAAGGGACCGCTCGCAGAGCTGTACGGGGTGCCGGCATCGGATACCGTCGTTTCACTTCCTGCCGAGCAGAGTCGCGCAGGCGTCCTGACTCTGCCCAGCTTCCTCGCTTTGGCCGCTCACCCCGACCAAACTTCCCCCGTGCGGCGCGGCAAGTTCGTTCGCGCCAAGATGCTTTGCGATCCACCTCCCCCGCCGCCTCCGGAAGCCAACGTCAATCCGCCCTCCCCGGAGGAAGGCGGCACGGCGCGCGAGCGCTTCACGCGTCACCTCAACGAGGAAAGCTGTCGCGGCTGCCACTTGTTGATGGACCCGCTGGGCTTCACGTTCGAGAGCTTCGACGCCATGGGCGTGTTCCGCACGGACGACGAGGGGCGCGAACTCGACCTGACTGGGCAGATACTCGGCTCCGACGACGCGGACGGGCCCTTCACCGGAGTCAAGGAGTTGGCGACGAAACTCGCCGCGAGCAATCAGGTTCGTGACTGCGTCGCGACCCAATGGTTCAGGTATTCGATTGGCCGCACCGACGAAGCGGGCGACGCCTGTTCACTCGTCCCACTCCAGCAAGACTTCGAGACAACCGGCGCCAATCTGAGGGAGATGCTCGTGGCCATGACCCAAACCGAAGCGTTCCTCTACCGCCGGGCCGTGACGCTCGAGGAGGTTTCCCAGTGACTCGCCGACTCAACAGCTCCTCACCGACCAAACCGAAGCAGATCCGCAACGCGAGGTTGTCGCGTCGCAACCTGTTGCGAGGTTCGCTTGCCGCGACCGCAGCAATTCCTCTGTTGGATGCCGACCGGTTGCTGCGTCGTGCCCAAGCCGCGGACGCGCCGCCGACGCGCCTGGTGGTGTTCGCCACGCCGAACGGTACCCGCAATGACTATTTCTGGCCCAGTGGCAGCGATGGCGCGCTGAGCTTCCCCGAACTGACCGCACCGCTGAAGGCCTTCGAGGACCGGCTGCTGTTCCTCAAGGGCATTCGGCACTGCTCGGCAGTGGTCGGGGACAACGGCTTCGCCGGAGGCCTCAATGGTTCCGAACACGCCCGTGGCCAAGGCGGTTTCCTCACCGCGCGTCCGCTGGGTCAAGGTGCCTTCAAGAGCTTCATGGCCACTTCCGGCTGGGGCTCGGGCATCTCGCTGGACCAACACCTGGCGAACGTGCTCGACCCACCGACGACCTTCAAGTCGCTCGAACTCGGCATCCACGTGCGAGACGCCGAGGTTCGCGGACGGATCTCCTACACCGGTGCGGATGCACCGGTTCCGCCGCGTGAAGATCCCGCGGACGTGTTCAAGGCTTTGTTCGGCAATGCGGTGGCACCCCCGGGCGATCCCGCCGACCCAGGCAGCGGCACGGCGATGCTCGATCAGCTGCGAGCAGAGCGCCGTAGTGTTTTTGATTTGTCGATTCGGGAAGTGCAGCGATTGCAGGCGCGTCTCGGCGCTGACGACCGAGCCAAGCTCGAGGCGCACATCGACTCAATCCGCAAGATCGAAGAGCGCCTCGCTGCGCCCTCGAGCGGCGACGTGGCACCGCCGGCGAGTGACGGGAGCGTCGGTAGTTGTTCCGTGCCGCAGCTGGACATGGACGTCAATCTGACGGACGACAGCTCGCTGCCCGAGACGGCGCAATTGCAGATGGATTTGGCCGCGGCGGCGTTGGCTTGCGATCAAACACGGATCCTGACCATCCAATGGTCGTACGCCGAAAGCGAGCACCTCTACCCGTTCCTCGACCTGCAGCGAAACCACCACGCCATCTCGCACGACTGGGCGGGAACCACGGGCTTCGATCAGTACAATCAGATCCACGTGTGGCTTGCCGAGCAGGTCGCCTACTTCCTCGGCAAACTCGACTCCTACCAGGAAGGCGAAGGCACGCTGCTCGACAACACGGTGGTGTTCTGGGGAAGCGAGATTGGCGAATCGACGTCGCACGATCTGACGCTCATGCCCTATGTCCTGGCAGGCGGCGGCGGAGGGAAGCTCAACACGGGGCGCTTGGTCGACTACGGCTCGAGCCCCAAAGACAACAATCAGCTTCTGGTTACGCTGGCTCAGGTCATGGGTGCAGAAGAGGTGACGTCGTTTGGCGACGACTCCGGCGCAACGGGCACCCTGCCCGACGTGCT
Source organism: Deltaproteobacteria bacterium (assembly GCA_003235365.1). Classification (GTDB taxonomy): domain Bacteria; phylum Myxococcota_A; class Polyangia; order Polyangiales; family Polyangiaceae; genus SZUA-265. The sequence goes on from QJWJ01000052.1 coordinate 44,209, forward strand.
GGCCTGAACGACGCGTTCCGAGCCCCAAGTCTCGGGCCAAAACGCCATTACGATCAAAGCCCGGCGCCAGGCGACACTCGTGTCGCCTGGCGCTCCAGTGTGCAGCCCCCTTACTCCACGTACGGCCAGAGCCGTTTGCGGCTTCGAGCGTCCAAGGACTGCAGCGGTGGAATGAAGAAGACGTCGCCCGCGATGTCTTCGATCACGTGCCCGCCGCCGGGTGCGGCCTGGGGCCAGACGTCCAATTCCGTTTGGAACGACCGCTCGCCCCCCCGTGTTCGGACCTTCCACACACGCATCTCGAAGTCGTCTTCGATGGACAACACCGCGGTCACCTCGAGCCGAAACCCGGCGACCTTCAGGGCCTGGTACAGCGCCCACCGCGACGCCGCTTCGAGCGTCCCACTGTCGACGACCAGACACAGTTCCCGTCCTTCGAAATCGCGGAGTGAGATGTAGCGCGAGGCTTGAGACCACGGGAAACACCGCACCGCGTCGACACGGACCCAGTCGTTTCCGCGTCGCAACTCGAGGTGTCCCGACGCGCCGAAGCGCAAAGCGAGCCGAGCGATGGGCTCGTTTTCGATCTGTGCCCCAGCGGGTTGCCGCGCAGCGCGGGTCGACCCCACGCTGCGTGACTCGGTCATTTCGCATCGTTCCACGTCAAACCTCTCTCGTGAAACGATGAGTCGGGTTGCTCGAGGCAAACGGTGCTTGCACCCGTTTCGGCGCCGAAGCCAAGCGCTGGACTGGCGCCAACAAGGAGCCGAGGGTAGTCACCGGCGGAATCGAACGCGTGCACGGAGTTCGGGCCGGAGGCGACGCCGTTACGTCACCCACCGAACGCTGATCGAACAGCAACAGCGGTGGACTCAACCCGTTGCCACTGGGCGACGAGGAAGGCTGGCGAGACGCCGCTTTCGCGACTTCGACGGTCGCCTCCTGTGTTCCGCTTGAAGTGAATGGGCCTCGGTTGGTTATTTGTTCGCGATGGGTCATGTTAGCTTGCCTCCTGTAGTTGTCGTTGAAGTTCGTAGAGGTGGCGGTAGATGCCGCCTGGTTTGTTTAGCAATTCCGAATGTTTTCCTTGCTCAGCGAGATATCCGTCCTTGATTGTGAAGATGCGACTCGCGCGCCGCAGCGTGGACAGACGGTGGGCGATCGCAAAAACCGTTCGCCCTGCCGCCAGGCGGTCCATGGCTTCTTGGATCTTGCGTTCGGTTTCCGTGTCGACCGCACTGGTCGCCTCGTCCAAGATCAAGATCCTGGGGTTGGCTAGAATGGCGCGCGCGATCGAGATGCGTTGGCGTTCGCCGCCGGAGAGCGAGTGTCCTCGTTCACCGACCAGCGTTTCGTAACCATGGGGCAATTTGCAGACGAAGTCGTGAGCGTTGGCGGCGCGCGCCGCTTCGATCACCTCTCGTTCACTCGACTCGGGAGCGCCGTATCGAATGTTGTCGAGCACCGAACCGTGAAACAGATACGGATCTTGCAAGACCATACCCACTTGCCGGCGCAATGCGCCGCCATCGAGCTGCCGCACGTCGACACCATCAATCAGCACGCGTCCGCTCGTCGCGTCGTAGAAACGCGAGATCAGGTTGGTGATGGTCGTCTTGCCACCGCCCGAAGGCCCCACCAACCCGATCATCTCGCCGGGCTTCACGTCGAAGCTGACACCCTTGAGTGCCTGCCTGACGCCGTCGTAGGCAAACGTGACGTTCTCGAAGCGGACGGCACCGTCGATCCGAATCGTTCGAGGACAACCTGGCTCGACGACCTCGGGCTCCGTGTCTAGAACCTCGAAGACGCGATGAGCGGACGTCGTGGCCCGGTTCATGACGCGGGCCATTTGTCCGATCACCTCGATGGGTGCAACGAGCATCGTCGTGTAGAGCAAGAACGACACGAACGTCCCGAGGCTCAGCGGCGGTCCGGCCCAGCTGCTGAAGCCGAGCAAGCGCGGCAATGCGAACGCCCACACGGCCACGATGGTGACGTCGACCGCGAGCATCAACATGGGCCAAAACGAAGTCCAGACGCGATGAATCGCGTTGAACTCACCCGCCACGTCGAAGTTTCGCTCAGCGAAGCGGTCCTGCTCCCGGCGGTGTTGGTCGAACGCGCGCACCACTCGAAATCCGGGGATCGTATCGCTCACCACGTCGGTGACCCGTGACCACTTGCGCCAAGCTCTGACGAACAGATGTTCCATGCGCTTGCCGTTGAGGTGAATGACCAAGCAAAACAAGGGGATAGGCAACACGATCACCAGACCGAGGCGCCAATCGAGACTGATCAACACCACGCCTAGCCCGAGCAACATGACCAGGGACAGCGATACATCGACGACGCCGAGCGCGAGAAACTCCCAAAGACGATCCGTATCAGACGTCACGCGCGTGATCAGACTGCCAGTCTTCTTCTTGGAGTAGTAACTCACGCTCAGCTTCTGCAGGTGCTCGTAGATGGCCGTACGCAGGTCCCGCGCGACGAGTTCACCGATGAACGCCATCGTGCGCAGACGCACCCACGCCGCCGACCTGCGAATGATGTACGCGGCCCCCAAGACGCTCAGGGCAAGCCACGCAACGCGCTGCATTTCGCTGGCATTGGCCTCACCCCGCTGCACGGGTCCGACGACGTCATCGACTAGGTAACCGGTGATCATCGGTGGGACCAAACTGAGCAGGGTGATGAACATGGCCGCGGCGATGCCGCGAGCGACCTGCTTGCGATAAGGCAACATGTACAGAAGCAAGCGCTTCAACACGGCCGCCTCACTCTTGGCGACCAGCGCTTGCGCTTCGCGGATCGGACGGGCGACGGAAGCGGCATAGCGGTCGTCCGCCGCCGAGTGATGCGTCGAGGCCGAAGCACTGCCGTCGATGGTGGCGACGATGGTCTCCATCGCCGCGCGCTGACGTTGGGTGAAACGCAACACGACGGGTCGGTCCTGGGGCGTTTGTCCCTCGCGCAACGTGACGCGCAACGTGTTGCACGACGAGGAACGCTGCAGCTCGGCGGCTCCGATCTGCGTTCGGACGATGATGTTGGGCGGTCCGGTCTGAGGACAGACGACCAGAGCATCACTGGTCAAGACCACCCAGGTGTGTGTCAATCGCAAGTCAGCGTCGAGATCTGCCAGCGCGTAGGCGAGGATCTTCAAGCTCGTCGGCGTGTGGCCTCGAGCCGTCCCGATTCGGCGCCTGACGTCATCAGGCAACCTCGCGGGCTGATCCGTGTAACGCTCCAGCAGCTCGCCGTCGCTGAGACGAGGTGTTGTGCTCATTGAGGAATCGCTTTCTCACGCCTCCGAGCACCCGTGGGACACCCGAAGACTGGAACCGCGATTCCAGAACTTTAGGTGTGCCTACTCCCGCCTGACACGTAACCCTTGGCGCGCGGTGCAACTGCGACGTCGCGAGCCAGCTCGCGCGTGCAGCAGCCCCAACCGACGAAGAGTCGGTTCGCTCGGGCGACGTGGTTGGAAGGAATGAGGTGCATCATCAGCTGTTGGGGTGTTTGGGTGTTTAGTACGTTGTTGTGGAACAGCCCTTCGCGGCTGTGCGAGCAGTACAGACAAAATGGCCGAAAGGCCCTGCCCAGCGCGGCTGATAGTACTCAGCCGTCGGCGCGGATCAAGAGCAGTGTGCACAAACAGAAACGATCCCAACCGTCGCTTCAGGCTGACTGGACTTCAATTCGGGAAGTTTCACAGTCGTCAACGCAGCCAACACTGCGACGAGCAGGGCATAGGTCCACTCTGCCCGTGCATCTGCCGCGGTCACCTCGGACTTTCTGAACAGACGATAACCACACCCCAGCAACAACAGCAGCAACAAGCCCTCCCCGGTCAGCAACCACGCCAGCGCCACCAGCAGCGTCATTCGCACGTGTTGCACGCGTGTCATCGCATTGAATGCTCGGCCACCGTCCAGTTGCCAAACGGGCAGCAAATTGAACAGATTGATCCACGCGCCGGCATGCGCAATCCCACCGAGCAGGCTCACGCCGCTCACCCAGTAGGCGACGTAGGTGAGCAACGCCGCGCCGAGCCCCCAAATGGGACCGGCCAGCCCCACGATGGCATCGTCGTGGGGCGACTTCGGATTGCTTTCCATGCGCACGAACGCACCGACGAACGGCACGAACATGGGAGCACTGGCCACAATCCCCAGCCGACGCAGCGCAACGACGTGGCCCATCTCGTGAACGTAGATGGACAGCACGAAGCCCAGGGCGAACGGCCACCCCCACACCGACCAGTACAAGCTCAGAGACAACAACATCGACAGCAGCGTCTTGCCCTTGGTCAGGCCCAACAGCAGGAACTTGCCTTTGCTCAACACGAAGATGCCGATTGCCTTGAACTTCCAGAGCAACAGCCCCAACGAGCCGAGAGCGGCCAGTCTCCCCAGCGGCACCGAAGGCTTCGTCTCGGCCTGTCCGAGCTCGCTGAGACGAGCCTGCAACGCGACACTCTGGGGCGCGCCAGAGGGCAACAGCCGCAACATCCGCTCGAGCGTTCGGCGCTCCTGCTCCGTCTGCCCAGCGCGAGCGCTTTGCGACGCTTGGCCCGCCAGGTCTTCGAGTGCCGCCTTGTGTGTGAGGGCGTGGCACGCCGGGCATTGAAGCGCGGCCGGCGGATAAGTGGTCGAACAACTACGACATACGTTCACTCATCACCTCGACTCGTCAGCTCAACCATCGGCGCGGCGAACCTCGAGTTCGGACACTTCGGATGGTTCGCGTTGGGCCCCGACGCTGAACGGCCCTTCGACGGCAATCGTCGCCGCCGCCGCGTAGCGCCATGCTTCCCACAGGCCGATCGCCAGAATGATGACCGACATGAACTCCCCCTCCGCCAACAGGAAGAACGGACCAACCATCGCCAAGGCTCCGGCCAGGACCCAGCGCCCCACCCCGTCACCTTCCACCACGCTCACGATGTCCGGCACGTAGGTGGCGACGATGGACGTCCAGGTCAGCAGCAACGCCAGGCCGCGGTAGGTCCACTGCGCCCGCTGCGCGGCGCCGTGGCGCACGGCCTTACCCACGGCGATGCCGACGACGATCGCAATCAAACCGAACTCGTACCCCGTCAGCGCAGAGATGCCGTAGTACAGGGCGGCTCCTCCCACTGCGGCGAGTAGTCCGAACGAGGCGGCGCGACCGAAACTGCCTTCCGTCCGGAGACGTTCACGCAAGTTCGAGGCGCACGAGCTGCACGCCGGTTGGTGGTTGAAGGTGTAGTACTGCCCCGACGAGATCGCTGCGCTGCACGCCAGGCACGTCATGGCCGAGACCGCCACGTCTGCGTCGCCCGCTGCCAAGTCTGTTTGCCCCGATTTCTGCACGGACGCCGCCCCCGATGCTCCCGCTCGTACGCCCTCGTCCCTCGCCGTCTGGAACTGCAGAGCCGCATAGGGTGTGTCGTCGCCAGCCGTGGCCTCAGCCGAAGACGGTCCGGTGGCAGAGATCGGCCCCCGTTCGGCGACTTCGCCCGACTGCCCATCGCCACTCGAAACGGTCTCGTCGCGTCCTTCCGACCCGGCCGTCGCTGCCGCCCTCGATTCGGATCGTTCGTCCATGGTCGAAGCCTACAACATCGGGCGCCGTTGCCGGCGGCCGCGCGGTTTCTCCGACACCGGCGAAAGGCTGAAAGCCCGGACAGCGTCGGCTTGCGGACCAGGCGCTGCGGGATACTGCGCCCGACCACATCCGTGCTAGGCCGGTGCGTCCAGTGTCCGGCACTCCTGATGCAACTCCAGTTCCCTGCGAACAGCCGCAGATCGGGCGTGATCCGGCAACGGTCTTGAGCACCCTGGCCCAGAAGCGTCCCTCGCTCGAACTCGGAACGCTCGACCTGTGTTTTCTGACCCTTTTGCACCTCGAGGGCGAACGCTGCGGGACTACGCATTTCGACGAGCCGCAGCTGCTCGACGGCTACGATCGGGCGTGCGCCGTCGTCGAACCCGAGGCGGACAATCGACGCGCTCGCGCCACACACGCCCTGCGGCGCCTGCGAGAACAACGCTTGCTGACACGCGTGGACGGCGCGGGGATCACCCGCGCCGGACAGTTCGCGCTGACACGCCTGGCCAGTGCCATCGTCGAGTTCTACGCGACCGACGAAACGCTGACCCGCGAGAGCTTGACGCTGCTCACGCGCACGCTGATGTCGAGCTTGGTGGAAATCACGCGGCGAGCTCGAAACGCGGAGGGCTCCGATGCGTGGCGCAGCGGGGTGATCGCGCCGCTCGAGGTGACGATCCAAGAGTTGATTTCGGGCATCGAGCGGCGGCAACGCGGAATGGATCTGCAGCAAGAGCAATTTCAGCGGGAGATCTCTCAACTGCTCAGTGCCGATTGGTTCGGCGCTCTGGAGCAGTGTCAGGATTTGCTCGAAACGACGTCGACCACCTTGCGAGAGCTCAACGAGGTGTTGCTTCGAGACACCCATCAACTGCACGCGCAACTCGAAGAGCTGCACTCGTTGGCGCTCGATCTCGAATCCCCCGACGCCCAATTGGCGGTCGCACACGTCGTCGAACAAGTGGACCGCATCGCCTCTTGGGGTGGAGCCCGGCAGCAAGCGTGGTCCGAGTACTACCAATACGTCCACCGCTACCTGCGTGACGTCGTGCGCTTCGATCCCTCGCGAGCGCTCACTCAGCGCTTGCGCCAGCAATTGTGCGGCGAGCACGGCGTTGCGTTCTCCCTGACCGTCGCACACGCGCCGGCGCTGCGCGTACTGCGAGAGGTGAAACCCGTCGATGCGCCGCCTCCCGTCCGCCGCAAGAAGAAGCTCGAAACCGACGAACCGGCGGTGACGGCGCCCACTGCCGATCCGAACACCGTCTTGGAGCAGCACATCCGCGCCCTGCTCGACGAGGGAGTGAGCCAGCTGAGCGATCTGACCGCGCGACTGACGGAGGACTTGCCCCAGCCCGAACGCTTCCTGCAGGCGGGGCGTATTGCAGCGATCCTCGCCAAGCTGCGACGGCCCCTGCAATCGCGGGAACGACCGTGGGTACGCGTCGACGACGGGTTGGCCATCGAGCAGTGGCAGCTCGCCGGGGAGAAGCAGGGTTGATGGAACGCGCGGCGATCGACGACATCGGTACTGCCGTCAGCGAGGACGTCTTCCCCGACGTGGATCTGGCGCTGCGCCGCGGTCGGCACATCGATCGAGACGACACGCAGTGGTATGCGTTTCTGATCGACGCGCAAGGCGTTCTCGAAGAGTTCTACCGACGCTTCGGCTGCGAACTCGTGCACAAGAGCGAAGGCTACTTCTACCTGTTGCCGACCAGCGACCGACTCGGCAAACGCCAGCTGTCCGCGCCCGAGATGCTCGTTGGCCAGGCTTTGGCCTTGCTCTACCTCGACCCGAGCACGGTGCAAAACGGCGGGGTCGTCACCCGGGACGACGTGCTCGGACACATGGCGTCGGTAATGGGAACCGACGCCTTGATGCGTGCCTTCAACCCCAACAAGAAGCGCATCGACGAGCGGGTCGCCCAAGAAGCGGTTCGCAACAAGGTCGCCGAAGGGTTGCGCAAGCTCGGAGCGTCGGGGTTCGTCGAGGTGTTGGACAACAACGCCGTGCGTTTGCGCTCGGCGCTCATGCGTTTCGCCGAACCGGTGCGCGGCAGTGAATCACCGGCTGATGCCCTGGCCAAACTCGTCGCGCGCGGCGAGGTATTGCTGGAGGGTAGCGCCGCGGCCGATGTGCACGATCACGAGCTCGAGACGGACAGCGGCGACGAGCAGGTCGAGCGTGAGGATCGAGCCGAGTCGCTCGGCGACGACTTCGATGACGAACACGACGGCTCCGACGAACCCCCGAGCGACGAGACGGACGGCGCGATGGATGGCGAGCCGCCAAGCGACAGCGATTACGGGGACGATTTCGAGGATTTCGAAGAGACTCGGGACGACGACCTCGACGACAGCGGCGGCGAAGACGACGACGAGGTCGACCCTGAGCGCGATGCCCCAACACCCGAGGCAGACGACGACTCGCTCGAACGCTTCGACGACGACCTCGACGACGCGCTGCAATCGCAGCCTTCCGGCGACGAAGCCAGTGACCCAGCAGGTGCTGGCCCCGAGTCCGAGAGATGAACCGCGCTTTCGCCCGAGAGCTGACCCTCGTCAACTGGCGCGGAGTGTTCTTCGAGCGGTACCTGCTCGACCGCAACGTCACGGCCCTCGAAGGAGACAACGGCGCGGGCAAGACGACGGTGATGATTGCCGCCTACCTGGTGCTGCTCCCCGATCTGAGCCGATTGCGCTTCACGAATCTGGGCGAAACCGGAGCCACCGGTGGTGACAAGGGGATTTGGGGACGCCTGGGCGACGCGGCCCGCCCTTCCTACGCCGCGCTGACACTCCAACTCGCCGACGGCAGTCACCTGATCGCCGGCGTCGTGATCCGACGCAAGGCGGAACCGACGGTACAGCTCGATCCTTTCATCATCACGGGCTTGCCCGTCGAAGCTCGGGCGCGCGACTACCTGCTG